>WHSY01000050.1:12267-33704 GCA_009379815.1 Pseudonocardiaceae bacterium
ACGGTTGCTCGGGTCCTCCCGCCGCTCGACCAGCCCGGCGCGACTGAGATCGCCGACCAGCTCGCTGGCCGTCGACAGCGAGACACCCATCCGCCGGCCCAGGTCGGTGACGCTGATCGACTGGCAGGCCCACAACTGTGCCAGCACGCCACCGTGCCTGGCCGTGAGCCGATGATCCCTGAAGACCTCCACCAGCTCGTCCGGCATCTCGGCGTGGCAACGCCGGAAGTACGCCTCGAGCAGCGGCACGAACCCCAGCACCTCGTCGATGCCTGCCGGCCGGAGCAACCCTGGCGTAGCGCGTCTGTCCTTGTCGGTCACGGCCCCAGTGTATATATTTGAATATCCGAAGTGTTTGTCGATCCGAAGATAGGGTTGTCGCCGCGATCGAAGGAGCTGCAGATGCAGACCGTCGCCCCCAGGTACCCGCACCCCCGGTTCGCGGAGCCGCTGCCCCACGAGTACCTCTACGCCGGCTTGACCGTCGACCCGCCGACTCACGCTCCCGTCGTGCGCAGCAGCGCAAAGCGCGACCGGGTCCTCGACCAGTGCAGGGCCCTGGTCCGCGAGATCGAGACCATCGACGGCGTCGCGGACGCGACCGTCTTCGAAGCAGTTCTCATCCCACCACTCGAGGGCGTGCCGCGGTTCGACGTCACGCTGCTCACTCGGACCACCACACCCGACGTGCTGGCCCACGTGCAGAGCTCGGATCGCTGGCAACAACTGGGCGCGGACTTCGTCATGGCGGCGCGCAACACCAGGCGGATCGGCGACACCGAGCGGACGCGATCGGCCACCTTCCTGTTCAACCACTTCACAGCCGACGACGCCGCTGGTGCGGTCGAGGCTTGGGAGGATCTCGCCGGCTGGTACACCGCCAAGACAGGGGCGGACAACTCGACGCTGCTGCAGCCCACCAGCGAGGCGCCGTACGCCTTTATCAACTATGTACGCCTCCCCCATGGCGCGGCGCGCTTCATGCTCGCGCAGCTCAGCAGACCGAGCTTTCACACCTACGTCCGCCGCACCTTGCGACAGCACGGCATGGTCGCCCTGCCCCTGTTGTGCAAGCCCGCATGATGAAGATACTGCTCATCGGGGCAACCGGGGTGCTAGGACGCCCTGCGGTGGCAGAGTTGCTGGCGCAGCGGCATGACGTGAAAGCGCTGGCCCGTAACGAAGACCGAGCCATTGTGATTCGGCACCTCCGCGCGCAACCGGTCGTCGGCGACCTGTTCGACACCGAGTCGCTGCGCAGCGCGATGACCGGGTGCGACGCAGTGATCAACCTGGCCAGCCGGCTGCCCCAGGGCGCGCGGTTCGCGTCACCGGCAGCCTGGCGCTACAACGACCACGTCCGCGTCGCGGGCAGCGCCGCCGTCGTGGACGCCGCGCTGCACAGTGACACCGTGCACACCGTGGTGGCCGAGGGGATCTGCTTCGTCTACGCCGACGGCGGCGACGCGGTGCTCGACGAGGACGCGCCGCTGGAGGCCACCGGGTTCCTGCGTTCGTCGGTGCTCGCGCACGAGAACGCCCAGGGGTTCGCCGCCACCGGCAGGACAGCAGTCCGGCTGCGGATCGGGCTCGTGGTCGATAGGCAGCTGTCCCAGACGCTGCTGGGCACGGCGAAGCTCCACCTGCCTATGCTGCCCGGGCCGCACGATGGTTGGCGGACTCTCATTCGGCCCATCGACGCCGCGGCGGCAGCCATCGCGGCACTACGGGCGCCCAGCGGCGTCTACAACGTCGGCGCCGACCCGATTCGGGTCGGTGACCTCGCGGGCGTCGTGGGCGAGGCAGCCGGCGTACGCCGGGCACGCACGGTCCCACCGTGGTTGGTACCCGCATTCTCGGCGCTGGCACCGCTCACGCGATCGCTGCGGGTGTCATCCGCCCGGCTGTCCGCCGCCACCGACTGGCGGCCCCGGCAGCCGCGCGTCGAGCCGCAGTGGTTCCAGTAACTCCGGCGCCCACCCGGCCCTGTCGTCACCGGGCGGGTCCGGGATCCGGGGTTGCGCCCGACACCGGTCCATCGCTACATTACTCAAGTAATGAACCACCGAACCTGAGTGGTGACGACGAGGCCGCTGCCGGAGGTGCCCATGCTCGACGAGGGGACGCCCCTGTTCGTGCAGATCGCCGAGCAGCTCGCCGACGACGTCGCCGACGGGACCCTGGTCGAGGGGGACCGCGTGCCATCCACGAACGAGCTTGCCGCGTTCTACCGGATCAACCCGGCTACCGCGGCCAAGGGCATCAACACGCTGATCGATGAGGGGCTGCTGGAAAAGCGCCGCGGCCTCGGCATGTTCGTCGCTATGGGCGCACGCGAGCGGCTGCTCGCCGACCGCCGCAAGCAGTTCGCCGAACAGTACCTCGACCCGATGCTCATCGAGGCCAAGCGGCTGGGTATCGACACCGACACCCTGGTCTCGCTGATCCGCGGATCCAGCCACATCACCGGAGGGGGCACCACACCATGACACCGACGATCTCCGCGGTGGGCCTGACCCGCAGATACCGCGAACAGACCGCGCTCGACGACGTCACCGTCGACATCGAGTCGGGAACCATCACCGGACTGCTGGGTCGCAACGGCGCGGGCAAGAGCACCTTTATGCGGGTTGTCACCGCCCAGGAGTTCGCCACCTCCGGAACTGTTCGGGTCTTCGGCGAAGACCCCGTGGAGAACGACGCTGTGCTGCGACGGATGGTGTTCGTCCGCGAGGACCAGGTGTTTCCCGACTTCAAGGTCCGGCACGCCATCCGGGCCGCCTCCTGGTTCTACCCGAACTGGGACGCCGAGTTCGCGGAGACGCTGCTTGCCGACTTCGACCTGCCGCGGAACCGCGCGATCAAGAAGCTCTCCCGCGGCATGCGCTCGGCGCTGTCCATCGTGATCGGCATGGGCGCACGGGCCGAGCTGACCCTGCTCGACGAGCCCTATGCGGGCCTCGACGCGGTGGCGCGGCAGCTGTTCTACGACCGGCTGCTCGCCGACTACGCGGCGCACCCGAGAACGGTGCTGCTGTCCACCCACCTGATCGACGAGGTCGCCGACCTGCTGGAGCACGTCGTCATGATCGACAGGGGCCGGATCATGCTGGACGCGCCCGCCGACGAGGTCCGCGGCAGTGCGGCGACGATCAGTGGCCCCGCGATCGCGGTGGAGGACTTCGTCGCCGGGCGCCGCGTCTGGCACCGCAGAAGCATCGGGTCACGAACCTCGGTCACTGTCGCGGGTCCGCTCGACGCGGCCGACAAGGCCAGGGCGGGGGCGCTGCACCTGAAACTGGAGCCGCTCTCGCTGCAGCAGCTGATGGTGCACACCTCCGACGACACGACGGAAGCGAGGGCAACCGCATGAACACGCTCGTCAAGGTCGTCCGCTACCACCTGGTGAGCCGGGCACAGTATGTCCTGCTGCCCGTCGGGGTCACCGCGTTCGCCTTCCTGGTGAACCTGGTCATCTTCGCGATCGTTCCCACCCCTCAAGCCGGTAGCTTCAGCGGAGGGTTGGTCACGCTCTACATCTTCCTGTTCGTATCCGGCGTGCTGAGCGTCACCATGTCGCTGCCGTTCGGGTTCACCCTGGGGCTGAGCAGGCGTAGCTACTACCTGGGCACCATCCTGCTCGTGCTCGTGCTCGGGGCGGTCTACTCGCTGGGCATCACGGTGCTGCAAGCCGTCGAAGGCGCCGTCGGAGGCTGGGGGCTCAGCCTGCACTTCTTCCGGATCCCGTGGTTCCTCGACGGGGCGTGGTACCTGACCTGGCTGACGTCCTTCGTGCTGCTGGTGCTGGTGTTTGTCTACGGCATGTGGTTCGGGCTGGTGTACCGGCGGTGGGACGTCACCGGCCTGGTGGTGTTCATCGCGACCCAGGTGGTCGTGCTGCTCGCCGCCGCCCTGATCACCACATGGGTCGAGGCTTGGCCCGCGATCGGTGACTTCTTCACCACGTTGACCGCGCTCGGCTTGACCGCTGTGCTGGCGGCGATCGCGGCCGCGCTCGCACTCGGCGGGTTCACCACCATGCGCCGGGTCACGGTCTGACCCGTCGCATGTGGTGACGCCTGCGTCATGCTGCGCCGGTGGCGACGGGTCGCTCGGCCAGGCGCCACTCGAGCATCCCGTCGGCCAGGCGCACCGCCCGCCGGCCCCGGGCGGCGAGCAGCCGGACCGCGTCGTAGGCGAACACGCAGTAGGCGCCGCGGCAGTACGCGACGATCTCGACGTGGCTGGGGAGCTCGGCCAGGCGGCCGGGTAGTTCGTCGATCGGGATCGAGACCGCTCCGGGGATATGCCCGGCGGCGAACTCCGGGGTGGGGCGGACGTCGAGGACGACGACCTCGCCGGCTCGGGCGCGGCGCAGCAGCTCGCCGTGGCCGACCTCCTCCACAGCCGAGTCCTCGTTCTCGTCGACGAGTCCGAGGTAGGCGCGGCGGGCGGCTTCGGTGCCGGCGAGGCGGGACTGGGCGACGGCCCGCAACTGAACGTAGAGGCCGGCCACGTCGTCGCCGGCCAGCGCATAGTAGATGCGGGTTCCCTCCCGGCGGGTGGTCACCAGGCGCGCGTGCTTGAGCGTCTGCAGGTGCGCCGAGGTGGTGCTCACCGCCAGGTACGCGGCGGCCGCGAGCGCCTCGACCGTGCGTTCGCCCTGCGCGAGCAGGTCCACCAGCTCCAGCCGCGTCGGGCTACCGATCGCCTTGCCGACCTGGGCGAACTGCTCGAACAGCGCGGTCTTCGCCGCTCGATCATGCATCGGCTCCTCCACATCCTCCATATTTCCATGGAATACTGGACAATGGCTGGGAGGTCAATCGCAGCACACCACCGTGGGAGGTGTTCGCGTGAGCGCACCGAGCGGGTCGGCCCCGAGTCGGCATTGGGACCAGGTATACGACGCCAAGGGCGCGCAGCAGGTCAGCTGGTTCCAGCCACAACCGACGGTGTCGCTGGAACTCATCGACGGCCTCCTCGATCGAACCGACCCGGTCATCGACGTCGGCGGGGGCGCCTCCCCGCTGGTCGACCGGCTGCTTGACCGTGGCCACACCGACCTCACCGTGCTGGACGTCTCCGCCCATGCCCTGCAGCTGGCGCAACGCCGACTGGGCGACCGTGCCCAGCAGGTGCACTGGGCGACTGCGGACCTGCTGCAGTGGAGACCCGAGCGGCGCTACATGCTGTGGCACGACCGGGCCGTATTCCACTTCCTGACCACCCCTGACGAACAGGCGCGTTACCGCGAGCTGGCCACCACCAGCATCACTCCCGGCGGGTACCTGATCATCGCGACGTTCGCCGCGGACGGACCCGAACAATGCTCCGGGCTACCGGTCGCCCGGCATCGCCCCGACGATCTCGCCGAGCAGCTCGGCGCCGCATTCACCACCCTGACCACCCGCCGCGAACACCATCACACCCCCACCGGGGCCGAGCAGCCATTCACCTGGCTGCTCGCACGGCGCACCGACGACACCGGCCAGTCGTGATCGGACCGGAGAGCACCGATCGGGCACGTCGCCAGTACGACGCCTACGCGCCACGCTACGGAGCCCACGACCTGGCCGGCGGCCATCAGTGCAGCTCAGCGCGTCCTCGTGCAGATAAGTTCTTGCTCGCTCGGCTACCCTCTCCGCTGTCCGTCGCCCGTATCCGACGTGCCACCCGGCATGCAAACAGAGGTAGCACAGTGGCCAAGGCCGTACTCAGCCCGCAGGCGGAGAACTTCCCCGCCTGGTACCAGGACGTCGTTGCTCGCGCCGAGCTGGCCGAGAACGGTCCGGCGCGTGGGACCATGGTCATCCGGCCGTGGGGCTACGCAATCTGGGAACTCATGCAGGCCGACATGGACCGGCGGATCAAGGCGACCGGCGCTCAGAACGCCGCGTTCCCGCTGTTCATCCCCATGAGCTTCCTGGAGAGGGAGAAGCAGCACGTCGAGGGCTTCTCCCCCGAGCTGGCCGTGGTCACCCACGGCGGCGGGGAGCAGCTCGCCGAACCACTGGTGGTGCGCCCCACCTCCGAGACGGTCATCAACCACTACTTCGCCAAGTGGATCCAGTCCCACCGTGACCTGCCGCTGATGCTCAACCTCTGGAACAACGTGGTCCGCTGGGAGCTGCGGCCGCGCCTGTTCCTGCGCACAACCGAGTTCCTTTGGCAGGAGGGCCACACCGTCCACGCGACCTATGAGGACGCGGTCGAGGAGACCCAGCGCATGCTGGAGGTCTACCGGCAGTTCATGGAGGAGTCGCTGGCAATCTCGGTCGTGCTGGGAGAGAAGTCGCCGGGCGAGCGCTTCGCCGGCGCCGACCACACCTTCACCTGCGAGGCGCTGATGCGCGACGGCAAGGCGCTGCAGATGGGGACCAGCCACAACCTCGGCCACAACTTCGCGCGCGCTTTCGACATCCAGTACCTGGACGCCAACGGCGAGCGACGCCCCACCGCTACCACCTCCTGGGGAACCTCCACGCGCATGGTCGGCGGGGTGATCATGGTCCACGGTGACGACCATGGGCTGCGCCTGCCCCCGGCGATCGCGCCGCACCAGGTGGTGGTCATGCAGCTTGGCGAGGAGAGTGAGGTCGCCGAGGCGGCCGCGCGCATCGTTGCTGAGCTGCGCGCCGCCGGCGTCCGTACGCACCCCGACACCCGCGTCCACACCTCGTTCGGGCGCCGCACAGTCGACTGGGAGCTGAAGGGTGTCCCCGTCCGGATCGAGCTGGGTGCGCGGGAGCTGGCTGCCGGCCACGCCACCGTGGTCCGCCGCGACAACCGGACCAAGGGCACCGTGCCGCTGGGCGGCGCCGCAGGCGCCGCCGCCAGCCTGCTCGACGAGATCCAGTGGGCGCTGTTCGAGGAGTCCCGCACCTTCCGCGAAGAGCACACCTATCCAGTCACCGACTTCGACGAGTTCAAGCAGCGCGTCGGCGACGGGGGGCTGTTCCTGGCCGCCTGGTGCGGCACGGAGGAGGCGGAGCAGGCACTCGGCGAGGGCACCGGCGCCACGATCCGGTGCATGGTCGACGCCGACCCGCCCGCACCCACGTGTCTGGTCACCGGCATGCCCGCCAAGCACACCGTGCTGATCGGCCGAGCTTACTGAGACTGAGGAGGAGTCTCGTGGACGCGCTCGAAGGTCGACGCGCTTGCCAACCTCCGGAGGCCGCGCGCCGCGCATGGGCACGAGCGGGGCGACAGGCGGCCGGCTCGCGGCGTCGGACCCTCGATGCCGCTGGGCCGATGTGGAGAAGCTTTGCGCAGGGTTCGAATACCCACCGTCCGCCAGCGCTGACATTTGCTGCCTGCCACCCGGGCCGTGGTGACCCGGGCCTCGGTCATCAGGCTGCGCCGCCCGGGTCGGCGGCCGCGGGCGTATGCGGCGGCGAGTCCGGAGCGGTGCGCTCGACGATCAGCTCGCGAACGCGAGCTGCGTGCTGCGATGCGTCCAGGCGGATGCGACCGCGGCGGCGCCTGCGGCCTGCATAGGACTACCACGCTCAAGATCGTTCGAGGAGTACGGCCCGCGCGAGGCGCAAACACACCGGTTGACCACCCATGTGCAATTGATAGACCCAGATCAACGCTCCGCGCCGAGGTACGCGTCCGACGGACCACCTGTCGAGCCAAACCGGGCGAGCACGGTCATACCGGTGGCAGTGACGCGATGTTTACCGCACGCAGCTTCTGCTCATGCCGCTGGAGACGTAGGGGCCAGCTGTACGGTCAGCTCGGCGCCCAGGGCGCGCGCGAGGCGCTCGAGCACGGGCAAGGTGGGCACCGTGCCGCCGGCCTCGAACCGGGCCACCGCCGGCTGGGTCATTCCCGCCCGCCTCGCCAGCTCGGTCTGGCTCACCTCCTGCTGCACCCGAAGCTCCCGAACCCGCCGCCCCAGCTCGAAGGCGAGCCGGGCGGCATCGTAGGCCTCCGAGGCACCGGGCTCGCCCATCCGCCGGCCGCGCAGCTCCTGCCAACTCGTCCGCTCCGGCACGCTGTTCATTCCTCACCGTCCTCGTCCGCGGTGTGCTCCTCGGCCATGCATCGCCGCATCGCCCGCCGCGCTCGATCGACCTCCCGACTCTCCCGCATCCTGGTCTTGGCGAACGCCGTCAACAACACGATCCGCCGACCCGAGGCGATCCAGTACGTCACCCGCACCGCCCGTCCCTGCAGGTGGAACCGAAGCTCCCGCAGCTTGCCGTCGAGCTGGCGGGTGTACGGCTCGCCCAGCAGCGGGCCCTGCCCGGCGAGCAGGTCGATGTAGAACGCCGCGGTGGCGAACTGGACGGTGTTCAGCTCCTCCAGCCAGCCTCGGACCTCCGGTTCCAGCTCCACCGTACCCCAGGCCATACCACGAACGCTATAACCTCTGGCAGTGTATCCGTGGTCGCCACGCCGACAGCTCGCGGCCGACAAACCGCGGACTGCTCATCGCGCTGGGACACATCCTCGAGGTGGACCAGCGTGGCATCACTCGTGGTGCGAAACGAGGTCAACCAGAGTGACCACAGTCGAAAACGGACATTAGGCACACAAAAACTTGTGCAGGTCGGGGGGTGGGCGCAGCTGGGTTCGAACCAGCGACCCCTCGCTTGTAAGGCGAGTGCTCTCCCGCTGAGCTATGCGCCCGACGCCACCGGGACCGCAGACCCGGCGGCACAGGGGTGTCAGGCTGGCAGCGCCGCCAGCGCCTCCTTCCAGGCTCGCTGATCACGCGCCTCGCCGGGCTGATCCATCTCGGCGAACCGGACGATCCCCGTCGATGTCCACGAGGAAGGTACCGCGGCTGGCCATGCGGCACCGACCGGTATCGCTGACCCGAGCCTATCCGGCGGACCCGGGCCGCGGGTCAGCGCTTGGACTTCACCGTCTTCGGGGCGACGAGCCGAGCACCGGCCCAGTGCTCGCCGAGGCTCACGTTGGAGGTCTGGGACAGGCCCGCGGTCGGCGCGGCCTCGGCGATCTCCGCGGGCTCGACGTGACCGTCGCGCCCGGTCTTGGGCGAGCACACCCAGACCACGCCGTTGTCGGTCAGCGGCCCGATCGCATTGATCAGCGCGTCCACCAGGTCGCCGTCGTCCTCGCGCCACCACAGCAGCACGACATCGACGATCTCGTCGGACTCCTCGTCGACGAGCTCGCCACCGATCTGCTGCTCGATCGCGGCACGCACGTCATCGTCGACGTCGGTGTCCCATCCGATCTCCTGGACCACCATTCCGGGCTTGATCCCGAGTTTCTCGGCGACACCGGCCCTCCCGGCGTCCCCCGCGTCGGCGACCACGGTTCGTCACCCCTTCAATGCCTCGGACCCGGCGACTGCGCGCCGGATCATCCTCCCGGTCGGTCTCCAGCGAACACTGCGTCGCGGCCCGGACGCAACAGCGGACACCGGAACAACCCCGGATACGCGGCGGCGCGCGGGCGGGTCGTCGGTGGTTGCCGGCGTCATGGGGCCGGAATCCACTCACCGGCGCTGCCGCTACCCACGGGTAGCCGTGACAGCGTGCGCAACCGGGGACAGCATGGAGGACGATGGAGGTCAGCGGGCTCGCGACCCGGAACCCGGGCCGCCCCGCAGCACCTGACGAACGAGGCGAGGAGAACCCTTGGCCACGCAGAGCGACCACACCCCCGAGCGCGTCCGCGTCATCCGCGACGGGATGGCCGCGCACCTCCCGGACGTCGATCCGGAGGAGACCTCGGAGTGGCTGGAGTCCTTCGACGGCGCGCTCGAGGCCGGTGGCCAGCAACGCGCCCGCTACCTGATGCTGCGGCTGCTCGAGCGGGCCCGCGAGCGTCATGTCGGTGTCCCCTCACTGACCAGCACCGACTACGTCAACACCATCCCCACCGAGAACGAGCCCTGGTTCCCCGGCGACGAGGAGGCCGAACGGCGCTACCGGGCATGGATGCGGTGGAACTCCGCGATGATGGTGCACCGGGCGCAGCGCCCGGGCGTGGGCGTCGGCGGGCACATCTCCTCCTACGCCTCGTCCGCCTCGCTCTACGAGGTCGGGTTCAACCACTTCTTCCGGGGCAAGGACCACCCCGGCGGCGGTGACCACATCTACATCCAGGGTCACGCCTCCCCCGGTATCTACGCCCGCGCGTTCCTGGAGGGGCGGCTGTCGGCCGCCCAGCTCGACGGCTTCCGCCAGGAGGTCTCGCACGCGGGGGCGGGCGGCGGCCTGCCCTCCTACCCGCACCCGCGCCTGATGCCGGACTTCTGGGAGTTCCCCACGGTCTCGATGGGGCTGGGAGCGATCAACGCGCTGTTCCAGGCGCGCTTCGACCGCTACCTGCGCGACCGGGGGATCAAGGACACCTCCGCCCAGCACACCTGGATGTTCCTGGGCGACGGCGAGATGGACGAGCCGGAGGCACGGGGCGCGGTCCACGTCGCCGCGACCGAGAGCCTGGACAACCTCACCTTCGTCGTCAACTGCAACCTGCAGCGCCTCGACGGCCCGGTCCGCGGCAACGGGAAGATCATCCAGGAGCTGGAGTCGTTCTTCCGTGGCGCGGGCTGGAACGTCATCAAGGTGATATGGGGCCGAGAGTGGGACGCGCTGCTGCACGCCGACCCCCACGGCGCGCTGGTCAACCTCATGAACACCACCCCGGACGGCGACTACCAGACCTACAAGGCCAACGACGGCAGCTACGTCCGCGACCACTTCTTCGGCCGGGATCCGCGCACCAAGGAGCTGGTGCGTAACTACTCCGACGCCGAGATCTGGAAGCTCAAGCGCGGCGGGCACGACTACCGCAAGGTCTACGCCGCCTACCAGGCCGCCATGGCCCACCACGGCCAGCCCACGGTGATCCTGGCCAAGACCGTCAAGGGCTACGGGCTGGGCCCGTCGTTCGAGGGCCGCAACGCCACGCACCAGATGAAGAAGCTCACCCTCGACGACCTCAAGCTCTTCCGCGACGCCCAGCGGGTCCCGCTGTCGGACGCCCAGCTGGAGGCGGACCCCACGTTGCCGCCCTACTACCACCCGGGCGAGGACTCCCCGGAGCTGCAGTACATGCTGGAGCGGCGGCGCGCGCTCGGCGGCTTCCTGCCCGAGCGGCGGACGAAGTCGCGAGCGCTGGTGCTGCCCGGTGACAAGGTCTACGACGCGGTGCGTAAGGGGTCGGGCAAGCAGGAGGTCGCCACCACGATGGCGTTCGTGCGGCTGCTGCGCGACCTGGCCAAGGACGAAGAGGTCGGGCCGCGGCTGGTGCCGATCATCCCGGACGAGGCCCGCACGTTCGGCATGGACTCGATGTTCCCGACGCAGAAGATCTACAACCCGGGCGGGCAGCTCTACACCTCGGTCGATGCCGAGCTGCTGCTCGCCTACCGGGAAAGCGAGCAGGGCCAGATCCTGCACGAGGGCATCAACGAGGCCGGCTCCACCGCATCGTTCACCGCGGCCGGGACGTCGTATGCCACCCACGGCGAGCCGATGATCCCCGTCTACATCTTCTACTCGATGTTCGGCTTCCAGCGCACCGGTGACGGGCTGTGGGCGGCGGCCGATCAGATGGCCCGCGGCTTCCTGCTCGGAGCCACCGCCGGGCGCACCACGCTGACCGGTGAGGGGCTGCAGCACGCCGACGGGCACTCGCTGCTGCTCGCCGCGTCCAATCCCGGGGTCGTCGCCTACGACCCCGCCTGGGGCTTCGAGATCGCCCACATCGTGCGCGACGGGCTGCGCCGGATGTACGGCGACGAGGCAGAGAACGTCTACTACTACCTCACCGTGTACAACGAGCCCTACCCGCAGCCCGCCGAACCCGACGGCCTCGACGTCGACGCGCTGCTGCGGGGGCTCTACCGCTACGCGGTGGCACCGGAGACGGGCAGCGTTGGTCCAAGGGTGCAGCTCGCGGCGTCCGGCGTGGCGCTGCCCACGGCGCTGCGGGCACAGGAGCTGCTGTCCTCCGAGTGGGGTGTGGCGGCCGACGTGTGGTCGGCGACGTCGTGGACCGAACTGCGCCGTGAGGCCACCGAGGTCGATCGACACAACCTGCTGCACCCCGGCGACGAACCGCGCGTGCCGCACGTGACGCGGGTCCTGGAAGAGGCGGCAGGCCCGCTGGTGGCCGTGTCGGACTGGACCCGCGCGGTCCCCGACCTCATCCGCCCGTGGGTGCCCACCGACATGGTCACGCTCGGCACCGACGGGTTCGGGTTCTCCGACACCCGCCCCGCCGCCCGGCGCTACTTCCTCGTCGACGCCGAGTCGACCGTGGTCGGCGCGTTGGCCGCGCTGGCAAGTCGGGGCGAGGTCGAGCAGTCGGCGGTCGTCGAGGCCGCGCGGCACTACCGCATCGACGACCCGAAGGCCGCCGGGGCGCAGACATCGGACCCCGGAGATGCCTGACGGCCCGTGAGTGGTTCCGGCGCTGCGTCATTCCCGCTGCGCCTGCCGGCGCTGCGTCATTCCCGCTGCGCCTGCCGGCGCTGGGCATCCTCGCGGTCCATCTCGGCCGCCTGCGCCATGGTCGGCGCGGTCCCGCCGAAGCGGGCGGGTAGCCACCAGCTGCCGTCCTCGCCGCGGGGCGCCTCCGGGTAGGCGTGCTGGGCCTCGGCCAGCAGCGCCGCCATGCGCTCCTTGACGTCGGCCAGCGCAGTGACCGGATCGGCATCCGCAGCGACGGCGAGCGGCTGCCCCACCGCGATCACGACGGGGATGTGGTTGCGGCGAAACCGCTTGGGCCTGCCCTTGGTCCAGATCCGCTGCGAACCCCACACCACCGTGGGCAGTACCGGTGCGCCCGACTGCTGGGCCAACCGCACCGCACCCGACTTGAACTCATTGAGCTCGAAGGAACGCGAAATGGTGGCCTCGGGAAACACGCCCACGATCTCTCCCTCGCGCAGCGCCCGCGCTGCCGTCGCGAACGAGGCTGCGCCTGCGTCACGGTCCACGGGGATGTGCTTCATTCCCCGCATCAGCGGCCCGCTGACCGGGTGGCGGAACACCGCTTCCTTGGCCATGAATCGCACGTAGCGGCCGGCGGGCAGCGCCGCGTAGCCGGCGAAGGTGAAGTCGAGATAGCCGACGTGGTTCACGCACATCACCGCTGCACCGGCGCGCGGCACGTGCTCGGTCCCCGTCAGCTGAAGTCGCAGCCCGAGATAGCGGTACACGCTCTTGGCGAAGACGATCACGGGTGGATAGACCAGCTCGGCCATGGCGGGACCGTACCCCGATTATCGTGCTCACATGCAGCTGCAACTCGACGTGGCCGACGCGCCGATACCCGCATACCTCGCCGTTCCGGCCGAACCGGTGTCCGGCGCCGGCCCGTGGCCGGGAGTGGTCGTGGTGCACGACGCGTTCGGCCTCTCCGACGACATCCGGAGCATCACCGAACGGTTCGCCACCGCCGGTTACCTGGCGCTGGCCCCGGATCTCTACGGCCGCGGCGGTGCGCTTCGCTGCGTCCGAGCGGTGTTCACGGCCATGCGTGCCGGATCGGGGCAGGCGGTCGACGACCTGCAGGCCGCCCGGCGCCTGCTGCTCGACCGGACGGACTGCACCGGCACCGTGGGTATCGCGGGGTTCTGCATGGGCGGGGGCTTCGCGCTGGTGATGGCGCCCCGCGGCTACGACGCCTCGGCGCCGTACTACGGCGAGATGCCCGCCGATGAGGGGGTGCTCGACGGTGCGTGCCCTGTGGTGGCCTCCTTCGGACGGCGGGACCCGGCGCTGCGCGGCGCGGCCGACCGGTTGCGCGGGGCGCTCGACAGCCGCGGCGTGCCGCACGACGTGAAGGAGTACCCCGACGCCGGTCACAGCTTCGCCAACCGGCTGCCGTTCGGGCCACCGGCCCCGCTGCGACGCATCGTCGGCCTCGGCTATCACCACGAGTCCAGCGAGGACGCCTGGCGCCGGGTCTTCGCCTTCTTCGGCGAGCACCTCCGGACGGGCTGACCGGCGATCGGCCGGGACGCCGGATCGGTCGGCGCTCACTCGCCGAGGCCGGCGCTCATCTGCCAGGCGAGGATCTCGGCACCACCGGGGGCGGCGGTGACACGCCGGCCCTCGGACGCGGTCAGCCGCGCCGCGTCCCCGGTGCCCAGCCACCCCGGCCAGCTTCGGCGCGCTCATGGTGGGCTCCCCTGGGTACGTCAACCCGGCATTGGGGCACGGCCGTTTTGCCGCGCCGTCGGCGCAGGTCGGGCCGGCACCCGATTCATACCTGGCCAATCACCATGCTCGGAAGACGACGACGTCGCGCAGGATGCGATGCTGACCGCCATGACCCCGACCGGGTACCCGGCGCTGTCGGCCCGCACGCTGCGCCGCCTCGAGCGGGCCTCCGGCGATCTGGCGGCCGCGAGTGTCGCCGAGATGGAGCAGCGCTGGGCGTGGTTTCGCCGGTTACCCGCCGACCAGCGGGCCGGCGTGGTGCTGGTGACCCAGACCAGCGTGGCCAACTTCGTCGAGTGGCTCAAGGACCCGCAGCACTCGATCAAGCTCACCGTCGACGCGTTCCGGTCCGCCCCGCGCGACCTGGCGCGCTGGGTGAGCCTGCGCCAGACCGTCGAGCTGGTGCGGGTGGCCACCGTGGTCTTCGAGGAGCGGCTGCCCGGGCTCGCCGCCGACGACACCGAGCGCGCGGCGCTGACCGACGCGTCGCTGCGCTTCGGCCGGGAGGTGGCCTTCGCCGCTGCCACCGCCTACGCGGGCGCCGCCGAGGCCCGCGGCGCGTGGGACGCCCGGTTGGAGGCGCTGGTCGTCGACGGGGTGGTCCGGGGCGACGCCGAGGAGTCGCTGCTGTCGCGGGCCGCCGCGCTGGGCTGGGACCAGACCGCCCCCGCGACGGTGCTCGTGGGCTACCCGCCGCCCGACGTGCCACCGGACACGCTGTCGGACATGCGGGGGGCCGCCACCCGGGGCGGGCGGGCGGCGCTGCTGGGCGTGCAGGGGTCCCGGCTGGTGGTGGTGGCGGCAGGTCGCGACGAGCTACCAGACGAGATCGCCCGGCTCATCGCCGTGTTCGGTGAGGGACCGGTCGTCATCGGCCCCACCGCCGCGTCGCTGGCCGAGGCGCACCGCAGTGCGGCCGACGCGCTCTCCGGGCTACGCGCGGTTCCGGCGTGGCCCGCGGCACCCCGGCCCGTGCACGCCGAAGAGCTGCTGCCCGAACGAGCGCTGGCCGGCGACCCCGAGTCCGAGCGGTTGCTCGTCGAGCAGGTGCTCCGGCCGCTGATCGCGGCGGGCGGTGGCCTGGAGGAGACCCTCGATACCTACTTCGACGCCGGTGGAGTACTGGAGGTCTGCGCCCGGCGGCTGTTCGTGCACCCGAACACGGTTCGCTACCGGTTGCGCCGCATCGCCGACATCACCGGACGGGCACCCACCGATCCACGCGATGCGCTGGTCCTTCGCGTGGGTCTGGCGGTCGGGCGGCTGGCCCGCTCCCGCGGTCTGTGCTGAGCTTGACGCCACCTCGCGAAGTTCACAATGCACACAACGATCCGCCGTGCTGGGTCGCCGATCGGCGTACCCCGTTGTAGACACTCCACAAAAATCCCGTGGTGGTCTTCGTGTGTCGCAGCATCACATGTGCCGGGGCCGGCGTGTTGACTGGAGTGTGTGATCGCGTTGCTCGCACCCGGCCAAGGATCCCAGTCCCCCGGCATCCTCCAGCCGTGGCTCGAGTGCGACGGCGCGCGCGAGCGGCTCGCCGCCTGGTCGGACGCGACCGGGTTGGACCTGCTCCGGCTGGGCACCACTGCCGATGCCGAGGAGATCAAGGACACGGCGGTGACACAGCCGCTGGTGGTGGCGTCGGCGTTACTGGCGGCCGAGGAGCTCGACCGTCGCGTCGAGCTGCCGGCTGACGTCCCGGTGGCGGGCCACTCCGTCGGCGAGCTCGCCGCGGCAGCGTTGTCCGGGGTGCTCAGCAACGACGAGGCGGTCACGCTGGCCGCGGTGCGCGGCCGCGAGATGGCCGCCGCCTGCGCGGTCGAGCCCACCGGCATGTCCGCGGTACTCGGCGGCGATCCCGATCAGGTTCTCGACGCACTGGCGCGTCACGGCCTGGAGGCGGCCAACCGCAACGGCGCCGGCCAGATCGTGGCCGCCGGCCCGACGCACGCGCTGGATGAGCTCGCCGACGACAGCCCCGAGCGGGCACGGGTGATGCCATTGCCGGTCGCCGGGGCCTTCCACACCCGGTTCATGGCTCGGGCGGAGAAGGCCCTGGGCGAGCACGCGGAGTCGCTGCGCCCCACGGACCCGACCCGGCCGCTGCTGTCCAACGCCGACGGGGAGACGGTCACCGACGGTGCGGAGATGCTGCGCCGGCTCGTCGCGCAGGTCACCAAGCCCGTCCGGTGGGACTGCTGCATGGCTGCACTGCGCGCGCTGTCGGTCACGGCCGTGGTCGAACTGCCCCCCGCCGGCACGCTGTCGGGTCTGGTCAAGCGAGAGCTCAAGGGCACCGTGACTGTGCCGTTGCGCGAACCCGATGACCTCGACCAGGTGCCACGGCTGGTCACCGAGCACTCCGGGAGCCCGGCATGATCCCGCAGCTACAGCAGAACGCCCTCGTGGCGGGCGCCCGCATCCGCGGCCTGGGAAGCGCGCAGCCCGAGCAGGTGGTCACCAACGAGGACATCGCCGCCAGCGGTGTCGAGACCACCGACGAGTGGATCAGGGACCGGGTCGGCATCGTGGAACGCCGCTTCGCCAGGGCCGACGAGTCCCTGGTCGACATGGCCAGCGACGCCGGCGCCAAGGCGCTCGCCGACGCCGGCCTCGCGCCGTCGGAGATCGACGCGGTGATCGTCGCGACCTGCACGATGCCATCGCAGATCCCCAACGCCGCCGCGCAGGTGGCGGAGCGGATCGGTGTCTCCGCCGCGCCCGCCTTCGACGTCAACGCCGCCTGCGCCGGCTTCTGCTATGGGCTGGGCACCGCGGCCGACATGGTTCGGGCAGGCTCCGCGGCGCACGTGCTGGTCATCGGGGCGGAGAAGCTCACCGACTGGGTCGACCCGAACGACCGCTCCACCTGCATCATCTTCGCCGACGGCGCCGGCGCCGCGGTGGTCGGCGCCGCGGCCGAGGACGAGCCGCCGGGGATCGGCCCCGTCGCCGCGGGCAGCGCGGGCGACCTCGCGGAGACCATCGTCATCCCGGACCGCGACTCGTTCATCCACCAGGAGGGAC
Organism: Pseudonocardiaceae bacterium; assembly: GCA_009379815.1. Taxonomy (GTDB): domain Bacteria; phylum Actinomycetota; class Actinomycetes; order Mycobacteriales; family Pseudonocardiaceae; genus WHSY01. The sequence goes on from WHSY01000050.1 coordinate 29,466, forward strand.
AGACCGTCTTCCGGTGGGCGACCACCCAGATGGCGCCGGTGGCGATGGACGCCGTCGAGCGTGCCGGGGTGGCTCTCGCCGACATCGACGTCCTGGTGCCACACCAGGCCAACCTGCGGATCGTCGAGGCGATCGCCAAGCGGCTGCGGAAGGCGGGCGCGCGATCCGACATGACGGTTGCCGACGACATCACCCGGTCCGGAAACACCTCGTCGGCGTCCATCCCGCTGGCGCTGGACCACATGCGCGCCGAGGGGCGGGTCCGCTCCGGCGACGTCGCGCTGCTCGTCGGGTTCGGCGCCGGGCTGTCCTATGCGGGCCAGGTGGTCGTCCTGCCGTGACGAGCGTGATCCATTATGTACACCCGGCGGGCCGTGCACATTCAGGATCGAGGCCCATTCAGCGTCGAGGCCCATGCAGCATCGAGGCCCGTCACACATCGAGCGAGCGGAAGGAAGTGGCACGTGACCAACGAGGAGATCCTGGGCGGCATCGCCGAGATCGTCAACGAGGTCGCCGGCGTCGAGACCAGCGAGATCACCATGGACAAGTCCTTCGTCGACGACCTCGACATCGATTCGCTGTCGATGGTCGAGATCGCGGTGCAGGTCGAGGACCGCTTCGGCTCCAAGGTTCCCGATGACGAGCTCGCGAACCTCAAGACCGTCGGCGACGCCGTGGACTACGTCGCCAAGCACGCATGAGCACCGGCGTCCGGCTACCGCGGAGGGCGCGATCATGACTGACGTCGTCGTCACCGGGCTCGGCGCGACGACCCCGCTCGGCGGGGACGTCGCGTCGACCTGGGCAGGCATGCTGTCCGGTCGAAGCGGCATCTCAGCGATCACCGAGGACTGGGTGGAGCGTTACGAGCTGCCGGTGCGCATCGCCGCCCGGCTCGCCACCGACCCCACCGAGGTGCTCAAGCGCGTCGAGGCGCGCCGCTGGGACCGCTGCGAGCAGGTCGCGGTGATCGCCGCCAGGGAGGCGTGGAAGCATGCCGGCCTGACCGAGCACGACGTCGAGCCCGAGCGACTCGCCGTGGTGATCGGGACCGGGATCGGCGGTGCGGTGACGCTGCTCGAGCAGGACAGCCTGCTCAAGCAGGAAGGCATGCGCAAGGTCTCCCCGCTGACCATCCCGATGCTCATGCCCAACGGACCGGCCGCCTACGTCGGGCTCGAGCTCGGCGCGCGTGGCGGCGTACACGCCCCCGTGTCGGCGTGCGCGTCGGGCGCCGAGGCGCTGGCGATCGCCTGGCGGATGCTGCGCGCCGGAGAGGTCGACGTCGTGGTCGCCGGGGGCGCGGAGGCGTGCATCACCGCGATCCCGATCGCGGGCTTCGCCCAGATGCGGGCGATGAGCACGCGCAACGCCGAACCGGAGCGGGCGTCGCGCCCGTTCGACAGCGACCGTGACGGGTTCGTCCTCGGCGAGGGCGCCGGTGTGATGGTGCTCGAACGCGAGGAATTCGCCGCCGCCCGGGGTGCCGCCGCCCACGGCCGGCTCGCGGGGGTGGGCACCAGCTCCGACGCCTACCACATCACCGGTCCCGAACCGGATGGTACCGGCGCGGCCCGTGCCATCTCCGCGGCGCTACGCACCGGGGGGGTCGATGCGACCGACGTCGGGCACGTCAACGCCCACGCGACCGCGACGGCGGTCGGTGACGTGGCCGAGGCCGCCGCGATCCGGTCGTCGATCGGCGACCACCCGGTGCTGTCGGCACCGAAGTCGGGGCTGGGCCACCTACTCGGCGCGGCCGGCGCGGTGGAAGGGATCACCACCCTGCTGGCGATCCGCGACGGTGCGATCCCGCCCACCCTCAACCTCGACGAAGTCGACCCCGAGGTGAAGCTCGACGTGGTGGCAGGCACCGCCCGCGAGGTCGAGCTGCACGCCGCCGTCAACGACTCGTTCGGATTCGGCGGGCACAACGTCGCGCTCGTCTTCACCCAGGCCTGACACGGCCTGACCGGCCGTCCAAGCCCCACTCGCTCCCCACCCGAGGAGACACGATGACCGCTCTGGCCACCCGCACCACGAGCACCTCCGACGCCCCCGCGACCGACCCCCGCGACCCCGAACTGCGGCTGGCCGCGCTGTTCGACGAGGGCACGATGGTGCCGTTGCGTCCCCGCGACACCAGCGGCATGTTCACCGCCCGGGGGCGCATCGAGGGCGCCAAGGTGGTGGCCTACTGCACCGACGCCACCAAGATGGGCGGCGCGATGGGGTCGGAGGGCTGCCGGCACGTCGTGGAGGCCATCGACACCGCCGTGCGGGAGCGGTGCCCAGTGATCGGCCTGTGGCACTGCGGCGGTGCGCGGCTGGCCGAGGGCGTGGAGGCGCTCGACGCGGTCGGCCAGGTCTTCGCTGCGATGGTGCGGGCCTCGGGCCGGGTGCCGCAGATCTCCGTGGTGCTCGGTGCTGCCGCGGGCGGTGCCGCGTACGGTCCCGCGCTGACCGACGTCGTGATCATGGCGCCGGAAGGCCGGGTTTTCGTGACCGGACCCGAGGTGGTGCGCAGCGTCACCGGCGAACAGGTCGACATGGAGGCGCTGGGCGGTCCGGGCGCGCACGGTAAGAAGTCGGGTTTGGTGCACGTCCTCGCCGACTCCGAACCCGACGCCATGGTGCGCGCTCGGGATATCACCGGGCTGTTCGCCCGGCCCGGTGCCTTCGATCTGCACTCGGTGCGCGAAGACGTCGATCTCGCCGCGGACCTGCCCGAGCAGCGGAACCGGGCCTACGACGTACGGCCGATGCTGCGAGACCTGCTCGATGAGCGTGACGGGCGGTCGCTGTTCCAGGAGCTGCAGCCCAAGTGGGCCCCCAACATCATCACCGGCCTGGGCAGGCTCGCGGGGCGAACCGTCGGCGTGATCGCGAACAACCCGCTGCGCCTGGGCGGGTGCCTGGACTCCACGTCGGCGGAGAAGGCGTCGCGGTTCGTGCGGATGTGTGACGCGTTCGGGATACCGCTGGCGGTCGTCGTCGACGTGCCCGGCTACCTGCCCGGGGTCGGCCAGGAGTGGGAAGGTGTCGTGCGGCGCGGCGCGAAGCTGCTGCACGCCTTCTCCGAGGCGATCGTCCCGCGGGTGACGCTGGTGACCCGCAAGGCCTTCGGCGGCGCCTACATCGCGATGAACGCCCGGTGCCTCGGCGCCACCCACGTGTTCGCCTGGCCCGACGTCGAGGTCGCGGTGATGGGAGCCAAGGCAGCGGTGGGGATCCTGCACCGCAAGAAGCTGGCAGCCGCCGCCGAGGAGGACCGGGAAGCGCTGCACAACCAGCTGGTCGAGGAGCACGAGCGTCTCGCCGGCGGGGTCGCACGGGCGGTGGAGATCGGCGTGGTCGACGAGATCGTCGCGCCTACCCAGACCCGGCGCCGGCTGGCCGAGTCGCTGGCCGCCGCCCCCGCCGGCCGGGGCGCGCACGGAAACATCCCCCTGTGAGTGCGGATGCGAGCTGGAGCTCGCATCCGCACTCACGACCTGTCCACACCGGTCACGAGCAGCGGGACGCCCGGCTCGACTCGGGGTCACCCGGGCCCAGCCGCAGCTGGTCCGACTCGGTGACCACCGGGTAGGACACGCGCCAGCGCAGGCACCGGTATGGGGTGTCCTCGGGAGCGTCGGCAGGATCCTGCACGCTGGTGAACGACAGCAGCACGGTCAACCCGCCCGCGGGACGCGGCGCTAGGCGGTGCACGAGGATGCTGCCGTCCGTGGTCGTGCCGTACTGCTCGCGCCAGGTCTCCTCCGTCGTCGCCTCGGCGCGCTCGAGGACCACGGTGGTCGTCCAGCGCCGGTAGTCGCCGAGGTTGATCGCGTCGAAATGGCCCTGCAGCAGCGCTCGCACCACGCCGGCGTCCGGATGCCCGGCGGCGTCCTCGGCGAGGCGCACCGTGGCAGGCCCCGGCTGCTGCTCGGGCGGCAGCTGCCGAGTGGTCGCGGTGGCGGGAACGCCGGAGGGCGCAGTCGCGGGTTGCGCCGCCGGCTGGCGCAGCAGCAACCCGATCCCCACCGCCAGGGCCAGTACCCCCGCGGCGACCGCACCCGCCATCCACCAGCGGAAACGGGCGGGATCGGTCACCCGCCCAGTATGCCCACCCACCACCCGCCCTTCGACGCCGTAGCGCACCGGGCGAGCCGCCTGGGGATTCCGGCCTGACCTGGTTCACTCCGCCGAGGATCCGGACTGCTGATCCCGGCCGGTCGCGGCGTACTCCTCGTC
>WHSY01000050.1:33714-34161 GCA_009379815.1 Pseudonocardiaceae bacterium
GCTCGATTGCCCATCGCGCCCAGTCCCGCTGCGTCTCGTAGTAGCGCAACCCGAATTCGGCGGCGAGCCGACCGAACTCCAGCACGGGCCGCTGCTCCAGCTCCGAGCGGCGATCGCGTAGGTGCCGAGCCTGCTCCTCCCCCGCCTCGGCATACTTCTCCAGCAGCGACCGCGCTTCGGCGGGTTCGAGGGCACCGAGGAGGAACAACCGCAGGGCGTACTCATTGCGCACCACGCCGGACTCCGGGTAGTCCCGCACCCAGGCGCGGAGTTCGGCCCGGCCCGCCTCCGTGAGGTCGTATGTGCGGCGCCCACGGGGACCCTCTCCCACGACGGTCACGAGCCCCTCGTCGGCCAGCCGGTTCAGCTCGGGGTAGATCTGGCTGTGCCGAGCATGCCAGGCGTGCCGCCCCAGGGCCGCGTCGAACAGCCGGGTGAGGTCATACC
>WHSY01000510.1:0-224 GCA_009379815.1 Pseudonocardiaceae bacterium
CGGTGACGACCCGCAGTACTCCCGGCATGCTGGCCGCCTCGCTCGTGTCGATCCCTCGCAGGGCGCCGAAGGGCTGGAAGCTCCGGACGACCACGACGTGTACCGTCCCCGGAGGCTCCATGTCCGCGATGTACACACCCTTTCCGCTGACGAGGCACCGCTTCAGCGGGCTGGACTCGAGGGTCACGCGCCTGCCTCCTCCGCGAGCAGCCCGTGATCGCGGA
>WHSY01000510.1:242-590 GCA_009379815.1 Pseudonocardiaceae bacterium
TCGCCCTGCGCGAGCCCCTCAACGGTCGTGACCTCGAGCCCGTCCGCCTGGAAGGCGAACATGAGACAGCTCCGCACGGGGACGCCGTCTAGCAGCACGGTGCATGCGCCGCACACGCCCTGCTCGCAGCCCAGGTGGAGACCGGTCAGCCGCAGCTCGGACCGCAGCAGGTCCGCGAGCGTCAGCCTCGCCTCCACCTCGGCGTCGAGCGGCTCCCCGTTTACGATAGCGTGGACCTTCACGCTGGCTTCCGATGCGGTCATGTCGTCTTTCGCCTCGCCTGATCGATGGCCCGCTCAAGCGCTCTACGCGCCACTACACGGGCCAGGTGGGCCCGGAACTTTGCGG
>WHSY01000511.1 GCA_009379815.1 Pseudonocardiaceae bacterium
CGGTGACGAACAGCTCGCCCGGCATGATCACGACGGGCTCGTCACGTAGATCCTGGCGGATGATGCCGAAGAAGGGCAGCAGCCGCTCGGTGAGGTTGGCGTCGCCGCGGGTCACGGTGAGGAACTTGCGGCGGGCGTTCTCCTTCTCTGCTCCCGCCAGCGGGGCCAGTACCTTCTCCAATGCCCGCGGGGAGCCGACCTTGTGGTCCTTGTACTCGGCGAGGTTTTCCAGCTCGCGGAGCCTGACCTCCTTCTCGAAGCCGCGCTTGCCGATGAGGCTGACGGTCACGCCGTCGGCGCGGAAACCGTCATAGGACAGCAGGCCCTCGTAGACGTAGCCGATCTGCTCGACGTCCAGCTCACGGAAGGACAGCTTGCGCCGTTCCTTCGACCGGCCGGAGCCGATCTCCACGTACTGCACGGCAAGCAGCATGTGCAGCACGGTGCGGTCATCGATGTTGCGGGGTAGCCAGCCGAAGGTATCCGGGTCGAACAGCGACCCGTCGTGTGCATGCATCCGCAACCGGGGGTGTTCGATGCCCCGGTAGACCGCCTCGAACAGAGCGAGTAGCCGGTGCCATCGGCGGTGG
>WHSY01000512.1:0-275 GCA_009379815.1 Pseudonocardiaceae bacterium
TAGAAGTCCACGATCTTGCCGTCGCGTTCGGTGCAGCGGCGCAGCTTGCCGTACCCGTTCATCTATGAGTTTGTGCGCTCGACCACCCAGCGGTTGCCCACCTGGATCGGCGCGGGCGCGCCCTTGCGGGAGATCTCGCCGTGGAAGCCGAATTCGTCGAGCAACGCGCGGACAGGGCCGTTGTCGAAGGCCGCGTCCAGGTGCACGGTGACCTCGCTGGGCATCGGCCCGACCTGGGTTGACGCGGCGGCCAGGGTGGGCTTCAGCAGCGGCGA
>WHSY01000512.1:285-589 GCA_009379815.1 Pseudonocardiaceae bacterium
AGCCCGACGCCGGCGGCTTCGGTGGCAGTCGAGCGTTTCAGGCCGCCTTTACGCCGGTCCACCGGCGAGGGACCGGCCTTCTCGCCACCGCAGGGCGCCTTGGTGATGCACCCATCGACCGACACGTCGGCCAACTCCAGGCCGATGATCGAGTCGTATGCCCGCAGCGCCACGGCGTGCACCGCCTGGGCGATGCCGGCGGCGGCCCACTGCTTGACCCGGCGGCGGATCGTGCGGTCCGAACAGGCCGTGGTGGCGACCCGCTCGTACCCCGATCCGTGCACCAGCGAGTCGATGACGTGTT
>WHSY01000513.1 GCA_009379815.1 Pseudonocardiaceae bacterium
CAGGTACTCGTCGCCGGGGCGACCGGCTCGGGCAAGGGTTCGGTGATCTGGTCGTTTGTGCGTGCGCTGGCCGGCGGGGTCGGCACCGGCGAGGTCGAGTTGTGGGGCTTCGACCCCAAGGGCGGGATGGAACTCGGCCCCGGGCTGCCCCTGTTTACCCGGTTCGCCTGCGACGAATACGAGACCATGGCTGACCTGCTGGACCAGGCGGTCGCCACCGCCCGCGCCCGGGCCGGCCGGCTGCGCGGCCAAACTCGCCAGCACACCCCGTCCGTCGGCGACCCGCTGATCGTGATCGTCATTGACGAGTTGGCGGCGCTGACCGGATACCTGGCCGACCGCAAGCTCAAAGAGCGGATCCGGGCCTCGCTCGGGGTGCTGCTCTCGCAGGGCCGGGCGGTCGGCGTACACGTGCTGGCCGCGATCCAGGACCCACGCAAGGAGGTGCTGCCGTTTCGGGACCTGTTCCCCACCCGGATCGGGCTACGGCTCACCGAAGCCTCACAAGCAGACCTCGTGCTCGGCGACGGCATGCGGGACCGGGGAGCACTGTGCGACCACATCCCGCAGAGCCTGCCCGGCGTCGGCT
>WHSY01000514.1 GCA_009379815.1 Pseudonocardiaceae bacterium
GCCACGCTCCTCAAGCAGGCCGACCCGTCCTCGGACGTGGTGGTCTTCGAACGCAACCGCCCGCACGACACGTTCGGGTTCGGTGTGGTGTTCTCCGACGCCACCCTACGGGGCATCGACGACGCCGACCCGGTCCTGCTTCGGGCCCTGACGGACCACGGCGTCCACTGGGACGAGATCGAGGTCCGCATCCACGGCGAACAGTGGCGCTGCGGCGGCAACGGCATGGCCGCCATCGCCCGCATGACGCTGCTGCGCCTCCTCCACGCGCAGGCGTCCGACGCCGGGGTCGATCTCCGCTTCGAACACGACGTGCCCGACCCGCTGCGCCTGGCCAGCGGCTACGACCTGGTGGTCGGGGCCGATGGCGCCAACTCGGCCGTCCGCCGCCACCTGGAAGCGGAGCTGCAGCCGTCGGTCACGGTGGCGTCGGCCAAGTTCATCTGGCTGGCCACCACCAAGCTGTTCGGTGGGCTGACGTTCATTCACGAGCGGGTCCCCGATGGCGTGTTCGCCGTCCATGGTTACCCCTTCGGCCCTGACGCCAGCACGTTCATCGTCGAGACCGACGAGGAGTCGTGTCGCCGAG
>WHSY01000515.1 GCA_009379815.1 Pseudonocardiaceae bacterium
TTCGCGCGGTGCCGCTCCACCACGTCGCACCCGGTGACGAGCATGCCCGCCGTACAGAACCCGCACTGCAGGCCGTGCTCGGCGGCGAAGGCCTCGCGCAGTGCATCGGCCACCGGGCCGTCCAGCCCTTCGACGGTACGCACGTCGCGACCATCGCAGGACGCGGCGAGGGTGAGGCAGGACCGCGCCGGACGGCCGTCGAGCAGCATGGTGCACGCGCCGCACACACCGTGCTCGCACCCCAGCCTGGTGCCGGTGAGCGCGAGGGTCTCGCGCAGCACGTCGGCCAGCGAGGTGCGCGCCGGCGCCGTAACGGTGCGCGGCACTCCGTTCACCGTGACCGTGGACGTGACCTCGTGCATCGCGGCCTCGTACATCACACCGCCTCCCCGAGCTTGGCTGCTCCGTCGAGCTGGGCTACCGCGCGGTGCACCGTCACCCCGTGCAGGTGTGCGGCATATCTCGCCTCGGCGTCGCTGCCCGCACCGAGCTGGTCGCGGACGAGCGGCGCCACGTCCGCGGCGGCGTCCGGCACGGACGAGCCGAGCAACGCGTCCTCGACAGCGGGCAGCCGCAGCGGCACGTCCG
>WHSY01000516.1 GCA_009379815.1 Pseudonocardiaceae bacterium
GGCGGGCGAGCTCGCCCAGGTCGAGGCGGCGCTCGTTGAGCGGGGGCTCGGCGACGACCAGCGGACCGCGGTGCTCGGCATCCTCGGGTCCGGGCGGCGCGGTGATGTGCTGATCGGCCCGGCCGGGTCGGGCAAGAGCTTCACCGTGGCCGCGCTGGCCGAGCAGTGGCAGAAGCGGGTCGGCGGCCCGGTGGTCGGCCTGGCTACGTCGCAGATCGCTGCCCAGGTGCTTGAGGAGGAGGGGCTGAATGCGCACAACATCGCCCGGTGGCTCCAGGCGTACGAGCCGGACGAGCGGACCGGCGAGGCACGCGCCACGCTGCCAGCGGGTGCCCTGCTGGTGATCGACGAGACCGGCATGTCGGCGACCGACCAGCTGGACCGGGTCCGGCGGATCGCCGAGCGCTCCGGCGCGAAGCTGCTGTGGACCGGTGACCACGAGCAGTTGGACGCGGTCGGCGCCGGCGGCGCGCTGCGGATGCTGGCGCGCGGGCAGGTGCAGGAGCTCGGCGTCGAGGACGGCCGCCGGTTCCGTGCCGGTTGGGAGCAGGACGCCTCCCTCGGGCTGCGGTCCGGGTCGCGCGAG
>WHSY01000517.1:0-230 GCA_009379815.1 Pseudonocardiaceae bacterium
GATCTCGCTGGTGTCCGCGAACACCAGCGGGTGCGCGGTCCTTCCTGAGCATCGTCGCTGAGATAAACCGGCTCCCAGATCCGGTCAGCCTCATCCAGCGCATCGTGCCAGCCTCGATCGGCGGCCGCATACACCGTGGCCTTGGCAGCCAACACCGACAGCGGTGCGTTGCTCGCGATCCGTTCCGCCAACCGCTGCGTCGCCTGCGGCAACTGGTCCGAGGGCACGAC
>WHSY01000517.1:240-586 GCA_009379815.1 Pseudonocardiaceae bacterium
TGGTGGGCTTGTCCATCTTGACATTGCGACCCAGGAAGGGAATGAAATCCCGGGGCGGCACTTTCAGCTCCTGGTCGGCCATCTCCTTGAGGTCACCGCCGGCGCAGAACGCCACATCGCCGGCACCCGTGAGCACCAACACTCTGGCATCCTGATCGGAGCTGAACCGGTCGAACGCGTCGAACAGTCCGGATCGAACCGTCGAATTCAACGCATTACGAGCGTCCGGCCGGTTGATCGTCACCCATGCGACGTGATCGACGTTCTCGTACAGTACGGCTTCCGTGCTCATCTTCGCTGTGGTTCCCCTCAGTACGACTTCGGCAGTCCCATGCTGTGCTCTGCG
>WHSY01000518.1 GCA_009379815.1 Pseudonocardiaceae bacterium
GAAGGTCGAGATCGCGCTCGCCAGGGGCAAGCGCCTGTACGACAAGCGCAAGGCCATCGCCGAGCGAGACGCGAGACGGGAGATGGAGAGGGCAACCCGGCGGCGTGCGCGCGGTGAGTAGGCGCGGGCGGACGATCGCGGCGGCGGTGCTGGCCGCCGCGATGGCCGGTGGCCAGCTCGTCTCCTGCGGGGGACCCGCGGCGGAAGACACCGCCCGCTCGTTCCTGAAGAGATGGCAGGAGGGCAGGGGCCGGGCGGCAGGGGAGCTCACGACGGCGAAGCCGGCCGCGGTGGCCGACCAGTTCGACCGCGCGTTCGCCGAGCTCGGTGCGGGGCGTCCGCGGCTGCGGCTGGACAGCGTGCAGGAGGACGACGGCAAGGCCACGGTGACCTTCCGTGCAACGCTGCGGTTGGGCCCGCTCGACGTGAACTGGAGCTACCGGGGCAGGTTCACCCTGCGCGAGGACGACGGCGGCCGGTGGCGGGTGGCCTGGGCGCCCAGCGTGGTCCATCCCGCGCTCGAGAAGGGGGACAACCTGCGGCTGAACAGGCAGTTCGCCACCAGAGCCCCGATCCTCGCCAGGGA
>WHSY01000519.1 GCA_009379815.1 Pseudonocardiaceae bacterium
GAACCTCGGGTTCTCCAGCCGCTCACGGCCCAGCGCGACCCGGATCACCGCCGGGGTGAGGTTGTCGTATCGGATCAACCCGACCGGGACACCACCGAGTGCTTCGAACGCGCGCACATGCCCGTCGAGGAACGACTCCTGGGACTGGTTGGCATACGCGACGTGGACGGCCTTGCCCGAGTGCGACAGGCGCAGACAGAACATGAACACCTTCATCAGCACCCCCGCGATCACCGCGGTGAACTCCCCGAAGTCGACCTCGGCCTCGGCCGCCGGCGGGTGGGTCTGCGGCACCATCACGCCCTCACGGCCACGACCCGCCTCGACCGCGACCTCGATCTTGAGCTCGGCGACCAGGGCACGCACGGTGGACTCGGCCACCACCACGCCCTCCTCCTCCATCAGCCGCTGCCAAACCCGGCGAGCGGTATGCCGCTGCTTGCGCGGCGCGTCCAGGTCCGCGGTCAGCCAGCCCCGGATCGTGGCCACATGCGGACCCAGCACCGGCGCCTGACGCTCCGGTGGCTTCCTCACCGGCGGGGTCGCATCCGCCAGAGCCTGACGCACCGTGCGCCGATGCACCTTG
>WHSY01000051.1:0-5833 GCA_009379815.1 Pseudonocardiaceae bacterium
CTGGTGGGCATCACACCGGCCGCCAACGCCGTGACACCGGTCGGCGCACTGCTGCTGGGGTTGATCGTCGGCGCGACCTGCTCGCTGGCGGTGAGCCTCAAGTACAAGGCCGGCTACGACGACTCGCTCGACGTCGTCGGCATCCACCTCGTCGGCGGCCTGGTGGGCACCCTGCTCATCGGTCTGATCGGCTCGGCGCTGTCGCCGGCCGGTGTCGACGGGCTGCTCTACGGCGGCAGCGTCGACCAGCTCTGGCGCCAGGCCATCGGTGCCGGGGCAGTGCTGGCGTACTCGTTCGTCGTCACCACGGTGATCGCACTCGCCATCAAGGCGACCGTGGGATTCCGACCGGATCCCGAGGACGAGTCCAACGGCATCGACGAGGCGGAGCACGCCGAGAGCGCCTACGAGTTCTCGTCGCGCGACGGCAGCGCATCGTCGCCGCTGCACCGCAGCGCCGCGTCGCCGGCGTCGACGACCACGAAGGAGAGGGCTGAGTTGTGAAGCTGGTAACGGGGATCATCAAGCCGTTCACGCTGGAGGACGTCAAGACGGCCCTGGAGCAGCTCGGGGTGCTCGGGATGACCGTCAGCGAGGTGCAGGGCTACGGCAGGCAGAAGGGTCACACGGAGGTGTACCGCGGCGCCGAGTACTCGGTGGACTTCGTGCCGAAGATCCGTGTGGAGGTCGTCGTCGACGATGCGGTGGCCGACAAGGCGGTCGACGCGCTGGTCGAGGCCGCCCGCACCGGCAAGATCGGTGACGGCAAGGTGTGGGTCACCCCGGTCGACACCGTTGCCAGGGTCCGCACCGGTGAGCGGGGCGCCGACGCGCTGTAGGGCTGCCGTGACCGAGCACCCCACCGCGGCGGTGTCCGGTTCCGTGCCCGCCACGGGACCGGACACCGCCGCCACCGACCTCGTCTCGACGCGCTGGCCGCCGGACAGCTCATCGACCGGCCGGGCGGCGAGGTCACCGCGGCGCGGGAGCTGCTGCTCGATGTGCGCACCGAGCTGCACCGGCTGGCGGGACGGCGCACTGACGTGCTGCGCGCGCAGGATGCCGACGACGTGGCGGCCGCGCTGGCACTCGGCGACCGGTTCGACCTGGCCAGAGCGCTGACGGGTGCCGCCCGCACCGTCGGATACGCCGCCACCGTGGCGATTCGCGGCGCCCGCCCGGCAGCGCCCGGACCGCAGGGGGTCCGGGCGCATAGCTACTCGGGCCGGTCGGCGCTGCGGGGTCCGCCGGTCCGGTCAGCGGGTCACCCGCGCCCCCAGCACCTCGCGCGCGAGCAGCGTGCTGCCGGCGACCGCCATCGGCATCACCACGATCGCCGCGAAGGGGATCGCGCACAGCAGGTAGGCCGGCACCCCGACCCCGAGGGTCAGCCCGGGTCGCCGCCGCAACGCGCGGTGCCGGTCGCCGAGCCGCAGCCCGCGGCGGTGAAACGGCACGCCCACCAGCTCGAGGGCGAGCACCCACCCGCCCACGCAGGCCACGACCACCGGTATCACCGTCTGCCCGATCAGCGGCAGGAACCCCGCGATCAGCAATGGCCCGGTACACAGCACGGAGACCGTCACCAGCAGCACCGAGTCCCGCAGGCCCCGCAGGAACAGCGCCGGCCAGGAGACCTCGACGGCGTCGGCGACACCACCGAGCCCGTCCTCGACCGTCTCCGAGAGGTACTCGTAGAACGGCCCACCTATCAGCAGCGTCAGTGCGGTGAAGGTCACCACCCCGATGAACCCGGCGGCAACGAACACCGCGACGCCTGCCATCACCCGAACCGCGGTGCGCAGCCCCGCCGACCAGTCGTCGGCGAACGGGGTCAGGATCGCCGCGATCTCGTCGAGGAAGGCCACCAGGGTGACCAGCCCACCGAGCAGCAGCACGGTCGTGAAGAGCGCGGGCACCGCCCCGAGCAGCAGCAACCGCCGTGACCGCAGCACGATCCCGGCGCCGCGTCCCAGCAGCCGTAGCCCCGCGACGACATCGCGCATCGGATGAGGAAAGCCCCGCCGGTGTCCGGCCGTCAACCCAGCGCGATGAGTAGTACCACCGGAGCGGACCGGTTCCCCGAGAATGGGCAGCTACGCTGGCGGGAGGTCTCACCGACCTGCAGACCCCGGACTCGAGGAGCGCGACCGGCGTGTTCGACACCCTCTCCGACCGGCTCACCGCGGCCCTCGGCGGCCTGCGCGGCAAGGGCAGGCTCACCGACGCCGACATCGACACCACCTGCCGCGAGATCCGTATCGCGCTGCTGGAAGCCGACGTCGCGCTGCCGGTGGTGCGGCAGTTCATCGGGCAGATCAAGGAGCGCGCCAAGGGCGCCGAGGTCTCCGCAGCGCTGAACCCGGCGCAGCAGGTCGTCAAGATCGTCAACGAGGAGCTCGTGGGGATGCTCGGCGGCGAGACCCGACGGCTGGAGCTCGCCAAGACGCCCCCCACGGTGATCATGCTCGCCGGGTTGCAGGGCTCCGGCAAGACCACCCTGGCCGGCAAGCTCGCCCGCTGGCTGCACGGTCAGGGCCACACGCCGCTGCTGGTGGCCTGCGACTTGCAGCGGCCCAATGCGGTCACCCAGCTGCAGGTGGTAGGCGAGCGCGCCGCCGTGCCGGTGTTCGCACCCCACCCGGGTGCTTCGGCGACCGGGCAGTCCGACGAGCCGGGCGACCCGGTCGACGTCGCCCGGCGGGGCATCGCCGAGGCTCGTGCGCGCCACCACGACATGGTCATCGTCGACACTGCGGGCCGGCTGGGCATCGACGAGGAGCTGATGCGCCAGGCCGCGGACATCCGCGATGCCGTCGAGCCGAATGAGACGTTGTTCGTCGTGGACGCGATGGTCGGGCAGGACGCGGTGGCGACAGCCGAGGCGTTCCGCGACGGCGTCGGCTTCACCGGCGTGGTGCTGACCAAGCTCGACGGGGACGCTCGCGGCGGCGCGGCGCTGTCGGTCCGCCAGGTCACCGGGGAACCGATTCTGTTCGCCTCCAACGGCGAGAAGGTCGAGGACTTCGACGTCTTCCACCCCGACCGGATGGCCAGCCGGATTCTGGGGATGGGCGATGTGCTCACCCTCATCGAGCAGGCGGAGCAGGTCTTCGACGCCGAGCAGGCCGAGGCCGCCGCATCGAAGATCGGCACCGGCGAGCTGACCCTCGAGGACTTCCTGGAGCAGATGCAGGCCGTGCGCCGGATGGGCCCGATCGGCAACCTGCTCGGAATGCTGCCCGGCGCCAACCAGATGAAGGACCAGATCGCCGACGTCGACGACAAGCACCTGGACCGGCTGCAGGCGATCATCCGTGGCATGACCCCCGCCGAGCGCTCCGACCCAAAGATGATCAATGCGTCGCGCCGGCAGCGGATCGCCCGCGGCTCGGGGGTGACCGTCACCGACGTCAACCAACTCGTCGACCGGTTCTTCGAGGCCCGCAAGATGATGCAGCAGATGGCGGGCCAGTTCGGCCTGCCGGGCGGGGGTGGCGGGCGCAAGAACAACCGCAAGGGCAAGAAGGGCAAGAAGGGCAAGGGCCGTGCCCGTCAGCCGGGCCCGACGCAGCCGAAGGTCCGTGGCGGGATGCCGGACCTGTCCGGGACGGGGCAAGGCGGCACGTCACCGGGCCAAGGTCAGCTGCCCCCCGGGCTGTCGGGTATGGACCAGCTGCCGCCCGGCTTCGATCCCTCGAAGCTGAAGTTCGGCAAGAAGTGACCCAAGAAGTGACCGCACGGTCCCCGGTGTTGCACCTGCGTGGCGTGCTGCTGCCCGCAGGTGAGCCCGGCGAGCTGTGGGTCGCCGACGGGCGGATCCGCACCGAACCGGTGCCCGGCGCCGAGACCGTGATCGACGGCGGTTACCTGGTGCCCGGGCTGGTCGACGCGCACTGCCACGTCGGGCTCGGCGCCGCCGGCCAGATCAGCCTCGACGAGGCGGCCGACCAGGCCCGCGCCGATCGGGACGGCGGCACGTCGCTGATCCGGGACTGCGGCGCGCCGATCGACACCAGGGCGCTGCAGGACCGTGCCGACCTGCCGCGCATCATCCGATCCGGGCAGCATCTCGCCCGCCCCAAGCGCTACATCTCCGGCATCGGGATCGAGCTCGACGAGCCGGCGCTGCTGCCCGTCGCAGTCGCCGAGCAGGCCCGCTCCGGCGACGGCTGGGTCAAGCTCGTCGGCGACTTCATCGACCGCTCCCTCGGGGACCTCGCCCCGCTGTGGTCCGACGACGTGCTCGCCGAGGCCATCTCGGTCGCCCACGAGCACGGCGCCCGCGTCACCGCGCACGTCTTCGGCGAGGCTGCGTTGCCCGGCCTGATCGGCGGTGGGATCGACTGCATCGAGCACGGCACCGGCCTGACCGGCGACACGATCGCCCAGATGGCCGCCCGAGGGACCGCGCTCGTACCTACGATGATCAACGTCGAGACGTTCCCCTCGATTGCCGCGGGCGCCTCGAAGTACCCGCGCTACGCCGAGCACATGCGGGCGTTGTACGACGGGATGCCCGCCGCCCTCCGCGCCGCGATCGAGGCGGGCGTGGCCGTCTATGCCGGCACCGACGCCGGGGGCGGCATCGGGCACGGCAGGATCGTCGACGAGATCGTCGCGTTGCGGGCGGCCGGCATGGACGGTGAACGGGCGCTGGCCGCGGCGAGCTGGGCCGCCCGTGACTGGCTCGGCGCGGCCGGCCTCGTCGAGGGTGCACCGGCTGACCTGCTGGTCACCCGAGCCGATCCCCGTCGTGACCCCGACGCGTTGCGGAGCCCGGAGCTGGCGCTGCTGCGCGGCAGCCCCGTGGAGGAGCTGTGAGCGATCCGTGGGCACCGCGGCCGGGCACGCCCGCGCCGGACCTTCCGGACCCGTCCGCTCCGGTCGCCGTCTCCCCGGAGCAGCCCCCGACCGGGGGCCTGCGTGCAGGCCTGCGGATGCTGGTCGTGTTCGTCGCCGCGGAGGCGACGTTCCTGCTGGTCTCGCTGCTGGTGCTGGTGCCCTTCGCGATCGCCGACCCGAGGGTGGCCCAGGGCGGGCCGCTGCCCCCCGGCGCGCTGCTGGCGGCGCTGGCGGTGCCCACCCTGCTGGCAGCGCTGGTCGCGGTGGGAGTCACCACCCTGGTGGGCAACGGGCCGGCCGGGGGTCGGCTGCGCCGCGAGCTCGCGGTCCGGTGGAGCCCACGGCATCTCGGCATCGGGCTCGCGCTGGGAGTCGGCGGCCTGGCGCTCACCATCCCGGCTTCGGCGCTGTGGGCTGCGTGGGTGGGTACCGATCAGGCCAACTCGGCCGTCGGCGAGCTCTTCGACGGCCAGCGGCTCGCCCCGTCCGCCGCGATCGTGCTGTTCCTCGCGGTCTGGCTCGTGGCGCCGATGTGCGAGGAGGTGCTCTACCGCGGGGCGTTGTGGCGGGCGATGGAGCATTGGCGGTGGAATCGTTGGGTGATCTTCGGCGTGACCACGCTGGTGTTCTCGGTGGCGCACCTGGAGCTGCTGCGTACCCCGCTGCTCATCGTGATCTCACTGCCGATCGGCCTGGCCCGGATGTACACCGGCAACCTGCTCGCCAGCATCGTCGCCCACCAGGCGAACAACTTCCTGCCCGCCGTGGGCCTGCTGCTGATCACTCTCGGGGTGCTGCCCGCATGACCGGACTGTCCGCGGGTTCCGGACGGGTATCGGCGACAGCGAGCCGGGTCCCGCACGTGCCGATGCCCCTGGGGTGGCGTGGTCGGAGGGTGCGTCTGGCAGAATGGATAGCTGTTGTCGCGGCGGGCCCTCTTACCGCGCCGCGACCGCCCTGACCTCCCGAGCGCTGGTGACCGGTAGCC
>WHSY01000051.1:5843-32493 GCA_009379815.1 Pseudonocardiaceae bacterium
GAAGTTCAAGGGTCTGCCGGGCTCGGAGGGCACGCTCAAGTACCCCGAGCCCGCCCCGGACAAGGCAGCACGCTTCGCCAAGGCGCTGTCCGATGCCGGCGAGCAGCCGTCGACCGAGGCCACCACACCTCGCAAGAAGGGCGGTGGCCGCAAGCCCGATGCCGGCTCCGCCGGTGACGACCAGGGCGCGCGGTCGGAGTCCGAAGAGGGCACCGACGGCACTGCCGCCACTGCCGGCACTGCCGCCACCGAGGGCAGAGCCGGCACTGACGGCGCCGACGGCACTGACGGCGCAGCGACGGCCGGAGACGGGCAGGCGTGAGCATGCTGGCGGACGCGCTCGAGCACCTCGTCCGCGGCATCGTCGACCACCCCGATGACGTGCGCGTCCAGCTGGTCACCAACCGTCGGGGCCGCACCCTCGAGGTGCACGTCAACCCCGAGGACCTCGGAAAGGTGATCGGCCGTGGTGGGCGCACCGCGACCGCGCTGCGCACCGTCATGAGCGGTGTCGGCGGTCGTGGCGTCCGGGTCGACGTGGTCGACACCGATCGCTGACCGGTCGTGCCGGCTACCGGTTCAGGTCCCGATCCCGCCCGCGAGCGCGTGGTGGGCAGGATCGGCCGGCCACACGGGCTTCGCGGCGAGGTCACCGTCGACGTCCGCACCGACTCCCCGGACGAGCGTTTCGCCCTCGGGTCAGTGCTGCGGGCAGGGGCGCGGACGCTGACGGTGAGCTCGCTGCGCCCGCATTCGGGGCGGTTGCTCGTGACGTTCGACGGGGTCGCCGACCGCGGTGCCGCGGAGCAGTTGCGAGGGATCCTGCTCACTGTCGATACCGCGTCGCTTCCCCCGACGGAGGACCCCGACGAGTTCCACGACCACCAGCTGGAGGGTTTGGTCGCGGTGCGGCCGGACGGGACGCGGCTGGGCACCGTGCGCGACGTGATGCATGCGCCCGCCCATGACCTGCTGGTACTCGACACCGCCGCCGGTGAGGCACTGGTGCCGTTCGTGCGACCCATCGTGCCCGAAGTGGACCTGAGCACGGGCCGGCTCGTCGTCGACCCGCCGGTCGGCTTGCTCGAGGAGCCCTGACGACGTGCGCATCGATGTCGTGACGATCTTCCCCGACTACCTGGCACCCGCCCGCGAGGCCCTGCTCGGCAAGGCGATCGAACGGGGCCTGATCTCCTTCACCGTGCACGACCTGCGGGACTGGGCCCGGGATGTGCACCGCTCCGTGGACGACGCGCCCTACGGCGGTGGTCCCGGCATGGTGATGCGCCCGCAGGTCTGGGGAGACGCGCTCGACGAGGTGTGCGCTGGACGGCCGCCGCCGCGGCTGGTGGTACCCAGCCCGGCCGGGCGGCCCTTCACCCAGGCCGTCGCGGCCGAGCTCGCCGCGCAGCCATGGCTGGTGTTCGGGTGCGGCCGCTACGAGGGGATCGATCAGCGGGTGCTCGACGACGCGGCGACCCGCATGCCGGTCGACGAGCTGTCGATCGGGGATTACGTGCTGGTCGGCGGGGAGGTCGCGGCATTGGTCATGATCGAAACGCTGGCTCGGCTGCTGCCCGGCGTGCTGGGCAATCCCGCCTCCGCGGCACAGGATTCGTTCTCCGACGGCCTGCTCGAGGGCCCTTGCTACACGCGCCCCGAGATCTGGCGCGGGCGCGACGTGCCCGAGGTGCTGCGCTCGGGCAACCACGCGGCGATCGCGCGGTGGCGCCGCGATCGGTCGCTGCAGCGGACCGCCACGCGGCGCCCGGACCTGCTCGCCGCCGTGCCACCCGAGCGGCTCGACGCCGCAGACCGCGCGGCGATCGACGAGTCGCAGGGCGAGTACGAGGGCTGAGAGGTCGCCCCGTTTTCTGGTCGGCGGGTGCGTCTGGCACACTGGACCGGTTGTTGTAGCCGGGTACGTCCCGCTGCACAGGGCCTGACCGTGTGGGCCTGACTCGGGGCTCGGCCCGGACAGCCCGTGTGACCCTCCGCGGTGCCGCGTTGCGGCACCGGGCCACGCCGACGGGCGACCAGCGCCGTGACCGCCTGCCTGACGGTCACGACGACGATGACGACGAGGACGGACCACGATGAACACCCTGGACGCGCTGGACGCCCAGTCGCTGCGTTCCGATATCCCCGACTTCCGGCCGGGTGACACGCTCAAGGTCCACGTCCGCGTCATCGAGGGCTCGCGCCAACGGATCCAGGTGTTCCAAGGTGCGGTCATCCGGCGACAGGGCGGCGGCGTCCGGGAGACCTTCACCGTGCGCAAGGTCTCGTTCGGTGTCGGCGTCGAGCGGACCTTCCCGGTGCACACCCCGAACATCGCCAAGATCGAGGTCGTGACACGCGGCGACGTCCGCCGAGCGAAGCTGTACTACCTGCGTGACCTGCGCGGCAAGGCCGCCAAGATCAAGGAGAAGCGCCAGGCGCCGGCGTCCTGAGCCGGTCGCGCCGGGCCGGCTCCCGTAGCCTGAGTTTCGTGGCAGTGCCCTCGACCGAACCCGCCCGCGGCGACGACGGTGGGCACCGCAAGCGGACGCGGAACCGTGCGCGCCACCGCAAGGGACCCAAGAGGGGTTCGTTCTGGCGCGAGCTGCCCATCCTGGTGATCACCGCGCTGGTGCTCACCGTCCTCATCCAGACGTTCCTGGCGCGGGTCTACCTGATCCCGTCGGCGTCGATGGAGCAGACCCTGCACGGGTGCACCGGGTGCACCAACGACCGCGTGCTCGTCGACAAGGTCAGTTACAACTTCAGCGACCCGGAGCCCGGCGACGTCGTCGTGTTCCGGGGCCCGGAGTCCTGGGTGGACAGCGCGGAGTTCAGCAGCACCGAGCCCGACAACGTCCTGCTGCGGGGCCTGCAGGAGGCCGCGTCGTTGATCGGTCTCGCGCCACCGGACGAGCGTGACTTCGTCAAGCGGGTGATCGCCGTCGGCGGCCAGACCGTCGAGTGCTGCGATGAGCGCAACCGCGTGGTGGTCGACGGCGAACCGTTGGTGGAACCCTACATTTACCTCGCCGATGGTCGGCCGCAGGCGGACTTCGCGCCGGTGACGGTGCCGGAGGGGAACTTGTGGATGATGGGTGACAACCGGAACAACTCGGCGGATTCCCGTAGCCACGTCGCCGACCTGCGCAACGGCACCATCCCGATCGAGAACGTGATCGGTGAGGCCCGGCTGATCGTGCTGCCGCCGAGTCGCTGGGGTGGGATCGAGGACCCGAACCCGCAGCGACTGCAGCCGGTCGCGCTCGGCCGGGGGCATCGCTGACTCCCCGGCCGGCCAAGGCACGGGGCACCCGGTCGTCGCCCGACTCGGTGCCGTGGCCGCCGCGTGCCGTCGTCCGCCGTGCGTCGGGAAGCTGGGCCTTGCAGGCCACGCTGCACCGCCGCGGGCTCGGACCCGTCGCCGGTGTCGACGAAGCGGGACGGGGCGCGTGTGCGGGGCCGCTGGTGGTGGCGGCCTGCGTGCTGCGCCCCGCTGACGCGACCGCACTCGACGGTCTCACCGACTCCAAGCTGCTCACCCCCGCGACCCGGGAGCGCTACTACCGGCTGATCGAGACCCGGGCGGTCGACCGCTGCGTCGTGGTCATCGGCCCGGCCGACGTCGACGCCTCCGGGGTGCACGTGGCCAACCTGGAAGGGATGCGCCGTGCCGTCGCGGGGCTGACGGTGCACCCTGGGTACGTGCTGACCGACGGGTTCCGGGTGCCTGGCCTGACCGCGCCCAACATGGCCGTGATCGGCGGCGACCGCGCGGCCGCCTGCGTCGCGGCCGCATCGGTACTGGCCAAGGTGACCAGGGATCGCCTCATGTGCGACCTCGACGGGCGGCTGCCTCGCTTCGGTTTCGCCGAGCACAAGGGCTACTGCACGCCGGAGCACACCGTGGCGCTGCACGCCCACGGGCCGTCCGACGAGCACCGGTTCTGCTACGTCAACGTCGCCGCGGCCGCGCAGCACCACGGCTGGACGGCTCCGCCACGTCCGGTGGCTCGCGCAGGCAACTGGGCGGACGTGGTCCAGAATGGGGGTCCGACCGAGCACCGGCTCCACGACGATCCGGCGCCGGAGGACACGACGTCAGTTGCACGACCAGGAGGGGCCGGGTCCCGATGAGCGCAGAGGATCTCGAGAAGTACGAGACCGAGATGGAGCTGTCGCTCTACAAGGAGTACCGCGACATCGTGGGGCAGTTCGCCTACGTCGTCGAGACCGAGCGGCGCTTCTACCTCGCCAACGCGGTGGACGTGCAGGCACGCAATGCCGAGGGTGAGGTCTACTTCGAGGTGCGGATGTCGGATGCGTGGGTGTGGGACATGTACCGCCCGGCCCGCTTCGTCCGCAGCGTTCGGGTCATCACGTTCAAGGACGTCAACGTCGAGGAGCTGGACAAGCCCGAGCTGAGCCTGCCCGAGTCGGGCCCGTTCGGCGGCTGAGGCGGCGCTCGTGCAGCGGCACGCCGCCGTTAGCAGATGTCACCGACGCGAATCCCGGTCGGCGTTCCTGCGTGTGAGGGGATATCCCCAGTAGTCGAGTTGTCCACAGCGGCTCGGCGTGCTCGTGGCGCCCGCCGAGCGTCCCCGCCATCGTCGTGCCATCAGCGGTGCGGACGCAGCGGAGGGCGACATGGCGGAAGTGGTGCGGGCGGAAGTGGTGCAGGCGGAAGTGGTGCAGGCGGAAGTGGTGCAGGCGGAAGGGGTGCAGGCGGAAGGGGTGCAGGCGCAGCCCGGTGCGGCTCGACGGCATGACGAGCTCGGACGACGGGGTGAGGATCTCGCGGCGGAGTTCCTGACCGCACAGGGTCTGGTGGTGCTGTCGCGGAACTGGCGGTGCCGGCAGGGGGAGCTCGACCTCGTGGCCACTGATCGCACCCGACTGGTGCTAGTCTCACACACGTGAGCGTACAAGTCTACCTACGGCAGAGTTACGACCGACACGGCGACGAGCTGGCCGTGGACCGGCAGCGCGGTGACTGTCTCGACCTGGCCGCGCGACGTGGCTGGACCGTCACCGATGTGTTGGTCGACAACGACACCTCCGCGTCAGGCAAGGTGGCGCGCCCCGGCTTCGAGACGCTGCTGACCGCCCTTGCGGGTGGTGCCGTCACCGCCGTGGTTGCCTGGTCACTCGACCGGCTCACCCGAAACAGGCGAGACACAGTGCGGCTCATCGAGACGTGCGCCGCGCATCGGGTGACGATCGCGCTGGTGCGCGGCTCCGACATCGACATGGCGACGCCCGCGGGGCGGATGACTGCTGACATCCTCGCCAGCGTGGCCCGACACGAGATCGAACAGAAGTCCGACAGGCAGACGGCCGCCTACTCGCAGTCTGCGGCAGCGGGGAAGCCTCCCGCTGGCCCGGTGCCGTTCGGGTTCACTGCCGACCGGGTCACCCACCACCCCGAGCAGGCCGAGGCCATCAGCGAGGCGTACAGCGCCATCTTGGCGGGTGCGTCGTTGGCGGGGGTGGCGCGCGACTGGAACGCCCGCGGGCTGACGAGTGGACGTGTCCGCACCGGCGCGGTCGGCAACGGCACCCCGTCGCGGTGGTCGGGGGAGACGGTCCGCAAGGTGCTGACCCACCCCCGCAACGCCGGGTTGCGGTCCTACCGGGGAACCATCGTCGGGCCGGGGACGTGGCCGCCCATCGTGGCCGAAGAGACCTACCACGCGACGGTGGCGCTGCTGGGCGACCCGTCACGGCGGGTGGCGCCACCCTCGGCGCGGCGGCTGCTGTCCGGGATCGCGGTCTGCGGGGTGTGCGGGGTGCCGTGCAACGCGGGCCGCACCATGCCGCGGGCCGGGTACTTCTCGTACCGCTGCCGCACCGCCGGGCACGTGGCTCGCCGCGGCGACGATGTTGACGAGTACGTCATCGCGCTAGTCATCGAGCGGTTGTCGCGGCCCGACGCCGCCGAGCTGCTCCATGACCGCGACAAGCCGGACACGGAGGCACTGCGGGCGCGGGAGCTGACGCTGCGGGCGCGACTCGACGAGCTGGGGACGATGCTGGCCGACCCCGACATCCCGACGGCGACGGTGCGCGCGGCGGCGGCGACGGTGCGGGGTGAACTGGCCGAGGTGACGGAGGCGCTGGCGGACGCGGGCAGGGTGTCGGTGCTGGGTCCGCTGGTCGACGCCGACGATGTGGCGCAGGCGTGGGACGGGCTGGGCACCGATCGGCAGCGGGCCGTGATCGCGACGCTGATGACCGTCACCCTGCACCCACCCGGCCCGGGTGCCCGGAAGTTCAAGCCCGAGACGGTTCAGATCGACTGGCGGTAGAACCACCCGATCGGGTGAGCGTGGCTGCCGCAAACCTACCGTCGTACATGTACGGTGGGTGACATTAGGACCCTCACCCCGGCAACGGGACGGGCGTGATCCCGAGTGGTGGCACCACGGAGGATCGCGGGAAACCAACGCGAGCGCGGGCCGACTCAGGCGCGGCAAGTCCCCACCAAGGGGGCGACGGGTTAGCCGCCGGACAAGTGATCTTCCTTGTCTGGAGCGGGTCCATGCCCCCGGAAACCACGCAGCACGCCCGCAGACGCGGGCAGCTCACCATCGCCATCCGCTACGCGCGCGACGAGAACGAGCGCGACCACGCGCGCCGTGAACTGCGCACCTTCGTGCTCGGCGAGCATATCAAGCAGGTCGTCGACCAGGCGCCGCCGCTGACCGACGAGCAGCGCGCGCGCCTCGCCGCGTTGCTGCGCCCGACGGCGGGCAAGCGATGAGTCGCACGGAGTGGGCGCCGATCATCGGCCGCGCAGCGGAGATCGTCGCCAGCTACGACACGTCCGTCACGTTGCGGCAGCTGTTCTATCGACTCGTGTCGGAACGTCTGCTGCCGAACACGGACACGTCCTACAAGACGCTGTCACACCGCACCGCGGCGGCACGACGGGCGGGTACCTTCCCCGAGCTGATCGACCGCGGTCGCAGCATCCACCGTTACCGCAGCTACGACAGCCCCGCCGATGCGTTGTCGATGCTGGCCCGCACCTACCGCCGCGACCGCACCGAACATCAGCCGTACTCGATCTACCTCGCGGTGGAGAAGGCCGGACTCGTGGTGCAGCTGCAGTCCTGGTTCGGTGATCTCGGGTTCCCGATCATCGCGCTCGGCGGCTACTCCTCACAGTCCTACGTGGACAACGTCGCCGCCGATGTGATCGCCGCAGACCGCCCCGCGGTACTGCTCTACGGCGGCGACCACGACCCATCCGGCGAGGACATCGACCGTGACTTCGTGGCCCGCACAGACTGCTGGGCCAAGGTCATCAGGGTGGCGCTCAGTGCCGAGCAGGTCATCGCCTACGACTTGCCGCCGATGCCGGGCAAGGCCAAGGACAGCCGCGCCGCGGGGTTCGCCGCCCGCCACGGGGAGCTGCGACAGGTCGAGCTGGATGCGCTGCCACCCGAGGCGCTGCGTGGGCTCTACGGCGACGCGGTCGACCAGTTCTGGAACTTCGACACCTACCAGGAGTCACGGGACCGCGAGTACGCGGACAAGTCCACGTTGCGGCATGCCGCCAGGGTGATCGAGTCATGACCGACGAGAAACGCCGCCCCGACGAAGGCCAGGGCGGCGAAGGTGAGGGTGGAGACCTCGGGGCTCAGTCTAGCAGGAAACTCACCCCTGAGCACCGGGCCGTGCTGTCCGCCATCAGCGACGACGTGCTCGCCACGAACGGCGCCTACTCGACACCCGACGGCGTCGTCTTCCCCTGGCGGGACGGCACCACCGAGGTCGTCAACGTCCGGCTTGACCGTGACAAGCGCCGCGAGGGCGGTCCCAAGTGCCTGTGGCCCGCCGGGCAGTCGCTAATCCTCAACCATGCCCGCGAAGTCGCGGACTCGGATCAGGTGCTGCTGGTGGAGGGGCAGCGCCAGCACCTCGCTGCGGCATCCTACGCCCCGCCGGAGTGGTCGGTGCTCGGCATGAACGGTTGTGACGGGATCACGGGCAGCACCTGGCTCGGGTGGGCCGAGGGTCGGCGCATCCTGATTGCGTTCGACGCCGACCGGAGTAGTAACCCGCGTGTCGCGGCAGCCGGGCAACGGCTGACACGGCGGCTGCACGACGCCGGAGCCGCGTCGGTCGCGTTCCTCGACATCCCCGGCCGCGGCACCGACGGTCTCGACGATGTACTCGGGCGGCTACAGGAGCAGTACCGGGCGCCCGAACTCGGGCGGTGGATCGCCGCGGCGACGGGTGAGGACAACGCGACAACCACAGGGCGTCGCACCTTCACGCTGCAACGCGCGGACGCCATCGAGATGCGCCCCGTGTACTGGGTGTGGGAGCAGCGGATCCCCAGCGGGGAACTGACGCTACTGGCGGGACGCGAGTCCGCGGGCAAGTCGACCGTGGCCTACCAACTGGTCGCAGACATCACCCGCGGCGTGTTGTCCGGACGGTACGAAGGCCAACCACGGAACGTACTCGTGGTCGCCTCCGAGGACTCGTGGGAGCAAACCATCGTGCCGAGGCTGAAAGCGGCCGGCGCCGACCTGTCACGGGTGTTCCGCACCGACATCACCACCGCCGAAGGGGTGTCCACGGAACTGTCGTTGCCGCACGACCTGGAGGCCACCGAGCGTGCCGTCACCGAGCATGGCATCGCGCTGATCCTGCTCGACCCGCTGATGTCACGACTCGCGGCAAGCCTCGACTCCCACAAGGACGCGGAGGTACGGCGGGCACTGGAGCCGATGGTGAGCATCGCTCACCGCACATCGTCCGCCGTGCTCGGCATCATCCACGTGAACAAGTCGACCGGGACCGACCCGCTCAATGCCGTCATGGGTTCCCGTGCATTCACAGCCGTGGCCCGCTCGGTGTTGTTCTGCATGCGTGACCCCGACGACGACGACACCCGGCTACTCGGCCACCCGAAGAGCAATCTTGGGCAGGAGCAGGCGACCCGTAGCTTCACCATCGCTTCCAAGAAGGTCGGCAAGTCACCCGAGGGCGAACCAGTGTTCTCGTCCTACATCGTGTGGGGCAGTGAGCGCACCGAATCCATCGCCGAGGTGATGGAAGACTCGTACGAGTCCGGGGATACTCGCTCGGCGGGTAAGGACGCGGCCCGATGGCTGCTCGACTACCTCGGCGAGCAGGGCGGGTCAGCACCGAGCTCGGCCGTCCGCGAAGCCGCGAAGCAGACCGAGCACACCTGGCGAACCATCGGCCGGGCACGGGCCAGAGCGAAGGTGACGATCCACTCCGAAGGGTTCCCCCGGGTCACCTACTGGCACGCCCCGAAGCCGAAGGGCACGTCACCCATCGACCCGCTGAGCAACGGCCACGCGCCCACCGAGGAAGCCGCCGAGGACCCTCACAGCGGCGACAGTGGTGCCACTTCCAGTCGTGCCACCTCGCGCGGGGGGTCTCCCAGTGTGGCACCACTGGCACAACTGGGGCTGACCTGCAGTGATGGGGAGAGTATTAGTAGGCACAACAACAACAACTCTTCACCCGAAAGCCTTAGTTGTGCCAGTCGTGCCAGTCGTGCCAGTCGTGCCAAGTCCCCCCGCGCGGGCGCGCGCGAGACGCCGTGGGGGCTGACCCCAGGCGGTGCCTCCCACCTGAGCAGGGGGCACACCGCGATGTTCGAGTGCTGCCGCGACGGGTGCGACCGCCAGGTAGAGGTTCCCGCTGACCTACGTGACTCCCCGTTGCTCGACGACTGGTACTGCCAGGCGTGCTGCGCCGAGCTCGTCACCTGCCGCGGTTGCGGCCGAGGCACCCCGCCCGAAGACGAGTTCTGCTCGTACTGTCGCGGCGAGGCGCTGTTGTGGAAGCAGAAGGACAAGCGCCAGAACCGGAGGAAGCGCACATGAACCTCCTCGAAGCCTGCCCCGTTTGCGGGCGGCCGACACCCGACGACCGGATCCTGCTCGACATGTGTCCGTCGTGTCTGCTCTTGCATCACACCATGCAGGATCATCACTACCTGTGGACACATTCCCGAACCGTAGAGGCCTACCTGCGGAGCATCGCCGATATCCACCCACCCGCAGGCGAACTGGCGGAACGGATCGCTGAGCTAGATGAGGGGCTACGCGATATGGGGCTGCTGTGAAGCTTCTGATACTGCTGCTCGCCGCGGCGTTGTGGCTCGGAGGCGACGCAGCCGCCGCCGTCGGCCTCATGGCTGCATTACTATGCATGGTGTGGCTCGTGCACAAACTCGACCGGCAAGCAATGCGGTGAATCGTGCAGCCGCCTCGTTTACTGATGCCTTGCTCCGCAACCGGCCAAGTCTCCCCGGTGCTGCATGTGTCGGCCGCTCGCATCTTTTCGACTGGGAGATCGATGACTGCGATGAGACTTCGGCACAGCGCGCCCAGCGCCACAATCTGGCCGCTGAGATCTGCCACACCTGCCCCGTCCTCGAACAATGCCGCGACTGGGCACCCGGACCGACCGCATGTCACCTGGGTGTCGTCGCGGGATACCGATACCGCTCAATTGGGGCTAACCCGACCCGTGTTGACCTTCTATCCGACCTCGCTTGATGGGAGACTAGGACCGTGACCGCAACCGATATCAGAGCCGTGCGTGAAGCCACCGGAGAAGATGTGCTCGAATCCGCGATCAGGCGAATCGAGCAGGCTCGCGCCGAACTGCCACCGCTGCCGAGTGACGATCGTGACATTGCGCTTACGCATCTGAGTGCGATCGTCGAAGGCGGCGAGCGACCCTCCCTGAACATCGGTGAGGAAGTCATGCTGAACCGCCGAGCCCGTGAGGAAGCCGAGGCGCAACGGTTCGCGCTGTACGAGCTGCTCGTCGTCGTCCGCAACCGCCTGACCGCTGCGACACGGCAAGGTGCCGAAGACGGCCTCATGGTCTTGTCCGACGCGTTGTCCGAACTGCTCACCGAGGCCCGCGACCTCGAACCATCACTCGACGGCGCCCGCTCGTCCGATGAGGTGCTGCGGGCACCCGAACCGGTGCGCCAGGCGTGGCGACAGATGTTGGAGCTCGGCGAGCGCTACATCTCGATCCGCACCGAGGCTCAGCGTCTGTATCGCGGCGCACTGGATCTTACCGAGTCCCAGCGGCTGCTACGAAACCACCTGTTCGACGGGGAAGCGTCACCCGAGGACACGCTGCTCGGCATCCTCGACTCCGACACCGAACCCGTGGTGTACAGCATCGCTGAGTTGAAGGAACGCGCAGCCGAGCGTGAAGCGCAGGCACGTGGGCCGGTCAAGCAACGGTTCGTCACTCGCGAGGAGTGGCCACAGCACGCGCATACTGGTCAAGCCCGCGGTGTCCGCAGTGGTCAGGTGGTCAACCTCGCCGCCGAGTCGTTCGAAAATAATAGGAGCGCAGGATGAGCACCGTTGCAGCGGGCAGGGCCGAGTATCTACGGAAGCATCCGAACGCCGCCCCCGAACCACCCGAACCCGAGAAGGCGAAGTCGGGTATCGCGGCGGGAGCCCGTGCCTACGCCCGTGCACGGCGAGGCCTGTCGACTGGGACCCGCTGGGAAGCAGCTCCCCGCGGAGGCACCGATGTCACACCACCCGAGAGGAGCGCATGAATGTCCTACTACGCAGCGGTACGACAGCGCCTCGCCACGCTGGCCGACGGCAGCACCTCCATCACTGTGTATCTCGACTCAGGTTCGGAGATCACGGGCTCAGCCACGCAGGAGGATGGTGTGGTCATCGTCGAGACAGCGGCCGACCTCACTACTACTGTGCCGCTTGACCAAGTTGTAGCGGTCGGTCAGGCGTAGCTCGCGGCGAGGCGTCAACGTCACATGGCACGGTTTCCCATCAGTTGCCGTCGCCGTGAGCTATGGTGGTTGTCTTCGCTGGGTGTCTTGAGCCGAGCCCGTCGCGGAGACCACAAGCACCAGCGCCCACCGCCGCACCCAGCAGCCCCACGGCCCCTCCACCCTCGCAGCCGTGGGGCTGCTGTATATATATGCGCTGGTCAGAGGGGGTGGGGGCCCAGGCCCGCCCTGGTCAGCGCCACCAGCGATGGGCACTGCTGTTTTCCATGGCTACGAGTAGCAGGATGTCCGTACGGTTTTGGTTTGAGAGCCCGTGAGGGGCCGCTACATGCGGCGTCGATGCGGCGTCAGCGGCCGCTACAACCCCTGCGGCAGCCGTACCGGTGTTCCGTCCCCTTACCCTCACCTCGCGGCTCTCGACGCCGCATGTCGCGGCGCAAGCACTGCCACTGACCTGCACCGATACGGCATGCGGCGCTATAATTCTCGTATGGCCTCACACAGCGAGAATCCGGGCACAGGGCGGAATGCGAGGACAGCGGCCGCCACTGCCGCCTTCAACGCCGGCTTCGACACGCCGGAGGAGCGCTCGGAGTACATGCGTCACCTCGCTCGGCAGCGCTGGGACGCGCCGATCTGCCGCTACGAGAAGCGCGGCAAGCAGCGACAGCATCGGCTCAAGATGGGCGCCGTCAAGTGCGAGCTACACGGCCCGTGGACGACGATGTGCTTCTTCCGTCGACCTGCCGACGGCGTGCTGATGGCGCACAAGGTGCCGTCCGACGAGCAGTGTCTGAAGCGTGGTCACGCCGCCGATTCCCGAGACCTGCCGGAGTGGCAGCCGCCGCCTCCGCCGCCGCCACCGCAGCCGGCGCCGGCTGCACCTCCGGCCGTGACGGGTCCGGTGAAGCCACGGCTACGGGATCGGCTGCGGCGGTGGGCCGAGGACGACGATCGGACGTTGGTCGAGCAGATGGCGGAACGGGAGCGTGACAAGCGGAAGCGTGAACGTTAACGGTGACTCGCTCCGTGACTCTGTTAACGGAACTGTCACGTTCTGAGTAACGATTAACTGTCACACTGTCACGGTGTCACTGTCACCATCATTAACGCTCGAAGTGTGACAGCTCACCCCGTCGCGACGGCGTGTTAATCGCTGTACGCTGCGGATATGGCCTTCCAGGTCGGCACCGCCTACGTCCAGGTCACCCCGTCGCTACGGGGGATGCAGAAGAGCATTCAGCGGGGTATGACGCCGATCGCGGGAGGTGCGGGTAAGAACCTGTCGACGGGTATCGGTAAGTCGGCCGCTGCGGCTGCGCCGGCCGCGATGCTGCCGGTGCAGCGCACCATCACCCAGCGCATCGGCGGAGCGACACGGACAGCAGCGTCGAACGTGTCCCGCTCGTTCGCCACTATGGGCAAGTCTGCTACTGCATCGATGGCCGGGGCTACTGGTGCGGCCGCGGGCATGTCAGGGCAGTTGCGCTCGATGGCGAAGATGGCGGGTGGCCTCGCGGCTGCCGTCGGGCTGTTTCAACTGGGCCGTTCCGCGGTGCAGTCGGCGGTTGACCTGGAAAAGTCTCAGGCCGCGCTAACCGGGCTGTATGGGGACGCGGACAAGGCTCGAGGGATGTTGAAGCGCCTGCGTGAGATCGGTCGCGGTTCACCCATCGAGTTGTCTGCCTTCGTTCAAGGTGCCGAGTCTCTGGCGTACATGGGGTTCGAGGGCGACCAGGCGATCACTGTGCTGAAGAGCGTTGAGACCGCGATGGTCGGCTCCGGTCGGGGCGGTGAGTCGTTTAATCAGGTCACCGAGGCCATGCTCGCGATGGTCAACCAAGGCAAGGCTACGGCCGAGGAACTCAACCGGATGTCCCAGGCCGGGTTCCCCGCGTGGGAGACGCTTGCGGACCAGATGGGTGTGAGCATCGAGCAGGTCCGTGAGATGGTCACTGCGGGTGAGATCGGCATCAACGATGTGGTCGCCGCGATGGAAAACGCGGGCGGTCCCACGATGGCGAAGCTTTCCGCCGCTCAGGAGGAGGCATCTAAGACGCTGTCTGCGACGTGGGCGCGAGCCAAGGACAACGTGGTGACCTCCCTCGGGCAGATGGTCGCTCCGTTGATCCAGCGTCTTACCCCCGCGATCAGTAGTGCTGGTTCCGCGATCACAGGTGCGTTCTCTGCGGCTCCACGCATCTTCGGTCGGTTCAAGGACGCTATCGTCAACTCGGGTGTGGCCGATGCGGTACGCAGCATCGCCACGGGTATCTGGGACCTGGTGAAGGGCGCCATGCCCGCTATCAAGGGGGCCGTGACCACGCTCGGTGTTGTGTTCGGTGGACTGTTGCTGGCGCTGGCACCCGTCGGCGATTTGCTGGGCGTCATCGGCCGGTGGATGCAGGAGCACCAATCCGTGGTGGAGGCCCTGGGCGCGGCTGTGGCGGGCGCCGCGTTGGCGTTCGGTGGGCTGCTGATCGTGTCGAAGGTGGCCACCGCGATCAAGGCGACCACGCTTGTAACCCACGGATTCCGAGCTGCCGTGCTCGCGCTCAACGCCGCGATGCGAGCCAACCTCATCGGCATCATCGTCACTGCACTTGGTGCGCTGGTTGCCGGGCTGATCTACGCCTACAAGAACTCGGAGACGTTCCGCAACATCGTCGACGGCGTGTTCCGCGCTGTCGCCACCGCCGGGCAGTGGATGTGGGACACCATCCTTAAGCCCGTATTCGATGCGCTCGTGGCCGGTTGGAACGGTCTCGTGACTGGCATCCAATCGGCATGGACCAACGTGCTGTCCCCTGTGTTCAACTTCATCGGGCAGGCAGCGAAAATTTTGATTGCGATCGTGCTCACGATCTTGATCACACCCTTCATCCTGGCGTGGAACTACCTGAGCTCCCGGATCATGGCGGGCTGGAACGATCTCATCAAACCAGCCTGGGACGCAGTGTCCGCTGCCGCTATGTGGTTGTGGACCAACGTGCTGTCGCCGGTGTTCGGGTGGATCGGTGACGGCTGGAACCTGCTCGTCGCCGGGATCAAGTGGTACTGGGAGAACGTGCTGCGGCCGGTGTGGAACGGGTTACAGATTGCCGCACAGTGGATGTGGAACAACGTCCTCAAGCCCGTGTTCGGGTGGATCGGCGACGGCTGGAACCTGCTCGTGACCGGTATCAAGGTGTACTGGGAGCAAATCCTCAAACCAGCATGGAACGCGCTACAGACCGCTGCACAGTGGATGTGGAACAACGTGCTCAAGCCGGTGTTCGATGCGATCGGTAAGGCATGGGGTGTGCTCGGCGACGGTATTCGCTGGGTGTGGGACAACGTCATCAAGCCCGCGTGGGATGCGGTGGTCGGCGGTCTTGAGTGGATGCGGGACAAGTTCCGCGACATCTTCAATGGGATCAAGGACATCGTCAAATCCGTCTGGAACGGCGTCATCGGTCTACTGGGTAAGGGCGTTAATACGGTCATCCGCGGCGTCAACTGGATGGTCCGGCAGTTGAACAAGATCCCCGGTGTTGAGATCGGTCAGATCGGTCTGTGGGACTGGGGGGCGCTGCGCCTCGCGCGCGGTGGTCCGGTGTTCGGCGCCGGTACCGCCACCTCGGATTCGATTCCGGCCAGGCTCTCGCGTGGCGAGCACGTGTGGACCGCGCGGGAGGTGGCCAACGCGGGCGGCCACGAGCAGATGATGGCCATGCGCGACGCCGCCGCGAGGGGCACGTTGCGCTACTTCCGCGACGGGGGTGCGGCGCCTGGGTTCGCCTTCGGCGGCGCCGTCGACCGCGCCCTGGCACTGGCCGCGAGGCCAACCGGCGCCCGCGTGTCCTCGGCGTACCGGCCCGGTGACAGCGGCTATCACGGGCGGGGTAAAGCTGTCGACCTGGTCGGCAACCTCGGAGCCATCAACAGCTACATCGCCCAGGGCTGGCCCAACTCCACTCAGCTGATCTACACGCCGGGCACGAACCTGCTCAACGGTCGTCCGCACACCTACAACCCGGCGACGAGGTCCCAGCACTACGACCATGTGCATTGGGCGATGCAGAACCTCGCCATGATCGGCAACCCGGCCATCCGTGCCATCGGCGGCGCGTTCTCCAGTGCCTGGGACTTCATGAAGGGTCTCTCTCCTACGGAGTGGCTGGATGACTTGATCGGGAAGGTCCGCGGGCGCATCCGCGACGGCTTCCCGAAGGGCATCGGACAGTTCGCCGACGTCGGGTTCGGGCTGCTCGGGCAGGCCTGGGACGGCATCAAGCAGTGGGTGCTCGACAAGATCGGTTTTGCTGGTGGGGGCGGCCCGGTCAAGGACCAGGTCCGGGAGGTCGCGCGCGGCTTCGGGTGGGGCGGCGGAGCACAGTGGGATGCGATCGTGGAACTGGTGCAGCGTGAGTCATCCTGGAACCCGCAGGCAGCGAACCCGACCAGCTCCGCTCGGGGTTTGTTTCAGAAGATGACCTCGATCCACGGACCGGTGGAGCCTACGGCGACCGGTCAGGCGCAGTGGGGGCTCAACTACATCCAGGGCCGCTACGGCACCCCGATCGGCGCTCTCGCCCACCACGACCGCCGCAACTGGTACGACCGCGGCGGGATGCTCAACGGGGCCGGCTGGTTCGCCAAGAACACTCTGCAGCCGGAACGGGTGCTCGACCCGTCGTTGACACGTCAGTTCGACACCCTGGCCGGGTTGCTGTCGTCGGGCCGGCTGTCGGATGCCATCAGCGGTGATGATGGACGAGACCTGCAGATCAGCTACACGGGCAACTTCTACGGCGGGGATGCTCGACCGTCGTTCGACGACTTCGCCCACAAGATGCGGGTGCTGAAGCGAGGTGGGATGCTGTGACGGACCCGTTCCGCAACGATGGTCGCCAGTTCGCAAAGGCGCTGGCCGAGCTCGTCCGCGACGTGGAGACGCTGAAACGGTCGCAGCGGTCCCCGCAGTTGCCGCACTCCACGGTGCACACCGGGCGCATCCTGCACCGCGACAGCGAAGGCAAGCTGCGCAAGGTCGACGGCCGCCTCAATGACGGCACAGTCGGGGTGCAGTACGGCAACGGTCCGTCGCCGCCGCGGCCCGCCGGTATCACCGTGGGGGCGCGGCAACTCGCGCTGGTGGTCGGCTGGGACGGCACCTTCGAGGGTGGTGTCCCGAGGCCGGGGGACCTGGCGCGGGCTGATGTGCACATGGGGGAGACCGCCGGTTTCACCCATGACGGGACCACGGTCATCGCCTCGCTCTACACCGAGGGTGCGGTGTCGTTCTTCGCCGACTCGGACACGAAGTACATCAAGGTGGTGGCGGTGACCACGTCGGACGTGGCCAGCGCTCCCACCGACGAGATCGAGATCCTGCCGCTACCAGCTGACCAGTTGGCCGTGGGCTCGGTGGGTGCCGACCAACTGGTGGCCGATCTGATCCTCGCTTCGATCATTCGCATGCAGAACGCGGCGGGCGAGGATACGGTCGTGCTCGACGGCAACACAGGTAACGTGCTCGCCACCGGGCAGTTCGCCACCGCGGTGGACGGCGCCAGGATCGTCGTCAACCCGGTGATCGATCCGGGTAACTACGATCCGCAGGCGATCTTCTTCTACCCGAACTTGGGTGACGAGTACAAGTCCAGGCTTCAGGGCTACGACTCCGACTTGAACGGTTTCAGCGGGCTGCGGCTCAACGCGGGACGGGATGAGAGCGTGTCGTACCAGACCGGCTACTGCTCTCTCAGTGAGGAGGGGGGGGCGCGGATCTACTGGGGTAACCCCACGATGACCGATCCCGGTGACCCGAACACCGTCATCGCCGAGGAAGACAAGAACGCCGAGTTCATCGCCTGGGACGGCGGCATCTACGTTTTCAGCAAGAGCACGGCCACCAACAGTGCCGCGGTCTACAACAACTACGTGGACGCCACCATGCCGATCCCATCGGGCTACAGCAGACGGAGCTTCAACTTCCAGATGCTCGATGGTGGCGGCAACATAATTCAGAATGCCCGCCTGGAGTACTGGGCCCAAGGTGTGAACCAGCGGGCTTTCCTCTCGTCACCGGTCAGCAACTCCGGGCTGGTGTTCGGAGCCAACTCGCTGTACGCCACGGACTGGGACGGCGACGCCGGACCTATCGGCGCTACGGCGTTCAACAACACGTCGGGTCGGGACAGTAAGCGTGACGTGCGGGACCTGCCGTTCTCGGCGCTGGACGCGGTGATGGCCGCGCCGGTGTCCGAGTGGGAGTACGTCTCGGATACGAGGGACGAGCAGGAGGTCGAAGTCCCTTCCGGCGAGATAGACGACCGTGGCAGGCCGGTGGGACCGCCTCATAAGGTCACGCTGCCGGCGCGGGAGGCTCCCAGGCACATCTTCCCGATGGCCGAGGACCTGCCCGAGAGCATGGTGTCAGTTGACCCGGACCGCCCCGACGAGAAGCAGGTGGATCTGCGGGATGCACTCGGTGTGCTGTGGGCCGCGGTGCAGGAACTCTCGGATCGGTTGCCGCAGCGGTGACCAACGGCCCGCCTCCTGAAACGGAGGCGGGCCGTTCGGTGTGTGTGTCACATCGGGCGGGTTTGTTACTGGCCCAGCCGCACCTCCGACAGTGCCCGCTTGACTGGGATCTTCGCGAAGTAGCCAGCGCCGAACGCGATGCACTCCAACACATACCAGAACTGTTCAGCGCTAGTCAGCTCCACCAAGCCGAAGTCGGCCAGTGCCTTCTTGGCGGGGATCTTCGCGAAGTAGCCGCTGGCGAGTGCGATGTTCATCAGCACGTACCAGAACAGTTCTGCGCCGGGCAGCGTGGTCTTCCGCTCCTGGGTGGTTGGGTACTCTGACATCGGGTCTCCTCCTGCTAGTTCAGGTTGGGGATCAAGGCCCTCGGGTCCGGTTCCTTGCTCCGGCCCGGGGGCCGCCTATTGTGTTGTATCGGCCGGTACGTCCGGGCGTTACGACCGTGGGGTGTCTGTACCCGAACGGGGATCGGTGCCGATTCCGGCGGCCGTGGCCAGGCAGTCCGCCAACTCGGCCGCCTGCTTCGGAGTGAGCGCCGCCCCGGTGGACAGCGCGCCGTGGTGCAGCAACAGCACCTGGGACCGCAGCCGGATCACCACGAGGTTGCAGGCGCCGCCACCCGTACCGGAGCCGTCGGGCGCCGTGTAGCGGCCCTCGATCGCCGCACGGTAGGTCTCGCCGGTCACGATGACCGCTCGCTGATGCTGTCGCGTACGGCGTCGAGCCGGCCGACGACACCGGCCCAGGTCTGCGGGGCCGGTGGGGCCAGGCCGTCGAGTTCGACGATGGCGGCGAGGTAGGAAAGCAGCGACGCGACCGCCTCGGTGGTCTCGGCGCTCAGTGGCTGGCGGGTGGGTACCGTACTCATGGGTCCACTTCCTCTCAGTCAGGGGTGGATCAAGGCCTCGGTCCGTGAGCGGTCACGGGCCGGGGCCGTCTTATGTTGTGTGACGGGCCGACGAGTCGCACGCGGCTGGTGGTGTGCGAGGTCAAGACCCGGACGGCTCTCGGTTTCGGTGCACCGGCCGAGGCGGTCACGGCTGCGAAGGCGGCACGGATCCGGCGGCTGACCGCAGCGTGGCTGACCGCGCACCACGCCCGGTGGTGCGAGATCCGCTTCGACGTGATCGCGGTGGTGTGCCCGCCCAACGGTCCTGCCACGGTGGAACACCTGCAGGGCGCGTTCTGATGTCGCTGGCGAGCGCGTGGTCGGTGGCGTTGTTCGGAGTCGACGGCGTGCTGGTGGAGATCGAGGCCGACATCGGCGCGGGGTTGCCCGGCCTGCAACTGGTGGGGCTGCCCGACGCCGCGCTGTCCGAGGCACGGGACAGGATCCGGGCGGCCGTGCTGAACTCGGGGGAGAGCTGGCCCGCGCGCCGGATGACCCTCGCGCTGTCACCCGCGACCCTGCCCAAAGCCGGCTCCGGGTACGACCTGGCGCTGGCCTGTGCGCTGCTCGCGGCCGACCGCACAATGCCCGCGGCGAGGCTGAGCGGTACTGCGCTGATCGGTGAGCTGGCGCTGGACGGCCGGCTGCGCCCGGTGCGCGGGGTGCTGCCCGCCGTGCTCGCCGCCCGGAGGGCGGGGATGCGCCGGGTGGTCGTGCCGACGGCGGCGTTGGCCGAGGCCGCGCTCGTCGACGGGGTGGCAGTATACGGCGCGAACCGGCTGTGCGAGGTGCTCGCGTGGTTCCGGGATCCGTGCGCCGAGCTTGCTCGTCCCGGGCCCGGCCGGGCGGCGTCGCGGACCTCGGTACCCGATCTGGCCGACGTGCTGGGACAGGCCGACGCTCGCTGGGCCGTGGAGGTGGCCGCGGCGGGAGGTCACCACCTGCTGCTCACCGGCCCGCCCGGTACCGGCAAGACGATGCTCGCGCAGCGGATGGTGGGCCTGCTGCCCGCGCTCTCGCCCCACGAGGCGCTGGAGGTCACCGCCATCCACTCCGTGGCAGGCTTGCTGGCACCCGATTCCCCGCTGCTGGACATGCCACCGTTCGTCGCCCCCCACCACAGCAGCTCCGTCGCGGCGTTGGTGGGAGGCGGTTCCGGGTTGGCCCGCCCCGGTGCCGTCAGTCGCGCCCATCGCGGCGTGCTGCTACTGGATGAGGTCGCCGAGTTCGGGCCGCGCTCGCTGGATGCGCTGCGCACGCCCCTGGAGGACGGCGAGGTCCGGCTGGCTCGCCGCGACGGTGTGGTCCGCTACCCGGCCCGCTGCCAGGTCGTGCTCGCGGCCAACCCGTGCCCGTGCGCGCCACCCGACGACCGGGACTGCGTCTGCGCGCCGGGTGCCCGACGCCGCTACCTGGGACGGCTGTCCGGCCCGTTGCTCGACCGGGTCGACCTGCGGGTGCCGATGCGCCCGGTCATCACGATGGACTGCGGCGAATCCGACCCGGAGCCCACGGCGGCCGTGCGGCAGCGGGTGGTCCGTGCCCGGGAGGCGGCCCGCGCCCGCTGGGACGGTTGTGGCTGGAGCACCAATGCCGAGGTGCCCGGGCCGGCGCTGCGCACGCGATTCCGGCTGGCTCGGGCGGTGACAGCGCCGATCGAGTCCGCGTTGCACTCGGGCAGGCTCACTGCACGCGGTGCCGACCGTTGCTTGCGGCTCGCCTGGACGGTCGCCGATCTGGCTGGGCGCGAGCATCCGGTTGCCGAGGACGTCGCGGTCGCTCTCGGGCTCAAGGATCGGAGTGCGGCGGCATGAGTCCGGGCGAGCGCGAGCTGCGGACCGCCAGGGCATACCTCAACCGCGTCGCCGAGCCGCCTGCGCCGGCACTGTGGGAGCTCGTCGCCGAGATCGGCCCGGTGCGCGCAGCACGGCAGGTCGCGGCGGGGCGGGTGTCCGGTGCGGTGGCAGCCGAGACCGGCCCGCGTCGCGACGACCACCGGGCCGAGGACGACCTGGCCGCTGCCGCCGCGCTCGGTGCCCGGTTGGTGGCGCCGGAGGACGACGAGTGGCCGGAGTGGTCCTTGGCCTGCTTCGCGACACCGGTGGCGCGTGCCGATGAGCGGTTGCGGCCGCCGCTGGCGTTGTGGGTGCGAGGCGAGGCGCGGCTCGACTCGGTGGTCGAGCATGGCGCGGCCGCGGTGGTGGGTGCGCGGGCGGCCACCGGCTACGGCGAGCACGTCGCCGCCGAACTCGGCTTCGGGCTGGCCGAGCGAGGTCTGGTGGTGATCTCCGGCGCCGCTTTCGGGATCGACGGCGCGGCGCACCGCGGTGCGCTGGCCGCCGAGGGAATCACCGTCGCGGTGCAGGCATGCGGCCTCGACCGGGTCTACCCGGCCGGACACGCGGGGCTGCTGGACCGGATCGCCGGCCGCGGCATGGTGATCAGCGAGTATGCACCCGGTACGAGACCGGCCAAGCACCGCTTCCTGATCCGGAACCGCCTGATCGCCGCGCTGACGCGGGCACGGTGGTGGTCGAGGCCGGTCGCCGCAGCGGCGCGCGGCGCACCGCCACGGCGGCGGGGGCGCTGGGT
This sequence comes from Pseudonocardiaceae bacterium, assembly GCA_009379815.1. Classification (GTDB taxonomy): domain Bacteria; phylum Actinomycetota; class Actinomycetes; order Mycobacteriales; family Pseudonocardiaceae; genus WHSY01. Next base: position 27,641 of record WHSY01000051.1, read on the forward strand.
CGGGTCGTCATGGCGGTCCCGGGGCCGGTGACCTCCGCGTTGTCCGTCGGCTGTCACGTTCTGCTGCGAGAGGAGGACGCGCTGCTGGTCACGCGGACCGAGGAGGTGGTCGAGGCGATCGGACGAATCGGGGCGGACCTGGCGCCACCGCTACCGATGCCCAGCCGGCCCACCGACGGGCTGTCCGCCGAACTGCTGGCGGTCTACGAGGCGCTGCCTGCGCGCGCACCGCGCCATGCCGAGCAGCTGATCACCGATGCCGGGGTGCCGTTGCACCGGGTGCGCGCCGCGCTGCCGCTGCTGGAGCTGCGCGATCTGGTCAGCTGTGGTCCCGAGGGATGGCGCCGGACGGTGGATCGCACGTCCGGGTCCGGGTGTGGCGGTACTTGACGCGCAGCGGCGCGCGGCGCAGCGTCGTCCGGGTGACCGCGCCGAGCCCGCCGCCGGAGGCGCTGCCGCCCGAGCTCGCCGAGCACCTCGAGGCCTTTCTCGGCGACCTGCGGTCGGTGCGGGGTCTGTCCGAGCACACCCTCCGCGCCTACCGAGGTGACGTGACGTCGCTCCTGGTGCGCCTCGTCGATTCCGGGCATAACGTTCTCGACGGTCTCGATCTGGCACTGTTGCGCAGCTGGCTGGCTGCCCAGCGCACCGCCGGGCGGAGCCGTTCGACCCTGGCCCGCAGGGCAGCGGCGGCCCGCACCTTCACAGCATGGGCGGCCCGTACGGGCCGCAGGGACACGGACCCCGGCCCCCGGCTTGTCTCACCGCGGCCTCACCGCGCACTGCCGGGGGTGCTGCGGCCCGAGCAGGCCGCTGCGGCGCTGCGGGCCTCGGAGGCGGGCGCGGCGCAGGCAGACCCGGTGGCACTGCGCGATCACGCCGTCGTGGAGTTACTCTACGCGACCGGGATCCGGGTCTCCGAACTGTGCGGGCTCGACCTCGACGACATCGACGCGCAACGACGGCTGGTGCGGGTGATCGGCAAGGGCGACCGTGAACGGTCGGTGCCCTACGGGCAACCTGCCGGGCGATCCGTGCAGCGCTGGCTCGACGCGGGCCGCTCTGCCCTGGTGGTACCGCGCTCACCTGCGGCGTTGTTCCTGGGGGCGCGTGGCGGCAGGCTTGACCCGCGGATCGCTCGTACGGTCGTGCACGACGCGGTCGGCACGGTCCCCGGCGCGACGGACTCCGGCCCGCACGGGTTGCGGCACTCCGCAGCGACTCACCTGCTGGAGGGTGGTGCCGATCTTCGAAGCGTTCAGGAGTTACTCGGTCACGCTACGCTTGCAACCACGCAGCTGTACACGCACGTGACCGTCGAGAGGCTGAAAGCGATTCATGACCGAGCCCACCCCCGCTCCTGAGCACTCCGGGGGTAGCGCTCGCACGCTGACAGCTGCGACGGCGCTCGCATGGGCCCGGGGCCAAGCGAGCCTCGACCGCGGCGCGCGAGCCGATGAGGTCGAGGCCGGGATAGTGGCGCTGTGGCGCGCGTTCGGCAGCCGGCGGGATTCCGCGCTCCGGGATCGGCTGGTGCTGCACTACGCACCGCTGGTCAAGTACGTGGCGGGTCGGGTGGGTACCGGCTTGCCACCCCACGTCGACATCGCCGATCTGGTGCAGTCCGGGGTCTTCGGCCTCGTCGACGCGATCGAGCGGTTCGAACCGGAGCGGGGCCTGAAGTTCGAGACATACGCGATGCAGCGCATCCGCGGTGCGATCCTGGACGACCTGCGGGCCCAGGACTGGGTCCCCCGTTCGGTCCGCAGCCGGGCCCGCGAGGTCGAGCGTGCGCTGGAGCGGCTGGAGGGCAGGCTGCAGCGCACCGCCACCGATTCCGAGGTTGCCGGCGAACTCGGGATCAGCGTCTCCGACCTGCGTGACACCTACGCCCAGTTGCAGCTGACCAGTGTGGTGGCCCTCGACGAGCTCGTCGCGGTGGGTCGCGGTGGGGCGTCACTCGCGGAGACGCTGCCCGATGACAGCGTGCCCGACCCCGGTGCGGTGCTCGACGGTGTCGAGAACCGGCGCTTGCTGGCCCAGGCCGTATCCCAGCTCGTGGAGCGCGACCGCGTCGTCGTGAGCCTGTACTACTTCGAGAACCTCACTCTCGCCGAGATCGGGCGGGTGCTCGGGGTGACCGAGTCGCGGGTCTGCCAGTTGCACACCCGGGCGGTCCTGCGGCTGCGTTCCAAACTCCAGGAGGTCATCGCGGGCTGATCCGGACGCCCGGCCTGACGCGAAGGGGACCTCCGCCTCATCGCGTGCTGCGCAGTCCACCTTTTTGGTGGCACAGTCGCCTTCGTGGCACAGGCTGCTTCGAGCGCGACGTCGCTCGCTGCGACTGCCGCCCCCTGCCACGGCAACAGCCGCAGCGGGCCGGGAGCGAGCAACGTCAGCGGGTCGAGGTAGTCGTCGCCCCGCAGCAGCCCCCAGTGCAGGCACGCTGCGGCTTCGCACCCCGGGTGGCCTGCCTGCAGCGTCCCGATCCGCTGCCCTGCCAACACCCGATCGCCGGGGGAGACGATCGGGACCACCGGCTCGTAGGTGGTACGCAACCGGCCGTCGTGGTGAACCGACACCACGGGACGACCGGCGACCGGGCCGGCGAACACCACCGTTCCGGCCGCTGCGGCGAGCACCGGCATCCCCGGTACACCCGCCAGGTCGACCCCGCGATGACCGCGACCGAAGGGGTGCGGAGGCGGCTCGAAGTCGTGCACCACAGTGGGAGATCCGGGCAGCGGCCAGCCGTACCGCTCGCCGGGGGCCTGACCGCGGGGTCCACCGGGGGCCGCGGCGACTGGGGCGGCGGCGACAGGGGCCGGGGCGACAGGGGCGGCCGGCACGACGAGCGGGATCGGCAGCAGGCCTGTGACCAGGCTGAGGACCAGCGCGGCGGGTAGCGAAGGGCTCACCGGGTTACCGTGACCGAGCCCGCCAGGTGGGGCCACCGGCGGCCACGCCGGTTGGGGATGAGGGGCCGGTTGGGGACAACTGAGTCCGCCCGTCGGCCTCGGGTGCGAGCATTCCGAGATCGCGTCGTATACTGGCGGAGCGACTCGTGTGCGCATGGGTCGACTTCGCGCGCCAGAGCTTGCCTCGGGAGGGGTGACGGCGTCCGGCGGTCCTCGCAACGGTCTCCGAGTACGACCGTACGGGGTCCGGTCGCCGGCTTGGCGCCAGGGCGGCGGTCCACCCGGTCCGCCGCGACAACCGACACAGCGTGCCGGCGTGAGCCCGGTACGCCCGACATCCACGAGGTGTGCACCGGCCATGGCCGTCGTCACCATGAAGCAGCTGCTCGACTCGGGCGTTCATTTCGGACACCAGACAAGGCGCTGGAATCCGAAGATGAAGCGCTACATCTTCACCGAGCGCAACGGCATCTACATCATCGACCTGCAGCAGACCCTCAGTTACATCGACCGGGCCTACGAGTTCATCAAGGAGACCGTGGCCCACGGTGGTTCCATCCTCTTCGTCGGCACCAAGAAGCAGGCGCAGGAGGCGATCTCCCAGCAAGCGCTACGGGTCAACATGCCCTACGTCAACCACCGCTGGCTGGGCGGCATGCTCACGAACTTCACCACCGTGCACCGGCGCCTGCAGCGCCTCAAGGAGCTCGAATCCATGGAGCAGACCGGCGGTTTCGCCGGGCTGACCAAGAAGGAGATCCTGATGCGCACCAGGGAGAAGGACAAGCTCGAGAAGACCCTGGGCGGCATCCGTGACATGCAGCGCGTGCCGAGCGCGGTCTGGGTGGTCGACACCAAGAAGGAGCAGATCGCCGTCGGGGAGGCCCGCAAGCTGGGCATCCCGGTGGTCGCGATCCTCGACACCAACTGTGATCCGGACGAGGTCGACTACCCCATCCCGGGCAACGACGACGCGATCCGCTCGGCCGACCTGCTCACCCGGGTGGTCGCCGACGCCGCCGCCGCCGGTCTCATGTCCCGCGCCGGGCGGAGCCCGGCCGGCGACGAGAAGCCCGAGCCCGGCGTGGCATCCGACGAGCCACTCGCCGAGTGGGAGCAGGAACTGCTCACCGCCGGCGCGCAGGACGAGCAGGGCGCCGATCCGCAGGCGACCGGCCGCAGCGAGCCGGTCGCCGCGAACAACGGCACCGCCCAGGCGTGAACGGCTGGGCACGGCGTGCCCGTTCCGGCACGCCGTGCCGCGGCGATCGCGCGAGAAGACGACAGAAGGATCGGATACAGCGACGATGGCGAACTATTCCGCCGCGGAAGTCAAGAAGCTCCGGGACCTGACCGGTTCCGGGATGATGGACTGTAAGAATGCCCTCGCGGAGTCCGCGGGCGACTTCGACAAGGCTGTCGAAGTCCTGCGTATCAAGGGGGCGAAGGACGTCGGCAAGCGTGCCGAGCGCACCACGGCCAACGGCCTGGTCGCCGCGGACTCCGGCGTCATGGTCGAGCTCAACTGCGAGACCGACTTCGTCGCCAAGAACGCCGAGTTCCAGGAGCTGGGAGACAGGCTCGTGGCCGTGGCCAAACAAGCTCGTCCGTCGGACGAGGTGGCGCTGTCGGCCGCCCAGCTCGACGGGGGCACCGTGGCCGACGCGGTGCACGCACTCTCGGCGAAGATCGGGGAGAAGCTGCAACTGCGCCGGGTCGCGGTGTTCGACGGCGACGTAGCCACCTATCTTCACCGCAGGTCGGCGGACCTGCCCCCCAGCGTGGGCGTGCTGGTCGAGTATCGGGGCGGTTCGCTCGACGCCGCGCGCGGCGCGGCGATGCAGGTGGCGGCGATGAAGCCGCGCTTCGTGTCTCGCGACGAGGTTCCCGAGGAGGTCGTGGCCGAGGAGCGCCGCATCGCCGAGGAGACCGCCC
>WHSY01000051.1:32503-32716 GCA_009379815.1 Pseudonocardiaceae bacterium
GGCGTTGCCCAAGATCGTCGACGGCCGGCTCAACGGGTTCTACAAGGACTCGGTACTGCTCGAGCAGCCCTCCGTGCAGGATACGAAGCAGACCGTCAATACGGTGCTGGACGAGGCAGGCGTAACCGTGACCCGGTTCGCCCGCTTCGAGGTCGGCCAGACCTGATGACCTGAGACCTGCTTGCAGGGTCGAAGCATCGGTACCGAGACCTG
>WHSY01000520.1:0-224 GCA_009379815.1 Pseudonocardiaceae bacterium
TACGCCCTGGCGATGGCCGGGGCCGGGATCACCGACGGCCAGATCGCAACCGAACGGTCGACGCTGTTCGGCTTCATCACGTTCCTGGGCCGGCCGGTGTGGACGGCAACGGCGACCGATGCCGACCGGTTCCTGGTGCGCGAGCGCCGAGAACGGCACCTGGCCCATGCGACGGTTCGGAACAAGGCGCAGTCGATCGCGGGGTTCTTCGAGTTCCTGATCTC
>WHSY01000520.1:316-586 GCA_009379815.1 Pseudonocardiaceae bacterium
GGGCGACATCGCCGCCCTGACCGGCGTGATCGTCGAGCAGCCGATCGACGAGTTCAACCGGCCCGCCGGCGGCCATCCCGGCGTCGGCCGAGTCCCGCCACCGGCCAGCGACGTCGAAGGCATGTTCACCGCGTGGGCCGACGCCCTGCCGGACGCCCGCAAGTATCTGCCCGCGGCACGGGACTACCTGGCGGCGTCGCTGTGGCGACGGGGCGGCCTGCGGATCGCGGAGTCGGCCGGCCTCGACATCGGCGACTGGCGCCCGGACCT
>WHSY01000521.1:0-246 GCA_009379815.1 Pseudonocardiaceae bacterium
GGGTTTGCGCAGCAGGATCTCCAGGTAGTGGTCCAGGTCGAGAACCTTCACGCCCTTGCCGATCGCCCGCTGGTGTCGCGCCACCACTTGGTTGCGCTCGAAGACGGTGACGGTGGAGGCGGACAGCCTGACCCGCAGTCGGTGACCGATGAACCGGGCCGGCACCGAGTACTGGCAGCTGCGCACCATCACCTGGGCATAGCGGTCGACGCGCGGGGTGAGGGTGAGGGCGGTGTCGAACGGCTC
>WHSY01000521.1:256-585 GCA_009379815.1 Pseudonocardiaceae bacterium
GGTAGCGGCCGCAGCAGCTCGCGTTCGAAGGCCCAGTCCGCGCCGACGCTGTTGCTCCGGTTGCCGATGCGGCGCCGGTCATCGGCGTCATCGGCGGTTTCGAGCAGCGCGTTGAGCTCCTCAATCGACTCCACCACCGGCACCGGGACGCAGTGGGCTCGGCGGAACCGGCCACCCTCACCCTCGACGCCGCCTTTCTCGTGGCTGCCCTCATGGCCTGGGCGGCAGTAGAACGCGTCGAAGCCGTAGTGCGACCGGAACGCCACCCACCGGTCAGACTCGACCCGAGTGCGGCCGAACAGCACCCGCGACACCGCCGGCTTGAGGTT
>WHSY01000522.1 GCA_009379815.1 Pseudonocardiaceae bacterium
AGTCAGTGCAGCCAGGTCCCGGTGGAGAGAAGCAGTGTCGCTGTCTCGGTGGGCGAACCGTTCCACCAGGCGACGGGTGATCGCCGGCGCCAACAGTGCGTCGCCGGCCCGGACGGTACGGATGGCCGCCACCAGCGCCTCGGGTGTGACATCCTTGAGAAGGAAGCCGCTGGCTCCGGCCGAGAGCGCCGCGTAGACGTACCGGTCGAGGTCGAACGTGGTCAAGATGATGACGCGTGGCTGGTCGGCAGCACCGGTGAGGATGCGGCGGGTGGCTTCAAGCCCGTCCAGCTCTGGCATCCGGATGTCCATCAGCACGACGTCGGGCCGGGTGCGACGCACGGCGTCGACAGCCTCGGCACCTGTCGTGGCCTCGGCCACGACGTCGATGCCGTCCGCGCTAAGGATCATGCGGAAGCCGGTGCGGACCAGCGTCTGATCGTCGGCCACCACCACGCGCAGCGGTTCGCTCACGGTTCTTCCAGAGGAATCGCTGCTGTTACCAGGTATCCGCCGGTGAGCCGCCGCTCGGCGTGCAAGGTTCCGCCGTAGACGGCCAGGCGTTCGCGCAGACCGATGAGGCC
>WHSY01000523.1 GCA_009379815.1 Pseudonocardiaceae bacterium
CCCAGCGGGACCCATGCCGTGTACAGGTCGTGCGTGCCGCGTCCCATGAAGACGACGTCGCCGTGCGGCTGGGTGCCGTGCCCGGGGGCCACTACCCGCATCCAGGTGTAGTCGTAGTGCCTGACCTCGCCCTGCAGCAGGCGTTCGTACAGCTCGATCATCCGGCCGGTGTAGAGGAGCGAGTGCAGCGCGGGATTGTCGTGCGAGAGCTCCGGCTTGAACTGCAGCCCGATGCCCTCGGGCGCGACCGCGAGGTCGGCGGGGTAGGCGGCGTCGGTGAGGCCCTCCTGGAAGAGCCTGTCCGTGACGCTCCGCCGCGCATCCAGAACCGCCCGTTCTTCCAGGAAGCCGGGCAGGAACAGGTACCCGTCCTCCACCAGGCGCCGGCGGAGCTCGCCGCCGTCGTCCGCCACGTCCGCGGAGCTGCGCAGCTCGCCCAGGCAGTCGGGAGAAGCGTCGAGCGGGCGGCCCTGGGCCATCAGCGTGGGCGGGTGTCCGGCCCGCAGTGGACTTTTCGAAACGGCCATGCAGGCAGCATGAACCCGTCATGACGTGGGAGAACATGCAGTTATCGACCTGGTTCT
>WHSY01000524.1 GCA_009379815.1 Pseudonocardiaceae bacterium
GCGAGAGTCTCTCCGGTGCCCTGCTCGCCGTGGTCGACGAACGCGCACATCGGGGCGAACCCGAAGCCACGCTTGTGGGTGGGTGTGGCCTGTTCCTTGTCCGAGTGCGCGGTCACCAGCGTGGCGTCGAGGTCGACGATCACCGGGCCGTCGCCGGTGACCGGTCGACGATGGCCCCACACGCGTGCCCGCGCGTCGGTGCGAGCGGTGCGGATCGCGGCCACCGCCGCGTCGGCGTCGGCGGCCAGTGCCTCCACCAGCCGACATACCGTCGGATCGGAAGCTACCGGTCCGAACAGATCTCGCTGGGCGCGCACCACCGCCAAGTCAGCCAGGCAGTCCCCACCCAGGGCGATGGCAACCGCCAGGTCCAGGACCACCTTGGCCGGATCGTGGGTCGCGCGTGCCGACCGCCACGGCGCCAACTGCTGTGACAGGCCGCGATCCAATCCGGTCGCCCGAGCGGCGTCGACCAGCAACGACGCCCCCGATGACGAGATCAGCGACTCGCTGCCGCACTGAACCTGCACACGACGACGACCACCAATAGACTTCACCTTGCGAGTGCCTTCCTGCTTGGAAGT
>WHSY01000525.1 GCA_009379815.1 Pseudonocardiaceae bacterium
ATAGCACGCTGCGCGATGGCAGCCACGCGGTAGCGCACCAGTTCACCGAGGCTCAGGTGCGGGCGACCGTGCACGCCCTGGACGAGGCGGGCGTTGAAGTCATCGAGGTAAGCCATGGGGATGGACTCGGCGGCTCGTCGTTCAACTACGGCTTCTGTCGCGAGGACGAGACCAAGCTCGTGGGTGCCGCCGTCGACGAGGCGACCCAGGCGAAGATCGCGGTCCTGCTGCTACCCGGCATCGGCACGGTCGAAGACCTCAGAGCTGCACACGACGTGGGGGCAGCGGTCGCCCGGATCGCCACCCACTGCACCGAAGCGGATGTGTCGATCCAACACTTCGGCGTGGCCCGCGATCTCGGTATGGAGACCGTCGGCTTCCTCATGCTCGCCCACCGGATCGGCCCCGCCGAGCTCGCCCAACAAGCCAGAATCATGGTCGACGCCGGCGCCCAGTGCGTCTACGTCACCGACTCCGCCGGAGCGCTACTGCTGTCTGACACCCAGGCCCGCATCGAAGCCTTGACCAAAGAGATCGGGCGAGAGGCACAGGTGGGCTTCCATGGTCACCAAAATCTTTCGCT
>WHSY01000526.1:0-323 GCA_009379815.1 Pseudonocardiaceae bacterium
GCAGCCCCGGAGTGAGCTGCTCGCCGTCATAGTGAACTCCCGCGCAGCGCTCTTCGAGCCACTCGCGGCCTGCGCTCACACGCGCGCCGTCGACCTGCTCTGCCCGACGAACGATCTCCCACTGGTCGATCTCCTCGACGTCGATGCCGAACTGACCCATCCATTGATCGGGATTGGCCACTGCGGTGTACATGCCCATGGGGCGACCGCCGATGCGTCCGAACGTGCTTCCGCGCAGACGCTCGACCGCAGCCGCCGCCCTAACCTCCTTCTCCAGACGATCCACCACGGCGGAGTCGCGCACGTCACCCCATACTCTGCTG
>WHSY01000526.1:333-583 GCA_009379815.1 Pseudonocardiaceae bacterium
CCACCCGCGGCCAACATTCCGACCATCCCCGGGAACTGAGGATCCAGCCCCGAGAACAGCACGATGTGACCCTCCACGGAGTCCGCGGCCAGCATCGAGAAATGAGGAAACGCCCATACCGGGATGTTGAAGATGGTGACCTCTGGGCGGGACTCGGAGATCTTGCGCGCCTGCGATGTGGCCAGCGAGTTGGTCCATACGACCTCCGAAGTCACGACGATCTCGTGGCCGCGCTCAGTCAGCGCTTCTT
>WHSY01000527.1 GCA_009379815.1 Pseudonocardiaceae bacterium
TGCTGAGACCCGTGCCCGGCCCTGTACTCCGCCAGCGCGACGTGGACGATGAGCGGCGAGGGCGCACCGCTAACTGTCACCCGGGTGAGGGGGAGGGTCAACGGGATGCTGCACGACTCTGTAGTTGGGCTCGGCCCCCAACCTCTCCGCAAAATCATCAGCAAATGCTCTAGCGGAAGCGACAGCCCACTTGGCGCATCCCGCTCCCATCGCCCTGTCAGGGAACCATGCGTTGCCGGAGCCGGCCATCAGATCGCAATCGCGAAACTTGCCAACCAGGCGCTTGGCGACCTCAAATGAAGAGGCTTCACCTACATTCTTGGGCCGGTAGTGCATCTGCCAGTTGCGCAGATCGATGACCGCCTTCATCGATTGATACGGGTCGCGCCCTTGGTCATAGGTGCCATGACCGCAGAGCGAGCGGGCCATCTCGTACTTTGTCAGGATTGGCACGTTGTTCCCACTGCCGGCGACGTCCCAGTACTCTCGAATCCGCTTGAAGGTCTCCTCGCCCAGTGCGTCGTACCTGTTGGCATGCGAGTCGCGAATATCCACGAAGAACTCGTTGATTAGCGCCTCGAT
>WHSY01000528.1 GCA_009379815.1 Pseudonocardiaceae bacterium
GTCATCGTCTGAGCCGACCGCGACCGCGAACTCGTTCCGGAGCGCGAGGATCGCCTCCTTGACCCCGCGGTGGCCCCAGCAGCCCGCGTTGACGAGCTTCATCGTCCCGCTGGTCACCGCCGGGTGCCGCCCACCGAAGAGAGATGCGATAGCGTCTTGAAGAACTTTCGCGACGTGCTCGCACGGCTCCCCCGCCGGGAACGTGTCCAGCTGCGCGAGCGCCTCCTCGCGCGTGACCTGGCCCGCGCCGTCGTACGTCCGGTCGCTGGAGAGGCCGTCGACCCACGGCCGCGGAAGCCAGACGTCGACCGCGGGGCCCGGGACGTCGCCCAGCGCGAGCCAGCGCTCACCGGGCTGGTCCCACCACCCGTACGGCCTGCCCGTGTCGGGGTGGATCGACGGCGCGACGACCGCGTAGCGCCACCCGTGGTGGACGATCTGGATGCCCGCGCCGGGGTCGTGCCACGTGGCCCGCGACGGGACCCGGTACAAGAGGATCCCACTCCCGTCGGTCCGCGACGTCGACACGATCGTGGGCGGGAGCGCGCCCCAGCGCTCTTCCAGCCGCGCGCGAGTCTCCA
>WHSY01000529.1 GCA_009379815.1 Pseudonocardiaceae bacterium
CCTCATCCCACGTCCGGAGCGGCTGGCCGCTGTAGGGATCGACGTAGCCTCCCTGACGTTCATCCCAGGTGGGGAGGACCGATCCGGTGTAGACCGGCTGGTCGAAGGAGGGCCACCACACCTGGTGGTAGGTCGCCCTGGCGACCTGCTTGACCACACGGCGGGGGATGACGCCGCGCACGGCCGCGTGCAGGTGTGGGGCGAAGCGTTTCTGTGGTTCGACGGTGGCAAAGTACTGCACCTGGTATCCAGCGCAGCGGCGTAGGTTCTGCCACCACCGATCCACCAGCTTCCCGAAATGCAGCGCGTCGAGGGCGGCGCGCCGGTAGTCGTAGGAGTCCGGGTCGACCGGCGTCCCATCCGGGCGCACCTTCCCGTAGGAGGGCAGGGTGAGGGTGAGGAACATGCTCGGCCGGTAGGTCCGGCCGGACGGTGAGGTCATGGTTCGTCCAATCGTTCGATCGTCGGCGGGCATGCGCGGCAGGTCCGGTACGTCCTGCCGTCGACGAGTGGAGCGCACCCGACGCGACAAGCTCTCGTCGTCACCGGAGCCCTCGTCGCTGTCGTCGTCCGCAGTTGAG
>WHSY01000052.1:0-32397 GCA_009379815.1 Pseudonocardiaceae bacterium
CACGGCCTGGCACAGGCCGGCGCCGACGTCTGCATCTGGGGAACCAACTCCGACCGCAACGAGGACGCAGCCACCGAGCTCGCCAAGCACGGCACCCGCGTGCTGGCGTTGTGTTGTGACGTCGGCGACGAGGCGGCGGTGCGGCGCAGCTTCTCCGACACCGTCGAGCACTTCGGTCGGGTCGACTCCTGTTTCGTCAACGCCGGGGTCGGCTCGCGGGGCATCCCGTTCCTCGAGATTGAACTCGAGGAGTTCCGGCGGGTCACCCGGATCAACCTGGAGGGGGCGTTCCTGACGCTGCAGGCGGCCGCGAGGCACATGGTCGAGCGCGGTGGCGGCGGCGTGCTGGTCGGCACGGCCAGCCTGGCCGCCGTCGAGGGCGCCCCCCGAGGACAGCACTACGCGGCCACCAAGGGCGGGCTGGTCTCGATGATGAAGGCGTGTGCGGTGGAGCTGGCCCGCCACCAGGTGCGGGCGCACGCGCTGCTGCCGGGCTGGATCGACACGCCGATGGCGGGGCCGGCGCTGCACAGTGACGCGTTCAACGCCAAGGTGCTGCCCCGCGTGCCGGCCCGCCGGTGGGGGACCCCGGAGGACTTCGCCGCCGCGGCCGTGTACCTCGCCAGTCCGGCGACCTCCTACCACACCGGCGACACGATGGTGATCGACGGCGGTTATGGCATCTTCTGAGCCGGTCGGCTCACCGCGCGCCGGGCTGCTCGACCCCTCCCGGTTGCCCCACGCGCCGAACTTCCGTGACCTCGGTGGGCTGCCGGCCGAGGCCGGCCGGCAGCTGCGCCACGGTGTGCTGTTTCGCAGCGGGGCGCTGTCGACGCTGACGGCGGCCGAGGCCCGTTACCTGCGCGACGAGCTCGGCGTGCGCACCGTGCTCGACCTGCGCACGGCCGACGAGGGGGCGCAGTCACCGTCGCGGGAGCTGGCCGCTGCCGGTGCCGCGGTCCACCCGCTGCCGTTGGACCGCGAGACCACCTACGCCTACGAGGCCTGGCAGGGCTGCGCGAGCGCCGGCGAGTTCGACGTCACCGACGGCTACCTGGGCTACCTGCGCAACTCCGGGGACACGCTCGCCCACGGGTTGCGGGCGCTGTCGCAACCCGGCGCGCTGCCCGCGGTCGTGCACTGCACGCTGGGCAAGGACCGCACCGGGGTGTTCACCGCGCTGCTGTTGCGCTGTCTCGGTGTCGACGTCGACGCGGTGGCCCGTGACTACGCGCGCAGCCAGCCCGCGGTGCCCGCGGTGCTCGCCTCGCTCGCCCCGGACTCCGACCACCACGCGGCGTTCCGGCGGCTGCCCGCGTGGGCCACCAGCGCGCACCCGGAGACCGTCGCGCGCCTGCTGGCGCGGGTGGAGGAGGACTATGGCGGCGTGCTCGGCTGGGCGGCGTCCGTGGGAGTGGCCGACGCGACGCTGCAGCAGCTGCGTGGCGCGCTGCTACGCCCCGGGCAGGCGTCCACTCAGGACGACCGCACGCCCGCCGAATAACAGTGCAAGAGTGCATCTTGACTTATCGAACGTTCTAACAGTACACAGTGACGTGAGAGCAGCCGAAGATCACCACGTAAGAGGTGAGTATGGAATCGCGACGACGCGGGCTTGTTGCCATGGCGCTCTGCCTCGTATTGGCCACCGCCGGCTGCGCCGGGGGCAGTGCCGGTGGAGGTGACAACAGCATCGTCGTAGGCCTCGAGTCGGAGACCACTGGCTGGCTGCCGGGACAGCACCTGCTCACCAACTACCCGAGCCTCAACGTGGCGTATGCGATCTACGATCCACTGCTGCGGACGGACGAGAATGGCGAGCTCCGGCCCTACCTCGCCAAGTCGCTCGTGCCCAACGAGGACTTGACCGAATGGACTCTGACGCTGCGACCCGGTGTGAAATTCCATGACGGGACGCCCCTCAACGCCCAGGCGTTGAAGACGATCTTCGACGAGTACCTCACGGCCGAGACGTCCAATCTGCTGGGGCCGTTGCGCTTCGTCGAGAGCATGGACATCGTCGACGATCTCACGGTCCGCTACCACCTCAACCAGCCGGATGCCTCGTTCCCGGCCGTGCTCGAGGGCCCTGCGGGCTGGCCGTTCTCGCCCACCGCGGCAGCCGAGATGGGACCGGATGAGTTCGCGGCGAACCCGGTGGGTACGGGACCGTTCAAATTCGTGAGCTGGACTCGCAACAGCGAGCTGGTGGTCGAGCGCAACGAGAACTACTGGCAGGAGGGCCTGCCCCACCTCGACAAGATCACCTTCCAGGTGATCACGGACGAGAACGCCCGGATCGCGTCGCTGCAGTCGGGTGACGTCGACGCGATGCAAACCCTTCGCCAGAGCAGCGTGCGCCAGGTGCGCGAACTCGACGACTTCGAGTCCCACGACTTCATCGGAAACCTCGCCGGTGGCCAGCTGTTCAACACCAACAAACCTCCGCTCGACGATCCCCGCATCCGGCGCGCCCTGGCGTATGCCATCAATCAGAAGGCGATCCTGGATCTGCTGGGCGGTTCCGACCTGTCACCGTTGGCCACCCAGTGGTACCAGCCGGAGAGCCGCTGGTACTCCGAGCGGGTGGCACAGGCCTGGCCGCACAACAATCCCGCAAAGGCCCGTCAACTGGTCCAGGAGTACACGAACGACCCGAACCGCTCGGACGGAAAGCCGGTCGGAGCGCCCGTGGTGCTCGAACACAACATCATTCCGGACCCCAGCGTCGTCGAGATGGGGCTGGGTTACAAGGCGATGTGGGAGGCCGTCGGATTCGTGCACAACATGCACCAGGTCGAGGTCGCGGTCATCACCGACACCAACGCCTCGGGCGACTTCATGATCAACACGTCCAGGTTCAGCAACGAGGACGACCCGTGCATCACGCTGCGCAACGCCTTCGGCGACCCCGCCGTGACACCGACGAACTACAGCAACTTCACCCATCCCGTGCTCGAGGAGAACCTGCGCACGCTGTGCACGACCACCGATTTCGACACCCGATACCAGGCGGTCGAGAACATCATGATGCTGTTCACGGAGTTCGTACCGCACACCTGGACCGGCCACACCCCGACCGCGGTCGGCGCTCGGCCCGAACTCGAGAACATCGGGGGGTGGAGGTTCCCCGACGGGACGATGGGCAACGGACATCCCATGACGGTCGTCACGTGGGGTCAGGTCCGGCTGGCGGAGTAGGTGCCTGACTCGTCCGCGTACCTGCGTGGGCCGGGAAGGAGGAGCCGTGCGCGCGCTGCGCAGCAAGCTGCAGCGGCTGGTGTTCACCGTGCTGGCGGTGTCGTTCCTGACCTTCATGCTGACCAGCCTGCTGCCGGGCGATCCGGCCCGCCAGATCCTCGGGGGTCAGGCGACGCCCGAAGCGCTCGCCGCGGTCCGCGACGACCTCGGCCTGGACGAGCCGCTGCCGCTGCGCTACCTGGAGTGGCTGGGCAACGCCGTCACCGGCGACCTCGGCCGGTCGTACCAGACGGGGCAGCCGGTCACCGAGGCCATCCTCGAGCGGGCACCCGTGACGCTGCAGCTCGGCGTGATGGCCATCGGCCTCGCCCTGCTGCTGGCCGTTCCGCTCGGCGTGCTGTCCGCCTACCGGGCGGGCGGCGCCATCGACCGCACAATCACCGGCGGCACGTTCGCCCTGCTGTCCATCCCGAACTTCATGATGGCGATCCTGAGCATCTACGCCTTTTCGGTGTACTTCGATTGGTTTCCCGCCACCGGCTGGTCACGCCTCACGGAGGAGCCGCTGGACAGCCTTCGCAGCGCCTTCCTCCCGGCGCTGTCGCTGGCCGCCGTGAACATCGCGGTGTTCACCCGGCTGCTGCGTAGCGACATGATCGCCACCCTGCAGCAGGACTACGTGACCATGGCCGAAGCCAAGGGGATCAGTACGTCGAGAATCCTGCTACGCCACGCCCTGCGGCCCTCGTCGTTCTCGCTGTTGACGGTCGCGGGGATCCAGTTCGGGATCGTCATCAGCAGTTCGGTGGTCGTGGAGCAGATCTTCGCGGTGCCCGGCGTCGGTAGGTTGCTCTACGACGCGATTCTGCAGCGCGATCTGATGATGGTGCAGGGCGTCGTGCTGATCGTCGCCATCGCCTACATCCTCATCAACTTCTGCGTCGACGCCGTGTACACCTACCTCGATCCGAGGATCCGGCATGGCACAACCTGAGTCCGCCGCTGTCACCGCCGAACCCCGGGCCGAGCCGGGAAGTGGTGCCGGCGAGCGCCACCAGCGACCCGGCGCAGCCAGGTACGGCATCGTGTTCTGGCTCGCCGTGGCATGGCTGGTGATCATCGGATGCTGCGCCGCGTTCGCGCAGTGGCTACCGGTCGGGGATCCGGAGGAGATCAACGTCAGGGACATGTTGCTGGCTCCCTCGGCCGAGCACCTGCTGGGGACCGATGGGACGGGGCGCGACGTCTTCGCCCGCCTGGTGCACGGAGCCAGGGTCTCGGTGGTGGTGAGCCTGGCAGCGGTGGCGTTCGGCATGCTGGTCGGCGGCACACTCGGCATCATGGCCGGCTTCTTCCGGGGACGGTTCGAGACCGTCGTCATGGCGGTCGTCGACGTCATCCTCGCCTTCCCGGGCCTGGTCCTGCTGCTGGCGTTGGTGGCCTACGTCGGTCAGAGCCTGACCGCCATCGCCCTGGTCATCGGCTTCCTGTCCATCCCCATCTACGCCCGCGTCGCACGGGCAAACACGCTGTCGGTGGCCGAGCGGGAGTTCGTCCTCGCCGCCCGTGCCATGGGCGCGAAGCGGCGCCGCCTGCTGGTCTCGGAGGTGGCGCCCAACGTCGTGCTGCCGTTGCTGGCCTACGCCCTGGTCGCCACGGGAGTGATCATCATCCTGGAAGGCTCGTTGGCCTTCCTGGGCCTGTCGGTGCAGCCCCCCACGCCGACCTGGGGCAGCATGATCGCCGAGGGCAAGCGGCATCTGGATACCGATCCGCACGTCGCTGCGTTCCCCGCCGTGGTCATGTTCCTCACCGTGCTCTCGCTGAACCTCGTCGGCGACCGGCTCCGAAACCGCTTCGATGTGCGGGAGGCGAACGTCTGATGCGCGAACTGGCCGAACCGACGGCGACCGATGGGGACACCCCGCAGCAGCCGCCCCTGCTGGTCGCCGACGATGTCCGGACGTACTTCCGCAGTGCACGCGGCCTCGTGCGGGCGGTCGACGGCATCTCGTTGTCGCTGCAGCGGGGGCGGACGCTCGGCATCGTGGGTGAGTCCGGGTCGGGCAAGTCGGTCCTGGCGCGCTCGATCATGAACATCCTTCCGCAGCGGTCCGCCATCCGGGCCGGGGGCGAGATCCGGATCGAGGGACGGGAGATCCGCAACCTGCCCCGTTCGGAGATGCGCAAGCTCTGGGGCCTGGAACTGGCGATCGTCTTCCAGGACCCCATGACCTCGCTCAACCCGGTGATCAGGGTGGGCGACCAGCTCACCGAGTCGCTGCGGCTGCGCCTGGGGATGCGGCGCGGCGATGCCGCCGACAGGGCGCTGGAGCTGTTCCGCTCGGTGGGGATACCCGCGCCGCAGCGGCGCCTCCGGGAGTATCCCCACCAGCTGTCCGGGGGCATGCGGCAGCGGGTGACGATCGCCATCGCGCTGGCCTGCGAACCGAAACTGCTGCTGGCCGACGAGCCCACCACCGCGCTCGACGTCACCGTGCAGCGCCAGATCCTCGACCTGCTGGTGGCGCGGCAGCGCGAGCGCCAGATGGCCACGATCCTGGTGACCCACGACTTCGGCGTCGTCGCCGGGCGGGTCGATGACACCGTGGTGATGTACGCGGGTCGGGCGATGGAGCGCGCCCCGACCGCACTGCTGTTCACCGCGGCGAGACACCCGTACACCGACGCGCTGCTGCGGTCGATTCCCCGGCTGCGCAACCGACCGCACACCCGGCTGCAGGCCATCAGCGGTCGGCCGCCCGATCTGGTCGACCCACCGGTGGGGTGCCGGTTCGCGCCTCGATGCCGCCATGCCCAGCCTCGCTGCCTCACGGACGATCCGCCGCTGGTGCCGGCCGAAGCGCCGGGCCACGAGTACGCGTGCTTCTACCCGGTCGGCACCGACGAGGGCGCCGGCGCGCTCGAGCGCAACCTGCGGGCGGGGCAGACCGCGGCCGGAATGCCGATCACACCCGATGCCGCGGGAGGCAGGCCCTGATGGCTGACCCGAGCTCGCCACACCTGCGTGACCGTGACGACGTCGTGCTGCGGGTGGAGGGCCTCGTCGTGGAGTTCCCGGCCGCTGGGGACAAGGTCGTGCACGCCGTGTCCGAGGTGAGCTTCGACATCGTCGAGGGGGAGACGCTCGGGCTCGTCGGCGAGTCCGGCTGCGGCAAGTCGACCACCGCCCGGGCGGTCATGCAGCTCCCGGGTCCCACCTCGGGCCGGGTGCGCTACCGGGATGAGGATCTCACCGAGCTGCCGGCCGAGCGGTTGCGCCAGACCCGCACGCAGCTCCAGATGATCTTTCAGGACCCCGTCTCGTCGCTCAACCCGCGGCGAAGCATCCGGGACATCGTGGCCGAGGGCATCACCATCTGGCAGGGCCGCAAGGCCCTCGACGACGAGGCCACCCTGCGGCGGCTGGAGGGGGTCTTCGACGGGGTCGGCCTCGACCTGCACCACGTCGGCGACCGCAGACCGCACCAGTTCTCCGGTGGCCAGTGCCAGCGCATCTGCATCGCCCGGTCGCTCGTACTGGAGCCCGAAGTCCTCATCTGCGACGAACCGGTCTCGGCGCTCGACGTGTCCGTGCAGGCGCAGATCCTGAACCTGCTGGAGGACATGAAGGACCGCTACGGCCTGACCATGCTCTTCATCGCCCACGACCTCGCCGTGGTGAAGAACATCAGTGACCGGATCGCCGTCATGTACCTCGGCAAGCTGTGCGAGATCGGCAAGTCCGAGGATCTCTACCGCTACCCCACGCACCCCTACACCAACGCTCTCATGGAGTCGATCCCCGAGCCCGAGCCGGACGCGTCGGCCAGCGGCACGGAGTGGGACAGCCAGGGCGAGCTCCCCTCGCCGCTCGATCCACCCAGCGGCTGCCGCTTCCGCACGCGATGCCCCCGGGCAGAGCAGCTGTGCACCGAGGTCGAGCCCCCGCTACGCCCGGTCGGGGACGATCACCATGTCGCCTGCCATTTCCCGGTCCTGTTCGCGTAGCCGACGCTTGAGGATCTTGCCGCTGGCGTTGAGCGGCATCTCGGGTACCACCAGCAGCTGCTCGGGCACCTTGTAGCCGGCCAGCCGCTCCCGGCAGTACTGCCGGACGGTGTCGAGGTCCGGCGCTGCGTCCGCATCGACGGTGAGGTAGGCGACGACGATCTCGCCCCAGTGCTCATCGGGCCTGCCCACCACCGCCACCTGGGTGATGCCCGGGTAGCCGGCGAGCACGGTCTCGATCTCCACCGGGTAGATGTTCTCCCCACCGCGGATGATCATGTCCTTGCGGCGGCCCGCCAGGTAGAGGTAGCCCTCGTCGTCGGCCCGGGCGAGGTCACCGCCCCAGAACCAGCCGCCGCGCACCGCGCCCGCGGTCTCCTCCGGCATCTGAAGGTACCCGCTCATCACCGCGTCACTGCGGGTGATGATCTCGCCGGTCTCGCCGCGCGGGACGTCGTCGCCCCGCTCGTCGACGATTCGCAGCTCCACCCCGAACGCGGGCTTGCCGATCGAGCCGAGCAGCTGCGGCGCCTCCCGCAGCGCGCGGCGGTGATCGGCCGACGACAGCACCGACTGCAGCCCGCCCTCGGTGGCCGCGCCGAAGGCGTTGATGAAGCCGCAGTCGAAGCGCGCCATCGCCCGCTGCAGCAGTGCCGGGGACATCGGGGACCCGCCGTAGATGATCGATCGCAGCGACGCGTAGGAGCCGGCCGCGACGTCGGGGTGGTCGAGCAGGCTGCTGATCATCGTCGGCACCAGGAAGCAGCCGGTGAGCCGGTCGCTGTGCATCCAGCGCAGCACTTCGTCGGTCGAGAACTGCGGCAGGATCAGCGAGGGGAAACCGCGCCAGACGTGCATGAAGATCATGCCCTGGCCGGCGATGTGGAAGATCGGCGAGGCGGTGTAGCGGAACTCGTCGGGCACGATCTCGTAGTCGATCGACATGTTGACGATCAGCGACTTGACCATCCGCTGCGGCTGCAGCACCCCCTTGGGCAGCCCGGTGGTGCCGCTGGTGAAGGCGAGCCCCAGCACGTCGTCGTCCTCGACGTGGACATCGGGTTCGATGTCCGCACCCGTCTCGAGCACGGCGTCGTAGCCAGGGAGCCGGTCGTGCTCCCCGTCGAAGCAGCAGACCAGATCCAGGCTGTCGACCTGGGGCGACAGTGATCGCGCGGTGGCGGTGTAGCGGCTGCTGACGAACAGCGCCTTCGGTGCCGCCCGGCGCAGCAGCGTGAGCACCTCGGAGTCGCTGAGCCGGTTGTTGAGCGGGACGTAGGTCGCGCCGAGCTTCATGCAGCACAGCAGCACCTCGGCATAGCTGCCGCTGTCGGTCGCGAGGATCGCGACCCGGTCGCCCTTGCCGATCCCGCGGGCTCGCAGGGCCGAGGCCAGCCGGTTGACCCGGGTGTTGGTCTCGGCGAAGCTGCGCGAGGAACCATCGGCGAACACGAAACACGGCCGCGAGGGGTGGCGCTGGGCACTGAGGCGGAGGAAGTCGCCGGCCTGGATCCGTGGGCGGTCAAGAGTTGAGCTTGGCGTCACTTTCGTATGATTTCGAGCGGTCATGACGGTGTCAAGCGCTAAGGTCGCGGGACCGCCACGGTCACATGATGCGGGGCCAGACGACGGCGAGGACGAAGGGTCCAGATGGCTAAACAGCGCAACAACGGCCCGCAGGCGGGGCTGATCACCGCCGGAAGCTCTGCGCAGCAGGCGCGGCGCTCCACGGGGCCGCTCACCGGCAAGGGCCACGCCCGCAAGGCCGAGCTGCTCCGGGCCGCCCGACGGGTGTTCGAGGATATCGGGTTCCTCGATGCCCGGGTGGCCGACATCGTGGCCGAGGCCAACGTCGCGCAGGGCACCTTCTACACCTACTTCGACTCCAAGGATGCGGTGTTCCGCGCCGTGGCGGCCGAGGCCATCGACGAGATGCTCGAGGCGCTCCGGGTGCCGATCCACGCCGGCGACCCCTATACGCGAGTGCACGACGCGCTGGACCGCTACGTCGCGACCTACCGGGAACACGCCCGCATCATCGGCCTGATCGAGCAGGCCGCCACGATCACGTCGGAACTGCGCGAGATGCGGCTCGCGCTGCGCGAGGGGTTCGTCCAACGCTCCGAGCGCGGGTTCGCGCGGATGCAGGACGAGGGTGTGGTCGAGCCCGGCCTGAACCTGCGGCTGACCGCGGAGCTGCTGGGTGCCATGGTCGACCACACCTGCTACATCTGGTTCACCCTCGGCAAGGAGTTCGACGAGGAGGAACTGCTCGACGCGATGACCAAGACCTGGACCGGCGCGCTGGGCATCCGCCGGCCGACCGTCGACGCGACCGCGTCCGACGACCCGGACACCGGACGAGCGCCCGCCGGGTCCTGACCGGCGGGCGTCACCCCTCGGCTGTCCATATCGGATCGCGCGCTACGCCGGATCGCGCTGGTTCACCACGGCCAGCTGCCGCGACATGGCGACCAGCCGGCCGTGCTCGTCCCAGAGCACACCGTCCTCCTCCACATACGGCTGGTTGAAGGCCTTGCTGCCGAACTGGCCACGAACCCACTGTCCGGACGGGATCCCGCGGACATGCACGGTGAGTTCCAGGGTCGGCACGTACGTCGTGGGGACGACGTCGAATATCGGCGGTGGGAACGCGTCGGCCATCAGCGCGAGCGAGACGAGATCCTGCGGGCGACCGTCGGACAGCCGACCCCAGCCCGCGATCTCGGCGCGCCCGCCGGGCTCGCCGTGCAACCAACCGACCTGCGGGTCGAGCCGGATGTCCAAGTCGTGCGGGTAGTCGCGCGGCATGAACCCGTCATGGGTCCGGGGGGCGATCGATGTGCAGGCGTCGGGTGCGGGCAGCGGCGGCGGGCGCAGTTCCGTGCACGCCGGCTCGGCAGGCAGGGTGCCGACGACGGCGAGTGCCCGCACACACGGCCGGTCGTGCTGCGACAGGGTGGCTTCCACCGTGGCATGGGCACGGCCGCTGCGGGCCACGTGCGCCGTCACCTGCACCGGGCCGGCCGCGGTGGGCCGCAGGTAGTGCGCGGTGGCCGACAGCGGGTGCGGGTGCGGAGCGATCCGTTGTATCCCGTTGACCAGCAGCGCGAAGAGCACCCCACCATGCGCGGCGCCGTTGGGTGTCCAGTGCGGGGGCACCTGCCCGGACCACCCCTCGCCTTCGGGGTGCAGTGCGACGGCCCGGTCGAGGGCCCACATCGAAGGTTCGGTGACCGGTCCTGCGTTCACGGCATCCTGCTCCGTCCCGGGTCTCGAGTCCCAACGTGCGGTACTTGACGATGAGGTCACTATCGCACGAGGATCGCACCCGGGACCCGGCGCGTCGCCGTGCCCACGGGTGAGCCCGGCCATCGTGCAGGCGAGGAGGCGCCGATGGAGTTCGTCTTCAGCCCGGAGCAGGAGCAGCTGCGGTCGACCGTCCGCCGGTTGCTGGCCGAGCGGGCACCGCTGTCCCGCAACCGGGAGCTGGCCGAGCACGGGCAGCGTCACGATCCGCAGGTCTACCGTGACATGGCTGAGCAGATCGGGTTGCAAGGGCTCGCGTTGCCCGAGGATCTCGGCGGCAGCGGCGGATCACTCGTGGACCTCGCGGTGGTGTGCGAGGAGCAGGGCGCGGTGCTGTTCGGCGGGCCGTTCTTCGCCACCGCCGTGCTCGCCGCGCACGCGCTGCTGGCCTGCGCCGACGACCCGACGAGCCAGGCGCTGCTCGGCGCCGTCGCCGACGGCAAGACCACCGCGACGCTCGCGGTGGTCGAGACCGACGGGCGCTGGGAGCGCGACGGCATCGCCACCCGCGCCGAGCCGCTCGGCGGGGATCACCGGCTGTCCGGCATGAAGGAGCTGGTACTCGACGGTGCAGGCGCCGACGTGCTGCTCGTGGTGGCCAGGTCGGCGGCGGGGTTGTCGCTGTTCCGGGTCGATCCGGCGGCTCCCGGAGTGCAGTGCCGTCCACTGCGGACACTCGACGGAACCCGGGCGATGGCGCGGCTACAACTGACCGACGCCCCGGCGCGGCTGCTGGGCGAGGACGGCGGCGGCTGGCGCGCCGTCGAGCGCGCCCGGCAGGTCGCCACCGTGCTGCTCGCCGCCGAGCAGGTCGGCGGCGCCCGGCAGTGCGTGGAACTCACCGCCGAGCACGCCCGGCAGCGCCGGCAGTTCGGCCGTCCCATCGGCTCGTTCCAGGCGGTCAAGCACCGGCTCGCCGACATGGCGGCACGCCTGGAACTCGCCCGCGCTGCCGCCTACTGGGCGGCCTGGCAGTGCCCGGGCACATCGCCGCGATGCGACGAGGCGGTCGCGGTCGCAGGCTCCTATTGCGGCGAGTCGTTCCTGCAGACCACGGCCGACACCATCCAGCTGCACGGCGGTATCGGCTTCACCTGGGAGCACGACGCGCACCTCTACCTGCGACGCGCTCGCTGCGATCTGAGCCTGCTCGGTACCCCGCAACAGCGCCGCGAGCGCCTCGGCGAGCTGGTCGGCGCGGCGGAAGGGAGCGCGCGATGACCACACCCGACGAGCACGGCACCGAGGCCGTCGTCGCGCAGCTGCGGGAGTGGCTGCGCGCGAACCTGCCGTCGGACTGGCGCGCGGCGGTCGAGGCCGGCGACACCGCCGCGCTGGGGGCGATCACCAGCGATCCGGCGCGCACCTCGGCCTGGTACGAGACGCTGGGCGCCGCCGGCTGGGCCACGCCGGGCTGGCCGACCGAGCACGGCGGTCGCGGCGCCACCGCCGACGAGGCCGGTGCGGTCGCCGACGAGCTGGCGCGCTGGTCGGCCGGACGCCCGGATGCCGACTTCGTGGGCCTGGCGCTGGCCGGCGCCACCATCCTGGCCTGGGGAACCGAGGAACAGCGGCAGCGCTACCTGCCCCCGCTGGCGCGGGGACGGGAACGCTGGTGCCAGCTGTTCAGCGAGCCGGGTGCCGGATCGGATCTCGCGTCGCTGGCGACCCGCGCCGAGGCGCACCCGGACGGCAGCTGGGTCGTCAACGGGCAGAAGGTATGGAGCTCGTATGCTCACGAGTCGCGCTTCGGCCTGCTCATGGCGCGCAGCGACGCGTCGCTGCCCAAGCACCGCGGCATCACCTACTTCCTGCTGGACATGAGCACCCCCGGGGTGCAGGCCCGGCCGCTGCGGCAGATGACCGGCGACGCCGAGTTCAACGAGGTGTTCCTCGATGATGTCGTGGTGCCCGACAGCGCCCGGCTGGGCGGGGTGAACGAGGGGTGGCGGGTCGCGATCACGACCCTGATGTCCGAACGCAGCGGGCTGTCCGGCCGTCCGGCGGTGGGTCCCGGTGTCACCGATGCGCTGGTGGCGCGTGCCCGGACCACGGGTGCCTGGGACTCGCCGGTACTGCGGGACCGCATCCTCGGGCTGCTGGTCGAGGAGCGGACGTTGCAGATGGCGACGCTGCGGGCGTTCGCTCCGGCCATGACGCGCCGGGCGCGGAGGGATCGATCCGCAAGTTGGTGCACGCGGAGCTGACCGAGCGGGTCGGGCGGCTGGCCACCGAGCTGGAGCCGCTGGGCGCCGTCGCCTGGGACGCCGGCGAGCCGATGCCCGAGGCCACCCGGCAGTTCCTGGCCGGCAAGACCTTCAGCATCGCCGGGGGTACCTCGGAGATCCAGCGCAACATCATCGGCGAGCGGGTGCTGGGGCTGCCCAAGGATCCCGACCCCGAGCGGGAGCTGCCGTTCGCCGAGCGGGCCCGCGGTTGAAGGCCCGCAGAATCCTTGACAGTCGTTCAGTAGATCGCGTATACGGTATGTGACGCTTGTGTCAATATCTCGGGTGCCCAACCCGCGCACCGAGGTTGTTCGACGTCCACCGGGTGACAGGACCCGCGAGGGAAGGGAATCGCCGCATGTTGACAGGCGAGGAGTACAAGGCGTCGTTGCTCGACGGCCGGCGCGTCTATTTCGAGGGCCGCCGGATCACCGACCAGGCCGAGGAGCCGGCGTTCGTCGCGCCGCTCGAGGCGATCGCGCAGGGCTACGACAAGTACTACTCGGGTGAGGACGGCGCGGTGAACCCGATGCTGACCGCGCCTCGCAGCGCCGAGGAGCTGCGGGACCGCATCCCCAGCCTCATGGAACTCGACCTCGCCCTCAACGTCACCTACCAGTCGCTGATGACGCTGATCGTGGCGCGGACCCGGCTCGGGGACGAGTCCCCGGAGCTGGTCGACCGGATCGCCGCCTACGTCGACGAGGCGCGGCAGCGTGACATCCGCATCGTGGAGTGCATCACCGACGCCAAGGGCAGCCGCAGCGTCTCGCCCTCCGGGCAGGACGACCCCGATGCCTACCTGCGGGTGGTGGACCGCCGACCGGACGGGGTGGTGATCCGCGGCGCGAAGCTGCACATCAGCGCCGCCTCGCTGGCGCACGACCTGCTGATCATGCCGACCAAGAAGATGAAGCCCGGCGAGGAGCAGTGGGCGATCGCCTGCGCGGTGCCGATCAACGCGCCGGGTGTGAAGATCGTCAACACCACGTTCGACCCGACCGACCGTGAGCGTCGTGACTACCCGGTCAGCTGCCGGCTGAGCATGCCCGACAGCTTCGTCGTCCTCGAGGACGTCTTCGTCCCTTACGAGCGGGTGTTCCTCGACGGCCAGGCCCAGCATGCCGCCGTGTTCGCTCACTCGCTCGGACTGTGGGAGCGACTGGGTGGCACGTCGTTCATGGTGCAGCAGGCCGACGAGCTCGTCGGGCTGGCCACCCTGATCGCCGAGGCCAACGGGCTGGCCAAGGTGTCGCACGTCCGCGAGAAGATCGACGACATGATGATCCACGCGACGATGCTGCGCGCGGGTCTGGAAGCGGCACTGCTGCACGCCCACGCCACCTCCGACGGCTACTACTACCCCGACGAGCTCTACACCAACGCGACGAAGTACCAGGGCGCCTCGCAGTTCAACCTCATGGTGCGCCACCTGCACGACATCGCGGGGGGTTCGGTGCTCACCGCGCCGTCGATGGCCGATTTCGACAATCCCGAGACCGCCGAGGCGGTCGAGAAGTACATGGCGACGTCGAGCACGATCAACGGCGAGTACCGGGCGCGGCTGTTCCACGCCATCCGCGACCTGACCGCCGACGCCTACGGCGGGTGGCACGCCGTCACCAACCTGCAGTCCGGCGGCGGCCTGTTCGCCCAGCGGCTGGTCACCCGCAAGCACTACGACATGGACCGGGCCCTCTCGCACGCCCGCAACGTGGCCGGCCTCGGCGACGGAACGCCCTGATCGGACTCGGACCGCCGCGGCCGTGGTGCGGGCCGCGGCGGCCCGCACCACGGCGTCACCAGCAGCAACCGGGTGAGGAGCCAGCATGACCGTCGATGGCAGGACGATGGCCGACCGGCTGAGTATCAGCATCGGCGAGATGCTGCCGCTCTCCGCCCGACGCACCCCCGACAAGCCTTGCTTCCTGTTCCCCGACGGTGGCTGGCACTCGTTCGCGCTGACGAACTCGCGGGTCAACCGGCTGGTCTCGGCGCTGCGGGCCCAGGGTGTCCGGCGGGGTGACCGGCTCGCCGTCTTCGCGCTCGACAGTCACCGGTACATGGAGATCGTGCTCGCGGCGATGAAGCTCGGCGCGGTGTACGTGCCGCTCAACTACCGCCTTACCCGCCCCGAGGTCGACGTGCTGCTCGACCGCTCGACACCGGTGGCGGTGTTCTACGACGTCCGGTACGCCGACCTGCTCGCGGGCATCCGGGAGCGGCACACCGGCGTCCGGCTGTTCGTCGCGCTCGACGAGCGGCCGGACGAGCCCGAATCCGAGTTCGACCGCCTGGTCGGCACCGGCGACGACGCCGAGCCGCCGGTGATCTGCACCGACCGCGACACCATCGCGCTGGCGTTCACCTCGGGCACCACGGGCCTGCCCAAGGGCGTCGTGCAGTCGCAGCGGATGCTCAAGAACATCACCTACGCAGGCATCATCGACTACCGCGCGCGTCCCGACGACGTCCGGTACTGCGCGGCGCCGACCTTCCACATCTCGGGGGTGTGCGGGCTGTTCATGGGGGTCGCGTTCGGTTTCACCTCGCTGGTGCTGCCCCAGTTCGACGCCGCCACCGCGCAGCGCTTCATGGCCGACGACCAGCTCACCGCCGTGTTCCTGGTCCCCACCATGATCAGCAGCGTGTTGCAGCTTCCGGGCGTCGCCGACCACGCCTACGAGCGGCTGCGCCTGATCACCTACGGCGCGTCGGCGATGTCGCCTGCCCTGCTGCGCCGGGCGATCGACACCTTCGGCTGCGACTTCCTGCAGGCCTTCGGTGCGGGCACCGAGGCGGGCCTGCAGGCCGTGCTGCCTCCGGAGGATCACCGGCGGGCGCTGGAGGGCAAGCCCGAGCTGCTGGCATCCACCGGCAAGCCGTCCTACGGCGTGGCCATGCGCATCGTCGACGAGGACATGCGCGACGTCGCGCCGGGGCAGGTAGGGGAGGTCGCCACTCGCAGCGACCAGGTGATGGACGGCTACCTCGACATGCCCGAGGAGACCGAACGGGCGTTTCGCGACGGCTGGTTCCGCGCCGGCGACATGGGCTACCTCGACGACGAGGGGTACCTGTACCTGCACGGCCGCAGCAAGGACATGATCATTCGCGGTGGGGAGAACATCTATCCCGCCGAGATCGAGACCGTGCTCGCCGAGTACCCGGCCGTGGCGCAGAGCGCGGTGATCGGCGTGCCGGACGAGCACTGGGGCGAGGTCGTGCGCGCCTTCGTGACGTTGCGGACCGGCCACGAGGCCACCACTGACCAGCTCGCCACGCACTGCGCCGAGCGGCTTGCCAAGTACAAGGTGCCTGCGGAGTTCGTCCTCATGCCGCAGCTGCCGACCAACGCCAGCGGCAAGATCCTCAAACGCGAGCTGCGCCGCTGGCCCGCCGTGGCCGCCGCCACCCCTGCTGCCGTCCCCTCGCCCGACCGGGAGACCGCCGATCACTGAGCCCCGCGGTACCCGCCGTACCCGAGTGCCGCGGCTCGCCGCGAAGGGCGCCTACGCGGCGTCTGACGCAGTGCAGGCGCCCTTCGCGGCGGCTCGGGGCGAGTGTGGTCCATGAGTGAACTTGACATCAATATCGACTACCGGTACTCATCTGCCTGTGACCTGACGCGCGGTCCCGATGACCCGCGGACCGGCGCACCGGTGACGATCAGCCGATCCCAGGGAGCCCGTGACCGCGCTAGAGGAACCCGCCGTCGACGCCGAGCCGCAGACGCTGCGGGTGACCTGGCCGGAGGCCGGCGTCACGGTCGTCGAGATGGACCGGCCGCACCGGCTCAACGCGATGTCGCCCGACCTGCTGCGCGAGCTGCACGCGACACTCGACCGATTGGCCGAGGACACCTCGTGTCGAGTCGTCGTCCTCACGGGCAGCGGTCGTGGTTTCTGCGCGGGGCTCGACCTCACCGCTTTCGACCTCGGCGGGCGGAACGGGGCGGAGGCGAGGGAATCACCGCAGACGCGGTTGGCGCGGCAGAAGCACATCGCGGCTGGTCCCGAAGCTGCGGGGGCTGCCGCAGCCGGTCATCGCCGCGGTGAACGGCCCGGCGGCGGGCGGTGGGCTTGCACTCGCCCTGGCATCCGATGTGCGGATCGCCGCCGCATCGGCCCGCTTCAACGTGGCCTTCGTGCGCCTCGGGCTGTCGGGCTGTGACATCGGCACCAGCTGGCTGCTGCCGCGCCTGATCGGCGTGTCGCGGGCGTTCGAGCTGCTGCTGACCGGGCGGATCATCGACGCGACCGAGGCCGACCGGATCGGGCTGGTGACCCGGGTGGTGCGCGACGGGGAGGTCGTCGAGGCGGCGCTCGAGGTGGCCCGCGACATCCTGGCCAACAGTCCGATGGGGGTGCGCATGACCAAGGAGGTCATGTGGAGCCAGCTCGAGATCGGCAGCCTGCAGGCGGGCATCGACCTGGAGAACCGGACGCAGATCGTCACCTCGCACACCCGCGACCACGACGAGGCCGCTGGCGCCTTCCGCGAGGGCCGTGCCCCCACCTTCCGTGATGACTGACAGCGCATGAACCCCGCGATCCGGCCGAGGTGTACGGAGTGTCTCGTCACAGACAGTAGGCGGCGAGGTGCTTGACACTCGTTCAGTCGATGCATGACGATGACGTCAACCACATGTCCTCGCATTGTGTGGTCCTGCTCGAGATCTCTCCCGGTGCTGCGCCGTCGGGCCGGAAGGAAGGGTTTGCTGCATGAAGAGATGGTTGGCCATGTCGGCCGCGGGAGTGCTCGGGCTGCTCCTCGCGGCGTGCGGCTCCTCTGCCGCCTCACCGGCCGAGCTGAGTAAGAACCCCGAGCTGACCGGGAAGCCGGTGGTGATCGGGGTGCAGACTCCGCACAACGGCCCCTCCGCGTACCCGCAGTCGACCTACGGCGCGCAGGCTGCGGCCTACTACATCAACCACGAGCTGGGCGGAATCAACGGACGGCCGATCAAGCTGGACATCTGCAAGGGCGATGGCAGCCCCGAGACCGCCATCAACTGCGCGAACGGGTTCGTCGCCTCCGACACGCCGGTGCTCTTCGACGCCTACGACGCCACCAGCATCGGCCCCATGGTCCCGGTCATGCAGTCGGCGAGCATCCCCATCGTCGGCCTGCTGGCCGGCCAGGGCGTCGCGGAATCGCAGCCGCTGCCGACCTCGTTCTACTTCTCCGGGCCGCTGGAGACCAGCGCGCTGGGCATGGTGACCATCCTGGACAAGCTCGGCAAGACGAACGCGGCGCTGGCCGTGACCGAGGCCCCGTCGTCGCACACCTACGTCGACGAGCTCGTCAAGCCGATGGGCGAAAAGCTCGGCGTGAACGTGACGGCGGTGTACACCGAAGTAACCGACATCAACTTCACGACCCTCGCCGCGACTGAGCTGGCGAAGAACCCCGATGTCGCCGGCCTCATCGCGCTGCCCGAGGACGGCTGCACCGACCTCATCGAGGCGCT
This sequence comes from Pseudonocardiaceae bacterium, assembly GCA_009379815.1. GTDB lineage: Bacteria > Actinomycetota > Actinomycetes > Mycobacteriales > Pseudonocardiaceae > WHSY01. Next base: position 18,223 of record WHSY01000052.1, read on the forward strand.
GCGTCAGCAGGGTTACGAGGGGACGATCTTCGCGGGGTCGTGCTCGCAGTTCATCTCCGAGCTGCCCTCGGAGGCGTCGACCGGCGCCATCATCCAGCCGCGGTTGTGGGTCCCGCTGGCCAAGAAGCACGCCCCGCCCAAGGTGCAGCAGGAGCTGACGGCGTTCGCCGACTCGATGACGGCGGTCGGCTACGAGGACGAACTGTCGGCCCGATCGCTGTACTCGTTCGCCGGTGTGGTCAACCTGGCCCGGATCCTGCAGGGGATCGACGGCGAGATCACCAACGAGACCGTCGCCGACGCCATGATGAAGGTGAAGAACTTCGACACCTTCGCCGGTCCGAAGGTCACGTGTGACGGCAAGCAGTGGCCCGGCAAGCCGGGGGCCTGCAGCCACAAGGCCATCTTCTTCGAGGTGCAGCCGGACGGCAGCCTCAAGCCGACCGGCGGTGACGGCTTCATCGAGCTCGACCCCACTCTGCTCAACGACAGCTGACCCGGCACGGGCGGGCGCCGGCCGGCAGGTCCGCCCGCCCGTGCCGCTCCACCGTCCGGATCAGTCCGGTGCGCGCCAGATCGATGCTGGGAGCCGCGTGTGAGTACCTACCTTCAGTTCGCCGTCCTGGGCCTGGGGCTGGGCGCGGTCTATGTCGGTCTGGCCACTGGGCTGCTGCTCGTCCACCGGGCGACGGGCATCATCAACTTCGCGCAGGGTGCCATGGGCATGTGGGGTGCTTACGTCTTCGCCCAACTCCAGATCGACGGGACGCTGATGTTCCCGATCGGGCAGGTCGAGCTCGGTGAGCCGGGGATGGCGGTGTCCATCCTGCTGGGGCTGCTCATGGGCCTGCTGCTCGGGATCCTCGCCCACTACCTGGTCTTCCGACCGGTGCGACACGCGCCGGTGCTGGCGCAGGTCGTGGTCTCGATCGGTCTCATGGTGGCGCTGCAGGCGCTGGTCGTGATCCGGTTCGGCCCCAACAACATCGACGTCGAGGAGATCGTGCCGCAGGGCAGTATCGCGGTGCTCGGCGCCGACCTCGCGTCCCGCGAGCTCATCATGGCCGCGATCATGGTCGCGCTGGCCGGGCTGGTGTGGGCCTACCTGCGCTTCACCCGCACCGGCGCCGCCACCCGGGCCGCCTCGGAGAACGAGCGCGGGGCGGCGCTGATGGGCTTCTCGCCGGACCGGCTGGCGGGTATCGCGGTGGTGCTCTCCGCGCTGATCAGCACCGCCGCGGTGATGCTCGGCGGTTCCATCACCGGCCTCAACCCGGCGAACTACACGCTCATGGTCGTGCCCGCGCTCGCGGTTCTGCTGGTGGCGCGGCTGGAGTCGATCGGGATCGTCTGCGTGGCGGCGCTGGCCCTCGGTGCCCTGCAGTCGGAGATCGGCCTGCTGGTCACCAAGTCGTGGTGGCCGGTCTGGGCGCAGTCCGGCATCGACCAGGTGGTGCCGTTCGTGATCGTGATGATCATCCTGTTCGCGTACGGCACGCGGCTGCCGTCGCGCGGCGCGCTGCAGTCGATCCGGCTTCCCGACGTCGTCATCCCGCGCATCCGGCCGGTGCCCGCGCTCATCCTCGTCGGTACGGCGGTGGCCGCGCTGAGCCTGACCAGCGGTGAGCTGCGGTTCGGCCTCACGACCTCGCTCATCATGACGCTGCTCGCGCTGTCGTACGTGCTGATCACCGGCTACCTCGGGCAGATCTCGCTGGCGCAACTGGCCTTCGCCGGTGCGGCGGGCTTCACGTTGGCGAAGGTGACCATGGCGTGGGGCCTGCCGTTCCCACTGGCGATCCTGCTGTGCTCGCTGGTCGCCACGGCGCTGGGCATGCTTGTGGCGCTGCCGGCCTTCCGCATCCGCGGCGCGCAGCTGGCGATCGTCACGATCGCGGCGGCACTGGCCATCGAGCGGTTCGTGTTCGGCAACTACAGCCTGACGCCCCCCGAGGGCAACCCGATCGCGTCGCCGACGCTGGCCGGTATCAACTTCGCGGTGCGGGAGGGGCGCGAGCTCGCCCGGCTGGAGTTCTCCCTCATGGCGCTCGTGGTGGTGGTATTGGCCGTGCTGCTGTTCATCCGCATCGCGTCCGGCGACACCGGGCGGACCTTCCTCGCGGTCCGCGCCAACGAGCGTGCCGCGGCGTCGGCCGGCATCAACGTGCGGATGACCAAGCTCATCGGCTTCGGCCTGTCGGCCTTCATCGCCGGCCTGGCCGGCTGCCTGATCGGCTACAGCCACGGTCAGCTGTCCGCGGAGTCCTTCTCGGTGTTCGTGGGCCTGCAGATCCTCGCGGTCGCCTACGTCGGGGGGATCACCTCGTTCGGCGGTGCCCTGGTCGCCGGCTTCATCGCGCCGCTGGGCATCGTGTTCGTGCTGCTGCACCAGTGGTTCGAGATGGGCAACTACTACGCGCTGATCTCGGGGATCGGCCTGATCGTGACGGCCATCCTGCACCCGTCGGGCATCGCCGGCGCGGTGCGCCAGGGGGTCGGGTTGCTCGCCGCGAGGTGGCGCCCCCGCGATCAGAACGGCAGTACGGCAGAGCCCCCGACGGCGACGACCGAGTCCTCCGAGCGAAGGGTTCCCTCCCGTGTCAGCTGAGACCGAGCGTGGCCTGCACACCCGCGAGCTCACGGTCCGCTACGGCGGGCTGGTCGCCAACGACAGCGTCGCCCTCGACGTCGAACCGGGCCAGGTCGTGGGCCTGATCGGCCCCAACGGCGCCGGGAAGACGACCTTCGTCGATGCGGTGACCGGCTTTACCCCGGCGCAGGGCCACGTCTGGCTGGACGGACTGCAGCTCGATCAACTGCCACCGCACCGCCGGCGGGCCGCGGGCCTGTCGCGAACCTGGCAGTCCGGCGAGCTGTTCGCCAACCTCACGGTGGCCGAGAACATCCTGGTGGCGGCGCGGCCCGGAGGGCTGCGGAGGATCTGGCACGACATCGTCGGCACGGGCGATCGCGCCGGCCGGGAGCTGGTGGAGCGGGCGCTGCAGGTGGTCGGCCTCGAGGGCGCCGCCGGCACGACCGCCCGCGATCTGACGCTCGGGCAGCAGAAGCTCGTGGGTGTGGCACGGGCGCTCGCGGGCCGATGCGGGCTGCTGCTGCTCGACGAGCCGGCTGCCGGTCTCGACAGCAACGAGAGCGTCGCCTTGGCCCGCCGCATCCGCGACATCGCCGTCGAAGGTCCCGGGATTCTGCTGATCGACCACGACATGTCGCTGGTGCTCGCTGTCTGCGACGTCGTCTACGTGATGGAGTTCGGAAAGATCATCTTCGCCGGGACGCCGACCGACGCCCGCGTCGACCCGGCGGTCGTGGCGGCGTATCTGGGAGTTCCGATGGAGTCCGCCCATGCCTGACGTGCTGCTGCAGGCCGACGACGTGACCGCGGGCTACAACGGCGTGCCAGCCGTACGGGACCTGTCGTTCTCGCTGCGCCCCGGTGAAGTGGTCGCGCTGCTGGGGCCGAACGGCGCGGGCAAGACCACCTCGCTGCTGTCGCTGGTGGGCCTCGTCCCGCTCATGGCGGGTGCGGTCACCGTGCTGGGGCAGCCACTCGGTTCGCGGCCGCCCCCTGTGTTGGCCCGCAAGGGTGTCCTGCTGGTTCCCGACGACCGGGGGCTGTTCTTCGGCCTCAGCGTCCGGGACCACTTCCGGCTCGCGCGCAGGCGACCGAGCAGGGACCGGGAGGCGGTCGTGTTCGACCGCTTCCCCGCGCTGCAGCCGCTGGCGTCGCGCCGGGTCGGCCTGCTGTCGGGCGGCGAGCAGCAGATGCTCGCGATCGCCAAGGCACTGCTCGCCGAGCCCAAGGTCCTCATGATCGACGAGATGAGCCTGGGGCTGGCGCCGAAGATCGTCCAGGAGATGCTGCCCGCCATCCGCGACCTGGCCCGCCAGGAGGGCATCGGCGTCGTCCTCGTGGAGCAGCACATCGAGCTCGCACTGTCGGTGGCCGACAGGGGGATCATCCTCAATCACGGTGACGTCGTGCTGCAGGGGCCGGCTGACGATCTGTTGAACCGCCGCGAGCAGGTGGAGGCGGCCTACTTCGGCTCCGACCAGTTCTCCGGCAGCGAGGCGTGACGAGGTCCGAGTGGACCGCTCAGCTTGAGCCTGCGGAGCTTGAGCTGGCAGCCATGATCGTCGCGGACCGAATACCGGCACCGTTCCGGGAAGTCGTTGGCGATCGTGCTCGTGCGACCGGAAATGTCGGTGGGCCTTGCGAGAATGTAGCCGTGACCGAGAGCCCGCTGCGTGAGTCGCATCGCTTGCTGGAGGAGGCGATGGACGCGCTGTCGGCGGCGGCAGGTCCACAAGCGACCGATGTCGAGCTGGAGTCGGTGCTGACGCTGTGCGAGGGAGTGGCCCGGCGGATCGATCGCCTCGCCGTCGGCACGATCGCGGAGTTGTCGCGGCGCGGGACGTTCGCCGAGCGCGGCTACAAGACCCCCGCGGCAGCGCTGTCGGACCTGCTGGGTTGGGAGCGGTTCGAGGCCCGCCGCCGCGTCGTCGCCGCCGAGCAGGTCTGCCCCCGGGTCGGGATCGACGGCACCCCGCTCCCGGCGATGCTGCCGGTCACCGCCGAGGCGTTCGCCGCCGGGCAGGCCGGGCTGCGGCACGTCGAGGCGATCGCGAAGGTGCTCGCCACCGCCGCCGCGGACCGGCTGGCCCCCGAGGTGTGGGCAGGCGCCGAGACCGAGCTCGCCGGCAAGGCCGCCGTCTACACCCCCGCCGAGCTCGCCTCCTACGGCACAGCACTGGTCGAGGCGCTCGACGCCGACGGCGCCGAGCCCGACGACCGGCCGGCCGCCGAGGTCAACGAGCTGTTCCTGACCCGTCACCGGGACGGTTCGGGTGGCCGGATCAAGGGCCGGTTCGACGACCCAGCGCTCTACGACGCCATCGCCACCGTGGTCGACGCTCACGCCAAGCCCGCACCGCCGACGACCGCCGCAGCACCGGAGAGCGGCAGGCCGACGCGCTGGCCGAGGTCTGCGGTTACGTGCTCGACCACGGCGACGTGCACGAGACGGGTGGCCGCCGCCCGCATCTGAACGTGCTGCTCCGGCTGGAGGACCTGGAGCGTCGCTGCCGGTCGGCGATGCTGGACTTCGGTGGCACCCTGTCGCCCGAGTCGTTGCGGATGCTGGCCTGTGACGCCGCCGTCGTGCCGATCGTCATGGACGGCACGGGCCAGCCGCTCGACGTCGGCCGGGTCACCCGCACCATCCCCGACGGGCTGCGCCGCGCCGTGGCCGCTCGGGATCGCGGCTGCGCGCACCCCGGCTGCGGGCGCCCACCGTCCTGCACTAGTGGTTCTTTAGTAACATGTGGGCATGAGTGCGAGCGTGTCCGACAAGCCGATCATGGATGTGTACGCGCGGCTTAGCTTCGCGCAGGGTGGCGACACGATCAATGTTGATGATCAGGTGGAGTGGTGCAGCGAGGCTGTTGTTGAACGGGGCGGCACGGTGGGTGCGGTGTTCAAGGACAACTCGTTGTCCGCCTGGGACCCCAAGGTCGTCAGGCCGGAGTGGAACCAGCTCATGCACCGGTTGGAAGCCGGTGTGTCCAGCGGGGTCATGGTGCTGGACCTGACGCGGTTCTCTCGCAAGGTCATGGAGGGTGAGCGGCTGGTAGACCTGTCCAGCCGGGGAGTGCTGGTGTGGTCGCTATCGGGCACCTATGACCTGACCACGGCCGATGGTCGGCGCCACTTCCGTGAGGACATGGTGACCGCCGCTGGCGAGTCGGACAAGATCAGCGAACGGACGAAGCGCGGCAAGCTCCGTCGTGCGAAAAAGGGACGCGTGCACGGTGGGCAGCGCAGTTTCGGCATGCCGGGATGGGCGCCCGCGCCTGCGGAGTGGGAACCCGGCGATTATCGCGAACGGGTGTCTGAGGAGAAGCTCGCCGCTGAGCGGGCGGTGATCAGTGAGTGCTACCGTCGGTTGTTGGCCGGTGAGTCGCTGTCCGGGCTGGTCCGGGAGCTGAACGGCCGAGGGATCCGCACGGTGGAAGGCAGTCTATGGCGGCGGCACACGTTGGCACGTTCGTTGCGTCGGCCCGCGATTGCGGGGTTACTCCAGCACAACGGCGCGATCGTCGGTGCGCTGGCAGATGTGGAGCCGGCGGTCAACCGGGAGGACTGGGAGCGGCTGTGCGCGTTGTTCGACGGCCGGAAGCTGGGCCGCCCGCCGGGGCACAAGCACCTGCTAGCTGGGATCGTTCGCTGTGGCGGGTGCGGTGCGGCGCTGCAGGGCACGTATCGATCGAACCTACCGCCCTACCCGGACGGAACACGGAAACGAGAGTACCGGTGTCGCCGCAACGCCGACCATCCCCACGGGTGCGGTAAGACGTACATGGACGGCAAGGTCGCTGATGCCGCGGTGGCGGATGCGGTCAAGGCCAGGTTGGGCGATCCCCGACACGCCGATCAGGTCGCGCGGCGATTGGCGCGCTTCACCAAGCGGCGGGAGAAGCTCAACGCCGAGATCGGCCGGTTGAACGAATCGGCGGACAGCCTGGCGGAGAAGACGGCCGCGTGGGGCACCGAACGGGTAGACAAGGCGATGGCCCCCATCCTGGAACGCCTTGACCGGCTTACCGCTGAGCTGGCCACACTAGACGAGCCCACCGACCCTGTTGCGGCCGCGACCGACATCGCCGACGATTGGGACCGGGCCGCCGAGCATGGCGATTTCGACACGATGCGCGCGATGATCCGCCGCGCCTTTCCCCGGCTGACGCTGCGCCCCCCGGCGCGTTGGGGTGATCACTCCGTTACTCGGTTCGACTGGGACGGGGCGACCCTTGCCCGATCCCCAGGCGAATTCTCGGCGCGGTAACGAGCATTGAGAATCACCTCGCACCATCCCTCGATCTCGTGCTCGGTAGCTGGTGGTAGAGCCAACACGGTCTGACGAATCCATTCGCGCTCCTGTTCGTTCAACACATCGTCCGTCGGCCCGTTCGTGGCTGCTGCGCTCGGGTCACGACGCGGAGTCACAGTGTGGCGTCACCTGCCCGGCTGGCGCGCTCGGCGGCCACGCGGATATCCCGAATGAGGTAGCCACGCACCCGGCGTGTGTCTCCGTCCTCGGTCGATACCCGGTGCCGCGCCGGTGAGCAGCCAAGCTCGCCCATCTGCCGCGCGAACTGGGTCGCTTCCATGTTCAACGCGTCGATCAGTTCGGCAGTGGGGACGAACTCCCGGTCGTCCTCGCCCACCTCGGCGAGGTAGGCCACCACGGAGGCCAAAGGTTCCGCCAGCTCGTTGGGCTCCGTGTCTGCGCCTGCGTGGCCTGCACCGATCACCCCTACCACGTCGACATGGCCGAGCACGGCTGCTGGTTCGGCACCGGTGGCGTGCCCACTCAGCGTTCCGGCGGCTTCTCGCAGGCTTCGCCCCCGTTCGCAGACCGCCCGCCAGTCATCGTTGGGCATGTAATAGGTGCGCACGGTCATGGCGAGCACGTCGGCACCCGTGTCGATCTCGCCGTCCGCGCGCAGGATGCCCACACCCTTGTGTGCGGCGAGCAAGCGGCTGGAGTCGAAGCCACGGGTGTTCATCTGCTCACCGAGGATGATGTTGGAATCGCGCCAGTCCATGACCCGCAGCGCGAACCGCGACCCCAGAACCGCGCGCAGCGCGGACGGGATGGTCTTGGAGTCCGGCCGTTGGGTCGCGAGCACCAACACCACTCCGGCCGCCGGTGCTTTCTTGGCCAGCCAGGTGAGCAGCTCGCCGACGTACTCGCCGACCGGAACCTTCTTGCCCTGCACCGTGACCGGGGTGCGATCCTCCAAGGGGACTTGTACCTCATCGATGAAGATCGCCGTCACCGGCATGTTCAGCGTCCGGTCCCGCGACATATCCGGGGTGAGCTTGGACTCCGGGCAGGTCGCATCGTCTAGGGTGCGCATTCGCCGGTAGCGGTTCTGTACCTCGCCCACGAGTTCGATGAGCCAGTCCCGCAGGGTGAGCACGTGGTCGGTGTCGTCGCCGGACATGAACCGGTGTGCCACTTGCGCGGCGGCGTCCCAGTCCTTGCCCGCCTTGAAATCCGCCACGTACAGTCGGGTATGCGGATCGAGGATCAGCCCAGCTGCAGCAAGCCGGGTGGCAAAGGTCTTGCCCTGCCGTGGGATCGCACCGACCAGTACCGAGGTCCACACCAGCGGGAGGTCGATCCGCCGGTTGCGGGCATCGCGGCCGAACGGGACCGGTTGCCACGCATCCCACCCGACCGCGTCGAGTAGCGGCGTGCGCATTGGCGGTGCGGCGTACGGGTCGTAATCGGCGACCCACAGGGAGACGCGTCCGGCGTGCCCGCCGCGTCCGCGCACCCGTTCGACCAGCAACTGGATTTCATCGACAGCTAGCGCGGAGGCGAGGGCCTCGCGGTTCTTGATCACGTCGGCGGCCTTACGGGTGGCCGGGAGGTCGATGGTGATCGCCCACCCCTCGCCCATCCGGCTGGCACGTTCGACCAGACGTAGGCTCTCGTCCTTGCCGATCAGCTTGGCGTCCCGGAACGCGTCGATGAGGATCTGCGGGTCCATCGTCCACGTGAGACTGCGCGGCCCGGCGAGCACGGCCTTACGTCCCGGCTTGCCGTCCGTGCGGCGGCCAGCTACGGCGAGTGCGATCGCCGCGATGCCCCCGGCCAGCCAGAGCGCGGGCGAGCCATACACGAGATTCGCGACCGCGACGCCGATACCGCCAGCGGCGGCCATGACGCCGGTGACTTTCCACCGAAACAGCGTCAGGGCGCGGATCTCGATGTACTTGTCGGCCAACTTCTCCGACAGCTCGGCGGCTTCGCGGTAGTCGTGCACTCGCACCCACCGGCGCCACGTCCGTGCTGCGACCACTGCGCCACGGGCGACTGCGCTGGTGAGCCAGTATGGCGACAGCAGAACGCGCTTCCATACGTCCGTGACCGCGTGGCGGAATGCCTCGCGGGTCTTCAGCGCACGCGGGACACGCGGCGACCGCTGCCACCATGCGGCCAGCAACCGCCAAACCGACTTCGTGCCGGGTCTGGTGTTCGGCTGCTGGTCATCGTCGACCAGTTCGCCGTCGAAGATGACGGGCACCACGTCACGACCCTCGCCGGTACCGGGCGCGTTGCGGGAGTGGTCCGCGCCGTTCATCGGCGACCACCCCGCCGTACCGGGCGGTCCTCCACCGTGGTCACCGTCAAGGCGCGAACCAGGACGTAGGCGGCCAGCAGATTCGGCAGCCCGAGCACGACGGCGGTCAGCACCAGGTCGCCGGAGTGGGTGAGCACCACCCACTGGACTGCACCGAGAAGCGCTGCGGTCAGCAGTACCCGCCCGGTCAGCGTGGCAAGCCGGGCGCTGTTGCGGCCAGCAACGGCGATCCGCCGCGCGCGGCGCACGCTGGCCCGCCACGCGACGATCAGCACAAGCAGCGCACCGAATCCGGCGAGCAACTCGACCGGAGAAACGGTGACGATCATCGCTGATCACCACCCCGGTACCGCCGGGTACGGCGCGCACGCCAGTACGGGTACAACGCTCGCCGGTCCTTATCCGGCAGCGCGCCGAACACCCCGGCCGTGTGTGCACCCGTCCAGCGCAGTTCCAGTTCGAGGCACTCCTCCTGGACTGGGCAGCCGGAGCACAAGCGGGCTGCTAGCTCCCGGTCGGCCGCGTCTTCGCCGGTCAACTCCGGCGGGTCCTCAGCGGTTAGCGCGTCGATGCATGCCGCGTCGCGGATCACGATGTGGGCAAGAGAGTCGGTCGGTACGTCGGCCAGCCGGTCGAGGCGGTCGGCGGTATAGCGGAAACGATCGGCGTGGTTCATCCGGGCCGACCCCCGAGCAGCCGGGCGAGCTCGTCCGCCGGGATCATCAGCCGGGAACGGCGACGGACAGCGCGCAGCGAACCCACGCGGATGGCTCGGTTGATGTGTGCGGGTCCGACGCCGAGCACCCAGGCGGCCTGGCGAATGGTGTAGTAGGCCGGCTGACCGGCGCGAGGCATAGAGGTACCCATGAGAGAAGTCCTTGAAGTGAGAAGAGAGCTGGATTCAGGCGTGATCGGCGCGTGGCCCCGACCACTCGGCGCGGCGCCGTGCGCAGCGGTTAGGGTCGAAGCTGGTGACGGTCGCAACGGTGGCGGAGCGCGGAGGAACAACGTGGTGAGCGACGGGCAAGCGCGGCTCACTGGCGGCGACGCGCGTTGGTGGGCGCCGGTGATTAGCGCGATTTTCTGGCGGGTGGGTCGAATGCTGTTCATGCCAAGGATTCAACCGAGGATTTCCGGCGGTTCCGATGTGTCTCTAGTGCGGAACCAGTGCATATCCAGTGCGGGTTTGCAGTTCATCGCACTAGATGGGTGGACTTGATGCCCTCATCGAATCCGTGGACTGGACACACCGCAGTCCTGTTACAACGCGCCATGCGGTTGAGTAATGCACGGTTCGCCGCGCACCTGAAAATCGGGCTGCGCACGGTAGCCGACTGGCACAAAAAACCAGCACTCACGCAGAACTCGGGTTTTCAGCAAGCCCTCGACAATGCGTTACAGCAGGCGTCACCCGCCGTCCGGGAACGGTTCGCCGAGTTGCTCACCGAAGCCGCCGGTCACCAAGACACCGACCACGGCGACGCCGAAGCGTCAAGCTCCGACGCCCTGGCGGCCGACGCCGAGCGTCGGCTGACCGACGATCCCCACATCGCAGCCGCGCTGGACTGGCTTGACCAGCACGCCGGATGGACACCGGGCACCGGTCGAACACAGGTCATCGCCAGGCTCGCGCGCGTGAACAGACGTGAACTGGAGGCACGAGGACACGGACGGGCACGCGTCAGCCAACCCGGCCTAACATGGGCGCTGACCAGCTACTACGGCGAATCCCCACACGGCTACCGTCGGTACGGCGCTCGCTACGGGCCAGATCTTGACGCAGCCACCACGGTGCTCACCCGTCCCGAATGGCTAGACCTCGACTGTCCCTTGCTCACCGACGCCGATCGGCTCACCGTCGCTGGTACGTCACCGGCCGACGCGTCACTAGACGAGCACACTGCCGAGCACGCCGTGACCCGACTCGCTGAAGCTCTTGCGCTCAACGTGCGGTTGGTAGACATGCCGCTCTATCGCTTGCAGCGCGAGAACATCCGTCACCGTGAGCTAGCCGGGCAGCTCGGAGTGGACCGGTTCGCGCACTACGCGCTGACCATGGACCTGCTCGAAGCCGAGCTAATCGACACCCTTGCCGCCGATCGCCCGGCGCTACCGGGCTCGCTACCACTGCGCGACCAGTATCTGCCCGACTTCTCGACTGTGCTGGACGTAGCGGACCGATTGTGTGCAGGTGGCGCGCTCGCACTGTGTGCCATCGCCCGGCCCGCCCGCGCTTACCGTGGCCCGGCCGACTACGTGCTCCTTATCCAAGAACGCTCCGGGCACGTCCTCAACGCAGCGCGTACGCTATCGGTGATCCCCAAGGGATTTCACCAACCGATCACCGACTACCGCACCGACGCCCAGATCGGCGCCACCCTGCTACGCGAAACCGAAGAGGAACTACTCGGCCGCAACGATCTCGACAACACACAGGGTGTCGAGCGCAGGGCGGACCCGATGCACCCCGCGCACTCGTCAGACCCGATGCGCTGGCTCACCGAAACCGGCGCGTTGCACATGGAATGCACGGGTTTCGGGCTGAACCTGGTCAGCGGAAACTACGAGTTCGCCTGCCTGATCGTCATCGACGATGAGCAGTTCTGGCAGCACTACGGCGGCGTCATCGAAACCAACTGGGAAGCCTCCGGCCTACGGCAGTACTCCAGCCTCGACCGAGTGCTACTGACCGACCTTGCCGCCGACAAGGCGTGGAGCAACGAAGGACTATTCGCCTTCCTCCAAGGACTCCGGCGGCTCGCCCGAATCGGCGGCAACCGCGTTGACCTACCAGAGATCGAGTGGGAACTATGGTGACCGGCCCGAACTGGCACAGCGGCAACGCTTCCGAAGACAGCCAAGACACGCGCGGATGGCTGCTCGGCCACTTCATAAACACCACCGAAGGCGTCCGCCACTCTCCCCACGTCGAGGTCAAGTGGTATCACCACCCCGCTGGCGACAAGCGCGTCGACTGGACCACCGACGACCAACGCACGACACTCCTACTCCTGATCGACGGCCATTTCCGGCTCGCCATGACGACAGGTAGCGTCATGCTTGTAAAGCAAGGCGACTATGTGCTCTGGGGGCCGGGTATTGACCACTCCTGGGAAGCGCTCGCCGACTCCATCGTCCTCACCATCCGCTGGCCGTCCGCGCCCTGACATATGCGCACTCACGAGACCTTGCCGTGCATGGGGAAACGTTGACAGAGTCGACCGAACATTACGGTCGACTCAACGCCCGGAAAAATCCGATGTATGCTAGCCACACCTAGAGGCTTATTCAGCTGGCCGCGTAGAAGTGTAGGGCGACTACGGTGGCAATGCTTGTGGTGAATGTTCGAGCGCACGCGGTAGTCGGTGTGCAGGATTCGCCAGGTCTTGAGATTGACGATCGTCTGCTCGATGACGTAACGGATCTTTGTTGATCTGGGTGTGAACGATCAGGTAATTCCCCAGGGCTGGGATCAAGTTATTCCCCCGGGTCTGGCCCGTGTGGTGATGCTACTGGCTGGTCGTGGTTTCCCGGGAGACGACGCGCCCGGGTCGTTTCTGCGGGCGGTAGCTGGTCCCGTCCATGAGGATCTGGTGGCTGTTGTTGATCAGCCGGTCGAGCAGGGACTCGGCGACGACGGGGTTGGGGAACAGCGGGTACCAGTCGACCGGGGAGCGGTTGCTGGTCAGGATCAGCGAGTGGCCGGCGCGTTCGGTGATCAGTTCGTAGAGGTCGTCGGCCTGGGCTGCGGTGAGCTCGCGCATGGCGAAGTCGTCGAGGATGAGCACGGCGGGCCGGGCCAGCTCGCGCAGCCGGCCGGTCCAGGTGCCGTCGGCGTGCCCGCCGGCGAGCTCGGCCAGCGCGCGGCTGGTCTTGGTGAAGCGGACGTCGGCGCCGGCGCGCACTGCGAGGTGCCCCAGCGCGTGGGCGATGTGGGTCTTGCCGACCCCGACCGGGCCGTAGAGGATCACCGACTGGCCGGCGGCCACCCAGCGCAGCGCGGCCAGGTCGCGGATGGCGGCGGCGGGCAGCTTGGAGTTGGCGGCGAAGTCGAAGCCCTCGAGGGTCAGGGTCTGCTCGAACCGGGCCCGGCGGGTGCGGCGGTCGATCGCGGCGGCGTCGCGGCGGGCGATCTCGTCGTGGCACAAGACCTGCAGGAACTCCAGGTGCCCGAGCTCGCCGGCGCGGGCCTGGCCCAGCCGGGCGTCGAGGTCTCGAGCATCCCGGGGAGCTTCAATGAGACCACGCTGACCGTCGTCGGCATTGTTGACCGCACTACTCGGGTGAGCGCCCCCGTTGCTGCCCTGGGAGCGCAGGCAGGCCGCGAGGCGGCGCCGTGTTCGGGCCGTGGTGAGGCCGCACGGCGTCATACATCAACCCCTGATCTTCAAACTTGAGGAGCTTCCATGCAGACCACGACTGTCATCAGTGGCCACTTGACCGACTCGCCTGAGTTGCGGTTCACCGATTGCCCGTGGGTTCGTGAATTCCGAAGGGGTGTCGGGCGGGAACCGAAGGGCTCGTGCCCGGTGAGCAGCCTAGATGAGTGATTCCGTGAAGATCGCGTGAAGGCGCGTCGCTACCGGGCAGGTGGGAGGAGGGTGTTCAAGATCAATGTGTGAGCAAAGAACTAAACACCCTCCTGACCGCACTCTACGTTCTGGTCGACGATCACGTGGTCTCGTCGCGGGCTGGTCGGGGTCGACGGCCGGTGCTCTCCGACAGCGAGCTGGTCACCCTGGCGGTGGCGCAGGTGCTGCTGGGGTATCACTCCGAGCGCCGGTGGGTCCGGCACCTGCACACCGATCCGGCGTTGCGGGCGATGTTTCCGTGCCTGCCGAACCAGCCGGGCTACCACAAGCGGCTCAAGACCGCGCAACCGTTGCTGTGTCAGGCGATTCTGGCGTTGGCTGCGTGTTGCCCGTCGTGGTTCGACGATCTGTGGATGACCGATGCCACCCCGGTGCCCTGCGGCACCTCCCGAGAAACGGTGAAACGCTC
>WHSY01000052.1:32407-32633 GCA_009379815.1 Pseudonocardiaceae bacterium
TCTACCTGGTCTGCACCGGGGACGGGATGCCGCACATGTGGTGTCTGGCCCACCCCAAGATCGGGGAACGCGAGGTCGTAGGCGCCTTGCTCGTGCGCAACCACCACCTCATCCGCAGCGGGCAAGTCCTGCTGGCCGACAAGGGCTTCTCCGGCCAGGCGTTCAAACACACCACCGAAGCGATGGGCCTGACCCTGCTGCGCCCGGACCGCCAGGACGAGACCTA
>WHSY01000530.1:0-343 GCA_009379815.1 Pseudonocardiaceae bacterium
GTCATAGCGTGCGTTCATGTCGTCGCGGACCGCGCGTAGGTCGTCGCGCAGCGCCTGCACGGTTTCGGTGCGTGCGCCGAACCCGGCCCGGTGGGCGATCTTGGCGAAGCCTCGCCAGTCCTGGCCGCCTTTGCCGTCGTAGACGTGCAGCTCGGCATGGGGGTCGAGCCCAGCGGCAAGCAACAGCAGTCGTGCCGCGAGGGTCTTGCCCATTCGGGGGATAGCGCCAACGAGCACCGAGGTGAACATCAGCCGGAGCTCAACGAGCCGTCCACGTTGGTCTTGGCCGAACGGGAACGGGTCGAACAGGCTCGCCTCATCTGGGTCTTCGGCCCAGAGCCAG
>WHSY01000530.1:353-581 GCA_009379815.1 Pseudonocardiaceae bacterium
CTGAACCGCTTGTACCTCGGACTCGCTCCGGCCATACCTGGACCTCGTCCAGGTCCAAGCCGGAGGCTAAGCGGTCGCGGCGCTTGATTGCCTGCTCGGCGGTCACACCCCACGGCAGGTCCACCACCGCGCGCCAGCCGTTTCCGTCCCGCGCAATGGGTTGCGGGAAGCCGATCGGATCGTCCTGCTTGCACAACCCCGCAGCGGTAAACGCCCGGGTCACGATGT
>WHSY01000531.1 GCA_009379815.1 Pseudonocardiaceae bacterium
AACCCCAACCATGCCGACAAGGACCCCGACGTCGCGGTGGGCGCGTTGGTGTGGACGGACGAGCAAGCCGCCGACCGCCGCGGCTTCCTGGGCTGGCTGACCCGGCATCAAGCGAAGCTCTTCTTCCCGATGCTGCTACTCGAGGGCATCGCACTGAAGATCACGAGCATCGTCGACCTGCGGCAGCGGTCGCGACACGACCGGGTTGTCGAAGGTGGGCTGCTCGCGGTCCACCACCTTGCCTACGCGACGCTGCTGCTGGCAGTCATGTCCCCGCTGCAGGCGCTGGCGTTCGCGGCCGTCCATCATGCCCTGCTCGGCCTGCACCTCGGCTGCGCCTTCGCGCCGAACCACAAGGGCATCCGATGCCAGCGCCCGGCGAGAAGTGGGGCCACCTTCGGCGTCAGGTGCTGACCTCGCGAAATGTGCGGGGCGGCGTCGCCACCGACTGGATGCTCGGCGGGCTCAACTACCAGATCGAGCACCACCTGTTCCCGAGCATGCCACGGCCCTCGCTACGGCTGGCGCAACCCGTCATCCGGGAGTACTGCGAGGAGGCCGGGCTCCGGTACGCCGAGAC
>WHSY01000532.1:0-264 GCA_009379815.1 Pseudonocardiaceae bacterium
CATCCGGCACTCCATCCCCACCAACGGCAGCACCACGACCTCCACAACGGAGATCACCGACGGTGACGCCGACGAGGAGCCTTCCCCAAGTTCGCAACTGCGTTGGAGGAGTCATCAGCCCTTTGCTCTGCAACGTGTATCTGCATCGTCTCGATCGAGTGTGGAATACACGAGAGCACGGTGTGCTGGTGAGGTTCGCCGACGACGCGCTGGTGATGTGCAAGTCCCGGGAACAGGCTGAGGCTGCGCTGGCGCGGCTTCGCG
>WHSY01000532.1:274-579 GCA_009379815.1 Pseudonocardiaceae bacterium
GGTGCGTTCGCCTGCCCGTGTGGGCAGGCGGCCGATCACCTTCCTTGCCCGCTGGCCCTCGGACAAGGCTATGCAACATGCTCGGGACCGATTACGGGAGTTGACCGACCGGTCTCGGTTTCGGGTGCCCGTGGAGATGGTGGTGCAAGAGATGAACTGGTTCCTGAACGGCTGGGCCGGGTACTTCAAGTACGGTAACTCGGGCCGCCGCTTCGCGCAGCTGCACTGGTATGCGCAGATGCGCCTGGGCCTGTTCCTCAGCAAGCGCTACAGCCGTGGGCGCCGCTTCGGTCGATGGCTGGTAG
>WHSY01000533.1 GCA_009379815.1 Pseudonocardiaceae bacterium
CGGAAACTGGTTCAGCCTCACCCAGCGTGCCTGCGGCTGACCGGAATCGTGCCTCAGCGCAGCGCGGTGGCTGGCCGGATCTCCCAGATTGTCCATAGTGGCCGGTATCCGCGTCGTGGCCAGAACACCGACGACAGCGGGTTGGGCGGGTTGTAGTAGAGGAAGGAGCCTACGACCGACGCATCGGCGAACGCGGTGTGCACCGTGGACACCATGGCTTCGCCGACGCCCTGCTCCCGTGCCTGGGGATCGACCGAGGCGCAGTTGATGTACCCCCACTGCCCGGTTTGCAGGCGCGTGGCCATCCAGTTCCCCGGGACCGCGTCGGTGTAGCCGCACTCGGCGAGCCCGACCGCGACGCGGTCGACTTCGGCGAGCCAGACCGGTGCGCCGGTCTCCAGCCGGCCGGCGAGCACCGCCCGCTTGAGGTCGTGGGTCTCCGGGCGCAGCACCGTGCTGCCGACCATCGCCGAGTACTCCTGCTCGTATATCGCCAACCGCACGCAGGCGTCCACGTCGGCCGGTCCCGCCGGGCGCACCCGGACCGGCCCGGTCGCCGGATTCCCCGGCCGTACCGGG
>WHSY01000534.1 GCA_009379815.1 Pseudonocardiaceae bacterium
TCCCGCCGACCAGCAGCGCCCGGCGCCCCCGGGCCTCGATGGCGGCGATGGTCTCCCGGGCCGCGGCCTGGAAGCGGGCCACCGAGAACTCCTCGCCGGGCACGGCCAGGTCGAGGAGGTGGTGGGGAACGGCGGCCTGCTCGGCCGGCGTGGGCTTGGCGGTGCCGACGTCCATCCCCCGGTAGACCTGCATCGAGTCGACCGACACGATCTCGACGTCGCCGAGGGCCTCGGCGGCGGCCAGGGCCACGGCCGACTTCCCGGAAGCGGTGGGCCCGACGAGGGCCAGATGCGTGGTCGTGCTGTTCGTGGCCGCCGTCACGAAGCCTCGACGGGGATCCGCACCCGCCGGGCCGGATCGGCCGTCTTGCGCACGAACGTGCCCCGCAGGAAGTGGGGCGCGGCGGAGTCGACCGTCACCTCGGCGAAGGCCCCCGGTCGCAGCCCGCCACCACCCTCGGGGGCCCGGAAGTGGATGAGCTTGTTCTGCCTCGTCCGCCCGGTGGTCATGGTCGGGTCCTTCTTGGACGGGCCCTCGACGAGGACCTCCTCCTGCCGGCCGACCCGGGCCTCGTGGC
>WHSY01000535.1:0-264 GCA_009379815.1 Pseudonocardiaceae bacterium
GGAGCGGTTGTCGTTCACCGGTTCGACCGCCACCGGGCGCGCCGTCCTCAAGCTGGCCGCCGACGGGTTGACGCCCGTCACCGTCGAACTCGGAGGCAAGAATCCGTTGCTGGTCTTCGCCGACGCCGATCTCGACGCCGCGGTACGGGGAGCCGTGGAAGGGGCGTTCTTCAACCAGGGCGAGGCCTGCACGGCCGCCTCCCGCCTCCTCGTCGAAGACGGGGTACACACCGAGTTCGTGGCTCGGCTGGTGTCAGCGGTCGG
>WHSY01000535.1:274-577 GCA_009379815.1 Pseudonocardiaceae bacterium
GGCCGCCTGCGGGTCGGTGACGGGCGCGACGCCGCTACACATGTCGGTCCGCTGATCAGCGCGGGGCAGCAGCAGCGGGTCCTCAGCTTCATCGAGGGGGCGATTGCCGAAGGGGCGACGGTCGCGGCGGAGGCGCCACTCCCGTCGGACCCGCGGCTGGCGGGCGGCTACTGGGTGGCACCGACCCTGTTCACCGATGTGACCCCGTCGATGACGATCGCCCGAGAGGAGGTCTTCGGCCCGGTGACGGCGGTGCTGCGTTTCTCCGGCGAGGACGAGGCGCTGGCGCTGGCCAACGACACG
>WHSY01000536.1:0-328 GCA_009379815.1 Pseudonocardiaceae bacterium
CCGACACCAGCTCCACCAGCTCCTCGTCGCTGATCTGGCGGCGATTGATGGACGGGTCACCACCCAGCAGGCGAACGACCACATCGGTGGACACCGACAGCAGCCAGATCACCGGGCGCATCAGCGTGGCGAACCGGTCGAGCATCGGTCCCAGGACCGCCGCGACGCCCTCGGTGCGCTGGAGCGCCATCCGCTTGGGCACCAGCTCACCCAGCACGATGGCCGTATAGGCGATCGCGAGCGTGATCAGGACGATGGTCAGGGGATCGGCAACGGCCTCCGGCACGCCGAGCCGTTCCAGCAGGGGCGCGACGTCGTCCGCCAGCAG
>WHSY01000536.1:338-577 GCA_009379815.1 Pseudonocardiaceae bacterium
CCCCGCGAGGGTGATGCCGATCTGCACCGTGGACAAGAAGCGGTTCGGGTTCCGAGCGAGCCGGGCGATACGTTCGCCCCGTTTGCCGCGTTGGGCGAACTGGCCGATCTGCCCCTCGCGCAGCGACACCAGCGAGATCTCGGCCGCCGACACGATCCCGTTGATCGCGATCAGGGCCAGGACCACCCCGATATTGATCAGTGTCTCGGTCACCGCGACTCACCGCCCGTCGGAACCCG
>WHSY01000537.1 GCA_009379815.1 Pseudonocardiaceae bacterium
GAACGGATGGTCCGGGTTCGCCTCGATGTCCAGGGTCACGAAGTGCTCGCGCACCAGGTCGCGCCACACGTTCAGGCGCCCGGTCCGGGTGACCTCGGTGTCGGCTGAAGCGGCCATACGCGATCCTCCGTGGCCCCTGACATTAGCCGCAGCTGTCACTCGAGGCCAACAACTCGTCGCTGGTGGTCAAGACGCCCACGGCCGGGCCGCGCACGCTGGACGCCTCCCACCACAGGTCAACCGAGGAGCCCGAGATGACCGCAGCTGCCACAACCGTGCGCGCGGCGTGCCCGCACGACTGCCCGGACACCTGCGCCATGCTGGTGACGGTCGCCGACGGCCGCGCGACGGAGGTGCGCGGCGACCCGGACCACCCGTTCACCAGCGGTGGGCTGTGCGTGAAGCTCAACAACTTCACCGAGACGGTCTACAGCCCCGACCGGGTGCTGTACCCGCTGCGCAGGACCGGGCCGAAGGGCAGCGGGCGGTTCGAGCGGATCGGCTGGGATCAGGCGCTCGACGAGATCGCCGGCAGGTTCACCGAGATCGTCGATACGCACGGCGCGCAAGCCATC
>WHSY01000538.1:0-330 GCA_009379815.1 Pseudonocardiaceae bacterium
CTCGCCGAGCTGCGTGCCCTGCGGGAACGCGCCGGACATGATGGCTTCGCGCAGCTGGTCGGCGATGAGACTCGAGGTAGGTTCGCGCTTGATCGGCTTGAGTCCGTCGGCAGCCATGTCTCGGTCGTCCTCGCCGTGGCTCAGACGCCTGCCGGTGGCGCGTCCGGGCCGGAGCCCGAGCCCCTGAAGAGGGCGCCCAAACCGGTTCGCGGCGCGAGATCGCCGGCGAGCCGCAGCCCCTCCCAGGCGGTGACCTGGTTGGCGGTGAGCACGGGCTTGCCGACATGCGCGTCGAGCGCATCCAGCCACGCGACGGAGTGCAGCGCGGTG
>WHSY01000538.1:340-575 GCA_009379815.1 Pseudonocardiaceae bacterium
AGGAGGATGTTCTCGCTGGAGAACCTGACCACGTCGACCCCGCCTGCGGCGAGGAACTCGACGAACTTCGTGGCGACGTCCTCCGGGTAGGTCGCCGCGACGGCCACCCGCCGCGCGGCGAGGGCCTGGCAGGCGTGCACGAACGCGATGGACGTGCTGGACGCGGGAACACCGGCGGTGTCGGCGAGCGTGCGTGCCTGGGTGGCGGCGCCCTCCCAGCCGAACACGAAGCTCC
>WHSY01000539.1 GCA_009379815.1 Pseudonocardiaceae bacterium
CCATACGGTCGTGATTGGGCTCCAGCCTCGATCCTTTACGCGGGTAAGTTGATGATCTTCGGTTGGCCTTGTTGATCTTGTGGAAGGGCAGGCCATCATTCCCTCGCACGAGCTCCCCACGACCGGGACCGACGACAGCGCCTGTCCGTCCAGCAGCTCGTCGTAGATCAATACGAGATCCCAGAGACTGTCGACCTGATGAATCGAGCTCCGCTCTGTCCGGGGACTGGACGGGTAAACGGGGACAATCAGGTTCGCTCTCCGGTCTGATGGTGGCGTGATCCGTCTATTCGAGAACCGACGGCGCAGCTAGGCTTGATCATCTGCTCGTTAAGAATGCCCATCTTGTCCCGCGACAGCGAAGGGGTGCCGCATGGCCACTGTGGTCCCGGTCGACGAGTACGCCTCGGGGGAGTGGTACCCGGGCTACAAGTCGGAGCTGCTGGAGATGCCCTACATCGTCGAGCCGACCGGCCCCTTCCGGAAGCAGGACGAGGAGCGCTTCTGGTTCCTCGACTTCCACTGGCCGCGCGGCCTGACCCCGCTGGCCGTGCACACTTGGGGCGGGGACGGTT
>WHSY01000053.1:0-31245 GCA_009379815.1 Pseudonocardiaceae bacterium
CTCGGTTGGTGTGCTCGTGCCGGCTGGACAGAATCGCGGCGTGGAGTACGACGTCCTCGGCTACAGGTCGCCGGAGGTCAACGAGTTCGCCTTCACGTCACTCACCCGCGGCTCAGGGCGATCTCGGTGCCCCTCGCGGGAGGGCCGGCCAGGGTATGAGCGTCAGCGGACGGACACAGGCCAAGCCGGAGACCACGAGGTGGATCTGCGAGCCCTGCGGCTTCATCTATGATCCTGAGGAAGGTGACCCAGACGGCGGCATCGATCCGGGGACGCCCTTCGAGGAGATCCCTGACGACTGGATGTGCCCCATCTGCGGTGCCCGTAAGACGGATTTCCGCGAGCTGGAACCGGGAGAGGACCCTGAGTCATGATCGCCGGGTACGACCACTTCGTGACACTCGCCGACTCGCTGCAGTGGGACGAGACGGCCATCGACCTCTCGGCCGACCGCGAGGCATGGCCGGCGCTCGACGACGCCGAGAACGCCCAGGTCCTCGGATTGATCGCAGGCTTCTGCATCGGTGAGACATCGGTGTCCGGGCAGCTCGGTTCCTACCAGGCGGCTGCGTGCGACGACTCGATGGCGGCATGCTTCCGCGCTCAGGCCCGTGACGAGGCGCGCCACGCCCGCTTCTTCGACCGCGTCGCGGCCGAGGTCGCCGCCGTCCCGGGGGCCGACCTCGTGGCTCGGCTGGACGTCCTGCGCGCCCGCGTCAGTCCCGAGCTCGTCGCCCTGTTCGAGGAGCGCCTCCCGGCAACGGCCCAGCGCCTCGCCGAGGACCGCGGGGGTCTGACCGCCGCGGTCGGGCTGTACCACATGGTGCTCGAGGGCGCGGTCCTCCTGGCGGGACAGCATGCGCTGCTCGACACGCTCGACCGCCTGTCCGTCGGGCTGCCGGGTGTTCGCCGGGGATTGGAGCTGGTCCTCCGTGACGAGCGCTGGCACATCGGGTTCGGATCGCGCGTCGTTCAGAGCGCCGCAATCGGCCAGGACGAGGCGGACGCGCTGCTCGCGGAAGGGCAGGCGGCCGCAGCAGCATGGGGGGACCTCATCTCACCCGATGCAGTTGAGACCGCAGTACGGCAGCACCGGCGCCGACTTCGGGCCACCGGCATCAAGTTTTGGTGACCCCATGAAGATCGCGTTCTCCGTCAATGAGCCTTTCCCAGTAGCGGGAGTGGTTGCTGGTGACACGCGGATGACGCCGAGATGATCAACACGGGTGCCACCCCGGTAGGAGAGGTCGGTCCGCTCAAAGATCGACTCTCACCGAGGTCCCGCGTGCTCGATCCTGTCACCTTCACCGCCGTACTCCCGATCGGGGAACCCACCGCCGAGTTCCTGGCCAAGCTGCTCGCAGGCGAACACGCACGACGCCGGACACACCGCAGGCGCCGCGCGCTGGGCTGCTACCGCCACGCAGTACTGGTGTTGCGCTGGTTCCTCGACGCCACCCGGGTTGTTGTTTGCCCTCGTGGGACCAGGCTCTGGCCGCCTTATGGCGGTGTCCGGGCGGGGCTGTGCCTCCGCCGACGGTGCCCGCGCGGCCAGTGACGCCCTCGAGAGGTTGGGCTTGACGTTGCGCGAAGTGCTACAGCTCGCAGAGCTTGCGTCCGGAGGTGATGTCGTCCAGGGCTGCCCGCAGCTCGGCGATGCGTCGTTCACCCTCGGCGCAGAGGATGTCGTGCTGGTGCTGCCAGTCCTTCAAGGTGGCGTTTGGGGGCAGGTTGGAGAGCAGCTCGCCGATCTCGGCGATACTCAGGCCGACGCGCTGGGCGACGCGCGCGACCTTGACGCGGCAGGCCGCGTCCTCGTCGAAGCGCCGTTGGTTACCCGGCGTCCGGCGGCTGCTGATGAGGCCGTGCCGCGCGTAGAACCGGATCGCTGAGGCCGCCACCCCGCTCTCACGGGCGACGTCGCTGACGGTGAGGTCGGTCTCGGGGCGGGTGGCTGTCGTCATCTCGAACTTCCTCGCTGCCGGGCTTGACTGTCACCAATGTTCAACTTCTAGCGTCCTCGGCGTGGCAGGTCAAGGGCTCGGGTCGGCACCGGCGGCGAGTCCGCGACACGGGCCCAGACGAGGACAGAACATGCTGAGGATCGGGATCATCGTCGGCAGCACGCGGCCGGGTCGCAAGGCCAGGGCCATCGCGGAGTGGGTGCACGGCCAGGGCGCCGGGCGGCCGGATGCCAAGTTCGAGGTGGTCGACCTGGCCGACTACGACCTCGCCCACCTCGACGAGCCGATACCCGCCGTCTTCGGCCAGTACTCGCACGACCATACCCGCGCGTGGTCGGCGACGATCAGCGGGTTGGACGCCTTCGTCGTGGTGGTTCCGGAGTACAACCACTCGTTCGACGAGGCCGCGAACGCCACCTGCCTCGTCGGGGTCCGCCGACCGCTCGAACGCCCGGACCCGGAGACACAGCGTGCCCGGGTCGGCACGGTCCTCACCGCGCTGGGGGCCGACGTGGCGCCCCCACGAGGCCTGCGCGCGGCGACGTTCTTCGCGTCGGCCGACGCAGCGACGGTCATCAACCTCGCCGAGTGGGCCAATGCCGACGCCCACCGGGCAGCGCTCGCCCCCGCTTACTTCGGCGAAGGCGCCGGCCTCGGCGACTCCCCGGCATGGCGCGCCACCCGTGAAGTCCCGGGCATCAGCCCCCAGTACGACGTCCGCCGCTACGAGCTCGTCGGCGCCGTCGAGGCCGGTGCCGCATGACCCGCGCGACCGAGTGGATCACCTCCGCAGCGCACTCGCTGGCCACCGCGGATCCCGAGGCGCCGTTGACCGACCTCGAGCCGCTGCGCGCCATGGTCGGCGATGCCTCGATCGTCGGCGTCGCGCGGGGCGCCCATGGCGCCCGCGAGTTCAGCCGGCTGACACACCGCGTCCTGCGGTTGCTGGTCGAGGAGCTCGGGTTCCGCTCGCTGGCGATCGAGGCCGGGTGGACGACCGGCCTGGAGGTCGACGCGTGGCTACAGAGCGGCCGCGGCGACGTCGAGGCTCGGCTGCGCGACACCCACTCCTGGTGGCGCGTGTCGGAGTTCCTCGGGGTGCTGCACTGGATGCGCGCCTACAACGAGCAGCATCCCGACGATCCCGTGCGCCTCGTCGGGCTCGACGTCGCCGCGGAAGAGATGAGCGTCCTCGAGCGGCGCCTCGCCGCCAACGCGCTGCGGTGGCGCGAGCACACCGGCCACAAGATCCTCTACTGGAGCGGAAGCCACAGCGCGGTCGGGCACGCCCGCACCGTCGCCTGGGCCCCGAACGAGGCCGGAGTCACCAGCCGCAACGCCGGCAGCTACTTGCGCGAGCAGCTCGGCACCAAGTATGTGTCGGCCGGCCTGACGTTCCACCACGGATCGGTCGATCTGGACGGGAAGCCGGCACCCGCCCCCGCGCCCCCGGTCGACATCACCGACGCCACCCTCGCAGGCACGCGCCTCGAGCACTACCTGCTCGATCTTCGGGCGGGCGGCTCCGACGCGGCGCGTACCGTCACCGACTCTCCAGCGAAATTGCGGCTGATCGGCCCGCGCTACGACCCCACCGAGCCGGCCAGCATGTCCGGCGGATCGCTGTCCGAGTTCTTCGACGTCGTGCTGCACACGCGCGAAGTCACACCGGCGACTCAGCCGCGCTGACTGTCGCGGCGGGTGCTTCTCCCAGTGCGACGTGTCGCCAACCCGAACACGCCGACCACCGCGTTTCTCCGGAGCTCCACATGCTGCTGCGAGCGGGCTGGACGGCAGGCAGGCCGAGAAGGCGCGCGCCCTTCGCACACGCCTTCTGTGAGACTGACCGATGATCCCGGAGTCCGATGTCTGCAGCGACGAGGCTTCCCGCAAGCCCTGGTGAAGGAGTTGGCCTGGCCGCTCACGTTGATCGTTGTGCTGCACCGGCAGAATATCGATCGCGGGCATTCTTCGCTTGGCCGAGGAGTTGCAGGCCGATCGTATCGAGTTGGCCAACACGTAATATTACGGCTGGGCGTGGCGCAGCCGCGGCGCGCTGCTGCCCAGCAGACCGCAGCTCGAGCGGGCGGGGGCGGCCGTGCGCGCCGCGCGTGAGCGGCCAAAAGGACGGGTGGAAATCATCTATGTCCTCCCCGACTACTACAGCCGGTACCCCAAACCCTGCATGGGTGGATGGGGGAGCGGCAGCTCACCGTCGCGCCCAACGGCGATGCTCTGCCCTGCCCCCGCCGCACACGCTCTGCCGCTACCTCGCGCGAGCGTGCTCGAGGACTCCCTGGAACGGATCTGGGAGGAGTCCACCGTCTTCCAACGCTTCCGCGGGACAGACTGGATGCCAGCGCCGTGCCGAAGCTGCGACCGGCGCGAGATCGACTTCGGCGGGTGCCGTTGCCAAGCGTTCCAGCTCACCGGCGACCCCGCCCGCACCGATCCGGTGTGCCATCTGTCGCCGGACCACGAGGTCGTGGCCGAATCGGTGGCGGGCTGCCAACGAGGAGGCGAGACCACGTGAAGCAGGACTCATTCCCCGACCACATCCAAGCCGCTCGGTGTCAGGAGCGACCGGCGCGGTGGGAGGACCTGCGCCGTCACTCTGCTTCGATCGGAGGGGCCCCGTAAACGGCGAAACTGACGATCCAGTACGCGACGTAGAGACCTAGCAACACGAAACCGTGCCATCGCTGCAGCCGGCCCGTGGCGAGGAAGTACGCCGTGAGCCCGGTGAGCACGATGAGTGCAGGCAGATGCCACGTGAGCACGGTCGGGCCGACGATGATACCGCCTGCCAGGAGAATGATGCCCAGTTTCCCCGTGACGGAGAAGATGACACTCCCGATGACGTTTCCGACTCCGATTTCCGGCGCGCCCTTGCGGACGGGTTCCACGGTCAGGAAAATGTCCTCGATGGTCAACACGATGGTGGCGATGGTCGCGCCGAAGAGCGTGGCCTCGAGTCCGTAGGCTTCCAGAATGCCTTCGGTTCCGATGCCCGTGGTCGCGGCACCGATAATGAGACCGGCGAGCGCGAGGACCGCCAAGCCAAGCCCGGTCCAGCCGGAATGATTGCGTGCTTCGGCGAAAGGCATGTCTTCGGCGAAATGCTTCCCCGTCCACTCGCCGCCTGGCAGTTTTCTCCCGCTGTCCGATTCGACCCTTCTCTCGTAGGTCTCCTCCTCCCGAAGAACCGGCGTTTCGCTCCCGGACCTTCGGACGACGGCGTAGGCTTCGTACATCTCCGCGTCGCGAAATACCGGTGTTTCGCCCCTCGACTCCCGGACGGCGACGTAGGTGATGAACAGTACGAACAGCGCAATGAGTATGACGCCATCGATAGCGGTGAGCGGTGCCATCAGCGTGAACACGATCATCACGAGCGGCGCGATGGCGAAAAGCAAGAGATAATCGCGCGGAATATTTACTTTGGTAGGTGTCAGGATCGCGGCAAGCGCGAGCACGATTCCAGGCAATGAGAGCGCGGTCCCGAACACGATGCCAAGCGCGACCCCGTCAAGGTCTTCGAGGTTGAGCGTAACGCCGAGAAAGATATCGTCGAATTCGATACCGGTGAAGATGATGGCAAGCAGAAATACGGAGACCTTGAGACCGCTTGCGACACCGACAAGGTAGCCGATCAGCTTTTCGGCACTGTATATCAACAGCGCCGCCCCGGAGATAAAAATGAGCATCGAGGTCATAGCTGAGCCCCCCTCGCTACCCATCCGAATGCCCGCGCTGCCGGAGCCCACGACAAGCGCAAGGCGCTCGCGTAGGAGATATATGGGTGCTGGCTTCTTGAAGGGTCCTGCTGTCCGCTCGTCGACATCGAGTCCGCTGGCGTTGATTCGGCGCGGTCCAGCCCAGGGCCACCTAGCAACGCCGGGTCACGAGCCGCGACGACCATGCTGGATTCAGCGGTGATGACGACTTGGCCGTCGATCCGAGTTTTCATGCCGCCCCCGTCCTTCGTGCTGCCTCGGGAATATGGGGCTCATACCCATTGGCCCGCCCTAGTTTCCGGCGAGGAGTCAACGGTTCCCTGTCGATCTCTCCGGATATCCTGTGTATCGATCGGAGGGCTGTCAAGGGTTTGCGGCTCTTCGTCCGTGCGGCCTGATCATCCGTGGTGGTGCGCCTCGGGGATGGAGGTGCCAGGTGGAACGGGAGCGTCGTGCTGCTGCGACGATGTTGGGCATGCCAGGATGTGTGGTTTTGGCGGTGTCGGACTATAACGGCGAGCTCGAGCTGAACAGCCCCGGCGAGCCCGGAGACTTACGGTCCTGAGTGGCCGGCCTCGGCCCGAGGGCGGCCAGTTGACGGTAGTGGCGTTTTCGAGTTCGGCGGGCGGGAGGTCGCGGGGCCTGATCAGCTCCGTCTTTGTACAGCCCGATCACCGACTCGGCCAGGGCGTTGACGCTCCTATAGACGTCAAGCCCGTGGTGATCTTGTTGTGGGTGGCGATCGGGGGCGCATGTACGCCCAGATCTCGCGGGCGAGGTAGCGCTTGACGCATCGGATGATCTCGGGCTTGGGTTTGCCCTCGCGGGTGCGGCGGCCGACGTAGTCGATGGTGGGTTGGTGGAAGCGCTGCAGACGATCACGCAGCGGTAGAGGGCGGCGTTGGGCCTGCCGGTGCCCACCGCGCGACAGGGCGCATCCGGTGGGTCGTGCCGCTGTTGGTCGGGACGGCTGCGACGCCGCAGAGGCGGGCCCCAGGCGGCTTCGGTGCGGAACGCGGTGTCTGTCGCGTCGTGGGTCAGGTCGGCGCGATGCTGGTGGGCGCCAGCGGTTGCCGGTCAGGGCGCGACGTAGCGCGGACATGGCGTTGATCCGGTGGTTGCGGGCGGTGTCGAGGTAGCTGCGAAGATCGCTTCACAAGGGATCCCCCTGGGCAAGCTCGTGGGAAGTCGCACTCAGATCCCGGCGAGGTGACGCAGTGCGACCAGGCCCTCTGGGCTGCCGGCCCAGTGCCGTTCCAGCGCCTTCGGTCCAGCCGCGCGGGCCACCGACCGCAGCGCCAGGACGACGACGATGGCGTCGTCGACGTAGCCCAGGACTGGGATGAAGTCCGGCACCAGGTCGATCGGCGAGGCGAGATAGATCAACAGCAGCCCCAGCCGCACGCGAACAGCACGGGACAGGCTGCGGTCACCTGCAAGCCGCCACAGCAGGCCGAGCAAGTCGGGAAGTAGGCGCCGCGCCTGACGCAGCCGCACCTCGTCGGGCCTTGCCGCCCACAACGCGACCAGCAAGGCAAGCCAGAGCAGGAGCAGTCCGCCCGCGATACCCACGAGTACGGGCCAGGCGAAGCTCCAGCCACTGTCGGCCACGGGGCCATTATCGCGACGATCCTCCCGGATGTCGTCGCCAGGCGAGTGGGGGAGAGTTTGGCGTCGACCGGTGCGAGTCGGGCTTGCTCGGCGTCGTCGTGGTGGCGCACGCGACACTACCGAGCTGATCGTCGAGCACGTCCTGCAGCCCGGCTACGACTACGGCAACGAGTCCGGGATCGGCCTCGACCTGATCCTCGACGGCCTCGAGAGGGGGCCCCGCCACACGACCTGATGAGCGAACCCTGCCCCGACTGCGGGCACGAGTGGACGCATGGCCAGACTGTACTTATATAAGTGCTATCTTGTATAGTCCCCTCGTGCACGCGTTCGATGTCCTCGGAGATCCGGTCCGACGCAGGATCTTGGAGCTGCTGGCCGACGGCGAGCAGACCTCCGGCGCAGTCGTCGCCGTGATTACGCGCGAGTTCGGGATCTCGCAGCCGGCGGTGTCGCAGCATCTGCGTGTGCTGCGGGACAACGGGTTCGCGACCGTGCGAGCCGAGGGCACCCGCCGGTTGTACTCCGTCGACTCCGCACCGCTGCAGGAGGTCGACATGTGGCTGGAGCGCTTCCGCCGGTTCTGGAACCAGCACCTGGACGCACTGGCCACCGAGCTCGCACGCGGCAAGCGCGAACGCCGCCACAAGGAGCAGCCGCCACCCACCAGCGACACACCACAGACGAGGGAGAAGGACGAGCCATGATCGACATCGTCGACGAGCTGAACGCCATCCACCGCGGGGTCGGCAAGCGATCCGCGCCCGACGGTGAGAAAGTCACCGTCCTGCTGCGACGGAGCTATCCGGCGTCGGCCGAGGACGTCTGGGACGCGGTGACCGACCCGGACCGCATGAAGCGCTGGTTCCTCCCGGTCAGCGGCGATCTGCGGGTCGGTGGAAGCTTTCAGCTCGAGGGCAACGCGGGTGGCGAGATCCTGCGCTGTGAGCCGCCGCGGCTGCTCACGGTGACCTTCGGGAGCGAGACCAGCGTGGTCGAGCTGCGCCTGTCCCCCGACGGGGACGACACCGTGCTCGAGCTCGACCACACCGTTCCCCTGGAGATGGCCGGGAGCGGGGCGGGCTCGCTCTACGTCGGGCCGGGATGGGACGGCGCGCTCATGGGCCTGGGCCTGTTCCTGCGCGGCGACGCCCCCGACGACCCCGTCGCAGCAGCGAACTCGGCGGAGGCGCAGGAGTTCTCCCGGCAGTCCGTTCACGCCTGGGTCGCGGCAACCGAGGCCTCGGGCACCGCAACCGCGGCCGAGATCGACGCAGCAACCGAGGTCTCGCTGGCGCAGTTCGCCCCCGACATCGCCAACTGAGGTTGCGCCGACGCGGCGTTGACGCAGCCTCGTTGCGTCAACGCCGCGTCGCGCAACGGCCGGCGACTTGTACTCACGACGTTCTCGCGACGCCCAGCGCGGGGCCCCACCGCTCGGCCGACTGCGTACCGATCTTGACGCCCACGGTCGCGGCCAAAAACAGGCAGGTTTGATCAAGGATCAGGTCGTGTGTAGGTCGTGTGTAGGTCGTGTGTAGGGCGGCGCTGTCGGCTCTGAGACCGGCCGGCCAGGACTCGTCGGCGCGCAGTGTCGGACGGCGGCGCTAACCTACGGTAATGCTTGATCACGTCGGTGTTCAGGTGGCTGACGTCGAGGCGTCGCTCGCCTTCTACCTCCGTACCTTCGCTGCGATCGGGATGCGCGAGGTGATGCGCTTCCCGCTCGGCGACTCCTTCGTCGTCGGCCTGTCCGGCGCCGACGGCATCCCCGACTTCTGGCTCGCTCCGACCACCGGTTCCGAGACACGCGAGCTGCACCTGGCCTTCGGCGCCCCCGACCGCCCGGCGGTCGACGCGGTCCACGACGCCGCCGTGACGTCGGGCGCGGAGGTGCTGCACGCGCCACGCGAGTGGCCCGAGTACCACCCGGGCTACTACGGCGTGTTCCTGCGCGACCTGGATGGTCACAACGTCGAGGCCGTGCACCACGGCAGCTAGCCGGCTACCAGTGTCCGCGTCAGGAACCGGCGGTGGTTGAGGGTGGCGGCAGGTGGCTTCCGGGGATCTCGCGCCGGTTCGTCCGGGACGCGAACTCGCGGAAGCCGCGGCGCCGGTAGTTGGCGAGTGCGTGCGGGTGGTCGAGCGATGACGTGTGCAGCCACGCCCGGCGGATGGGTGCGCCGTCGACCGGCTCGGCGTTCCACGCCTGCCGGACTGCTGCGGTGAGCAGGTGGCCATCGAATCCTCGGCCGACGAGCTCGGGGACGATACCGAACTTGATGATCTCGACGTCGCCCCGCGGCTGGGCCTCGATCTGGATCAAGCCCAGGATCTGGGCACCGATCCGCGCGACCCAGGTCCGTACCGCGGGACGGGACAGCACCTCCCGCCACGCCTCCTCGTCCCACTGCAGGCTGGACCAGTGGTGCGGCGCCGCGATCCGATCGTGCGTCGCGCGGACCAGCGATACCTCGGTCGCGTCCACCGCCACCAGCTCGACCGGGGCGGGCGGAGGCCACCCCGCGCTGAGCTGGTCGGGCGAGGTCATCTCCAGCGACCGGACGGTCTGGTCGACGATCACCTCGCTCAGGATGCTCTCCGTGGGCTCCGTGCACCAGCGAGAATCGCCGCCGTCACCGCTGACGCGCGTGAACGTCCCAGGCCACGGGCTCCCCGTGCGACCCGAACCGCCGTCGCAGCGAGAACGCCTGCGGTGACGGGCCGTAGGCGCGCAGGTGCCATAGCCGGGCCAGTGCCGCCTCCGCGGGCGGGCGGTGCCCGTCCTCGACCCACCACAGCGCCGTGGAGGACTGCGGCGTCGGGGCGAACCATCGCTACCGTTGGCGTAGGTAGCCGCCGTGCGCACACCGGCCGATGGTGGACGCTCGATCGCCTGGCTGACCCGCGGCAACCGGCGAGTGCCCTACCGCGGAACCGCACGCAGCAACGCCTGGCTGGAGTGGGAGCGGGGGACGGGCCATGAGAATCCCTCCTGGAGAGAGTTTCCGCCAGGTTTCCGCCGGGTTTGATCTCCCAGGAGGACAGCAGGTGACGAGGGCATTGCCCTGACCTGTGGTTCGGGTGCGCCGCCAGGGACTCGAACCCCGAACCCACTGCTCTTGCGTCACCTATGCCACCATGTGGCGCCATCAGCTCCGATGCTGGTCAGAAGGCTTTGACCAATGAAGCTGATCATGGCCGGTAGGCGGGTATACGCAGTGGAGTGGCCTGATAAACGTTGGCCTTTGCGACAGATTGATCATGGTCCGCCAGCTTCCATCACCGCTACTCGTCGGGTGGACCGGCGACGCTGCGCGCGTCGGCGCCACGGATTCCGCGCCGGGTCATACCGGGCGCCATGCCGTCCTGGTCCCGGATTCGCTCGGAGGACTGCAGTTGCCAGGGCACGCTGGTCACCATTACCCCCGGCTCGAACAGCAGGCGGCCCTTGAGTCGCAAGCGCGCTCTGGTTGTGCAGCAGCCACTCCCACCAGTGACCCACGCTACGCACCCTGGCCGAAACCGCCCGGGCAGCTCGGCTGCGTCGCTGACCGGGGGCCGGGCTGGAGTGCCGGACGCGCCGGCTAGCGTGCCTACTGGTCCTTTCCGGGTTCGGTGCTCGCGGCGGGAGACTTCGCGCCGCCGTGTCGGGTGGCGTAGGCATGCAGCACGTCGCGGTGCTACAGCCAGCCCACGACCCGGTCGCCGTCGCCGGAGAGCACCGGCAGCCCGCTGCCGGGATGCCGCAGCAGGGCATCCAGCGCCGCGGGCAGGACCGACGCAGTTCGTGGCCTCGCTGGTGCAGGCGCGGGTTCGCACCGGGGTCCGCTGCACACGCGGATCACAGTTTCAGCTCGCCGGGGTTCTGGCCAGCCTCGTACATGCCCGCGAGGGTTGGTGTGAGCTGCGAAAGATGTTCCTTCCACCACCGAGTTAGCGCATCCCGCGCACTGCTATCCGTGTCGAGCAGGAAGCGAAGATGACGAAGGCCATGGTGTAGAACGTCGATGTCACGAGCGACGGGAACCTCAGTAGGTCCGTGCGGGAACGGGTTGCCCACGTGGGGCAGCAGCTCGGCGGACACGGGCAGCGCGGCGGGCCACTCATCACGCACCAGCTCGTTGACTCCGATCACGGCCATGTAGGTAAGCACCACGTGCGGCCCATCAGGACGCCACGACGTGGAGTGGAGCAGCGCAGCCCGCTCCACTCGGTGGGCGTAAAGCAGGCCCTCCACCTCGAAGTGGGGTTCGGAGTCGGCGGGAATACGGTCGCCGCGCCAGGCGTCACGGCCGGATAGTAGCCAGATCCCAAGCTCGTCGGCCGCGACGGGCCAGACCTCAGGTACAACGCCCATGTGCTCGAGTGTCATGTGTCACTGCTCCCTGCGCTGGCGGGCACGAGCTGGTGGTCCTGACTGCACTCGGTGGCCTCGACGGTCCGGTCGTGCCGTTGGCCGTCGCGGTCTGTGAACCGCACAGTCCACCGGTCGCAATCTTCGCGGACTGTGACGTCGGTGTTGCCGCCCTTCGGCAGCATCGCAGTGAGATTGCCGATGGACTGCTGGGCGGCGACAACGGCCTGCTGGTGAGTCCAGAACGCGACGCCCGCGTGGTCGCCGGGGATGGCACGGCCGTCGGCGGTCATGGTCACGTGGTAGTGGCTCACGGCTGCTCCTGGTCTTTCTTGACAGCGCGGATGAGTTGGTCGGCGCGGCTCTTGGAGACTCCGATGCGGTCAGCGAGGGCGGCGAGTGAAAGCCGCTCGGAGTGCCAAACCTGGCCGACGATACGTACTCGAAGCTCCCCGGCGGCAGCATCCAGACTTCGCATGTGCGCAGCGAGGTCATTCGCGGCGGCAAAGGCCAAGTCAAGGTCGGTCGACTCTTCGATCACCCCGATAGCGCGGGCGTACGCACCGTCCATTTCAGCGAGCGCAGACCGAACTGCGGCTACCGGGTCCGACTCGCTCATACAGGCACTCTAGACGGCGCGAGTTCCTCCCTGCACCCCAACTCTCGACGCGCCACGCCGTACATCCCCCCTAGACGAAACACGCTCGAGTGTCGTATAGTCCCCCTGAACGGTACGGAACTCGGGAGCACACCGGTGCACCTGGTTGACGATCAGGAGAGCTGTCATGTCACAGACGTCTACCGACGACACGGTGAGCGCATCGATAGATAGGTCGCGGGTGCCGCTCAACGAGCAGCCCGCTCGGAGCGGTTTGCTGATGACGGTCGAGCAGGTCGCCCGGCTGTGGTTCGGCGAGGTCGGCGAGGGGGGATCTGCCAGCTCGAACTGCCAGAAGATCCGCCGCCTGATTCCCGACACGTTGCCCGCCCGGCGTATCGGCAATCGCTGGTACGTCAACCGGACGGTTGCCGAGGCCTGGGCCGCTGGCAGCGATCCCGCGTCGGTCATGGCTCACCCCGACAGCAGGCGGTGGTCTGCATGAACGTGATCACCGCGTTGATCGTGTTCTCTGCTTTGGCCGCGCTGCTGTGCGCGAAGGCGCGGGCTGCGGGTCCGGCGTTGTTCTTCGGGGTGGTGGCGGTGGCGCTGCTGACCGCGACGCCCTTGGGTGCGGAGCTGGGGCGGCTGATCGATTCGATCAGTGACTACGCGGGCCGGGCGGCCGCCGAGGCAAATGGTGGTGCGCGGTGAGCGCCCCGCAGGTCGTGCTGGACGTGGTCGCCTGCGCGCTGGGGGAGTTGCGGGCACTGACCGCCGCCAGGGACCTGCCGGGGCTGTACTCGGTTGCGGTGGAGGCGGGCTACCCACAGCCGCGGGTGGCGCTGGGCATTGGCGAGGACGGTCCCAGGCCGCTGCTGGCGTGGTGCAAGGCGCTACGCGTCGAGCAGGGCAGGTGCCTGTCCCCGTCTGACCACTACCCCGAGTCGCGCACCACCTACGCCACGGGCGGGTCGCTGGGCGGGCTGCCGGTGCGGGTGAGCAACTCGTTGTCGACCGAGGTCGCCGCGCGGCTGGGCGACGAGTGGACCGTGGCGAGGCTGGTCGAGCTGGTCTCCGGGGTGCGCCATGGCTGAGCGCATCCGTGCCCGCCCGTATGTGTGGCAGCCGGTGGCCTGGTCTGAGGGGCGGGTGCTGACCCGCGGCAGTGTAGATGGGCTGCCCGCACTGCCGTGGGGCCGCGCCGACCGGGCCGAGTTGGCCACGGCCCGGCAGCTGCGTGAGTTGGAATTGCGCCCGGCCGGGGCGCAGCCGGTGGCGGTGTTGGTGTTCGGGCATCGCCAGCCGGGACGGCGGCCGGTGGAATACGCCAGCTTGTACCGCATCGCCGACGCGGCGCCCAAGCGCACCGCCACCCCCGCCCAGCAGGCCGCGATCGAGCGGGCGCTGGCGGCGCGACGCACCTGCCGCGACTGCGGCGTCGAGCAGGACTACTACCTGCCCACCGTTGAGCGCAGGTGCGGGCGGTGTTCGGGGGCCGCCGACTCCCGCGACTGCGACGACCAGGCCGCCGAGCACGGCGACCGCGGCGCGGTTGGTGACGACGAGCCCGACGGGTGGCGGGTCGAGCACGAGGCCGCGATGCGGGCGGAGGACCCGCACCGGCCGGTCACCGAGCACGACATGGCCGACGACCACGACGTGGCCGACGACGGCGTGGCCGGGCACGAGGTCTACGACCCGGCGGGGTCTGGGCGGGTGGCGGTTCCGGCGCAGCGGACGGCCGAGCCCGACCCACCTGCACCCGATGTCAGCACCGACGCCGATGAGGCGCGGGCCGCGGAGGCCGACTCGGCCACCGGGGGTGCCGAAACCGCGCGGGCGGTCGAGCGGGCGCATGACGCGCTGACGCGCCTCGCGCAGCGCCGCACCGCGGCCGCGCCGGGGGCTGCGGGGCAGGGCAGGGGCGAGTGGCTGGCCCGGTGGCACTCCGACGACCACACCGACGCCGGGCGCGGCGTCGAGCAGCAGCGCGAGCTGGAAGGGAGCAGGCGATGATCCACCAACTCACGACGCCGTGTTGGCATTTCGATTCTGATCGGTGGGAGGAGCCGCACTTCCCGACCGAGGCGGCAGCGCTGGCCCACGAGGCCGAGCACGCTGCGCAGACCGAGTGCGCGCCGCGGCCGATGCTGGGCGCCGCGGCGGGATGCTGGGTGGCCGACTGTGACCGGTGCACGCGGCCCTTGGCGGACGAGGACGACTACTTCGCCGAGGTGCATTACAGCAGCGAGCGGCAGCTGACCACGGAGCTGGACGCCGCCGGGTGGCGAGTAGTCGCTGGGGGTCGGCTGTGCTGCGGCGGCTGCGCGGCCGCAAGCCCGACATTGGCGAACGTGGCGCGGGTGCCGGTCACGATCCGGGGCAACGAGTTGGTCCGCGAGACCACGGGGGAGGCCACGGCCTGCCCGCAGTTGGTGGTCACCGTCCTGCGCTCAGCGCAGCAGGGCCGGTGGCTGGGGGTGGCGCTGACCCACCGCCCGACCGGCATGCGGCTCCCGCTGGACGCGTGGACCGACCAGCTGGGGGTGCTGCACCGGGTCGCCGAGCTGCTAGCGGATCTGGACTGGTCCAGCCCGGACCCGGGCCACTACGCCACCGGCTACACCGACCCGGTGGTCGCCGCGGTGAACCAGGCCTGCGACGAACACGCCACGGTGACGGGGGTGCCCCGATGACCGCCCCGGTCTCGGCTGCGGTGCGGCGCACCACGGTGGCGGCGGTGCTGCTGGTCGCCGCGGTGGCGGCGGTCGTATCTGCTGCCGCTGTCCGTGGACGGGCTCATGGTCGCCGCGTCCATGGTGCTGCTGACCCGCCGCCGGGCCGGGCTGGCAGGTGGGGCGCTGGCGTGGTGCGCGCTGCTGGGCGGGGTGGCCGCGTCGCTGGCCGCGAACGTGGCCGCCGCCGACCCCACGGCCACGGCCCGGCTGGTGGCCGCCTGGCCCGCGGTGGCGTTCGCGGTCGCCTTCGAGCTGCTCCTCGAGCAGCGCCGCCCGGCAGCGACGGACGCTGCGCCCACGCTGCCGGTTGAGCTGGACCGGGTGGCCGACCTGGCGCCCGCCGTTGGGCCGCCGTCCCCTGCCGTGGCTGCCGACCCGGTCGCGCCGTCGCCCCCGGTAGCGGCTCCAACGCCGGTCGCCGAGCCCGCGCCTGTGGCCGCCGCACCACCGAGCGCGACCGCGACACGCGATGACTCCGGCGAGCTGGCCGCCCGCGCCGCCGCGCTGCTCTCCGCCGCCGCCGGCCGCCCGCCCGGCCGGCGGGTGCTGGCCCGCGAGCTGGGCTGCAGCGAGCACAAGGCCCGCACCTTGCTCGACGCCGTGGCCACCACCACCGGCACGAGCACCACCAACGCCACCAACGGGAGAGGCGAATCGCGGTGAGCGAGCTGACGACCCTGCTGCTACTCGGACTCGGCATCACCGTGGCCGCGACCGTGGTGCTGGGGCGCCGCCGCCAGCATGCACCTGCCGCCGTCGCCACCGGGCTGGCTGTGCTGCTGGCCTGGCAGCTGGCCACCTGGGCGCCGCTGCTGTCCGCGGCACTCGCCGCCGCGCTGGGCGTCGTCGGGTGGGTGCGGTTGTCCCGCACCGCCTCCACCGTGTCCCGGTGGGGCGCGCGGTCGCGCCGCAAGGCCGGGGTGGCCTCCACACTGGACGTCGCGCGGCTGGCGAGCGCGGCGGCGGTGCGGCGCAAGGCCACTGTGGTGCGGCCGTCGCTGGCCGAGCTGCCCGCCGGTCGTCGGTTGCGGGCGGCGACGACGGAGGTGGCGGTGCCGTTGTGCCGGGTCGGGGCGCTGCGGGTGTGGGCCTCGATCGAGGACGTGTGCTGCCTGTTCGGTGGCCCGCGTACCGGCAAGACCGGCTACCTCGCCGGGCGGGTCCTCGACGCCCCCGGCGCCACCCTCGTGACCAGTACCCGCACCGATCTGCACGACCTCACCGCCCGGCTGCGCACCCAGCGCGGGCCGGTGTTCGTGTTCAACGCCGTCGGCCTCGGTGACCTGCCGTCCACGATCACCTTCGACCCGCTGACCGGCTGCGCCGACCCGGTCACCGCCGCGGAGCGGGCCACCGACCTGATCGCCGCCGGGCAGCGCGGTGGCGGCGACAGCGACCGCGCCTGGTGGGACGCCCAAGCCCGCCGGGTGCTGGCCGCGCTGCTGCACGCCGCCGCCCTCGGGAACCTGTCGATGCGCGACGTGCAGCGCTGGGTGTCGGTTCCCTCCGAGGCCGGGCGGCAGGTGACCTCGCTGCTGCGCCGCTGTCCGGAGCCGGCCTACGCTGAGGAGGTCGCCCAGTTCCTCGACACCAACGAACGCACCCAGTCCTCGATCACCACCAGCATCACCCCCGCCCTCGGGTGGCTCGCGAGTCCCGCGGCCAGCGCCGCCGCGAGCGGCGCGACCCCGTTCGACGTGGCCGAGCTACTGCGCTCCCGCGCCACGGTGTATCTGCTGGGGGCCGAGGAGACCCAGGCCGCCCCCCTCGTGACAGCCCTGACCGGGCACATCGCGCGGGAGGCCCGCCGCATCGCCGCCCGCCAACCCGGCGGGCGCCTGGACCCGCCACTGACCCTGGTGCTCGACGAGGCCGCGCTGATCAGCCCAGTCCCACTCGACAGCTGGACCGCGGACATGGGCGGCCGCGGGGTGACGATCCTGACCGCCTTCCAATCCCGCGCCCAACTCATCGCCCGCTGGGGCCAAACCGGGGCCGCCATCATCCTCAACAACGCCGCAGCGGTCATGGTCTTCGGCGGCACCAAGGACCGCGACGACCTCGACTACTGGTCGGTCCTCGCGGGCGAGCGCGACGAGCCGATCACCACCACCGACCACCACGGGCGCGCGGCCTCCCGCAGCGTGCGCAAGGTCGCGGTGCTGACCCCGGCGCAGCTGGCCAACCTCCCGGCCGGGCGGGTGGTCGTCTACCGCCGCGGCATGGCCCCCGTCATCGGGCGGGTGCGGATGGCCTGGCACCGCCGCGACGTCCGCGCCCAGGCACGCACCGACCAACGGCAAGCCCGCCACGAGCGCCGGCAGGCCCGCGCGGTGATCGCCGGGGCCGAGGCCGCCACCCGCCACGCCGACACCTCGACCAGCGGGCGCCCACCGGCGGGCGCCACCCGCAACGGTCACCACCCGGGCCCGGGCGACCCGGGCGACGGCACACCCACCACCTCGCCCGGCCGGGTGCCCCGGTGGGTGGAGTCCACCCGCGAGGACCGCCGATGACCACCCCCATGGGCACACCCGAGCCCGGCGCGAACGCGCACCCGCAGCTTTCCGCGCTGGGCCGCGAGGTCGAGCGACTGTCCCGCCGCCACGCCGACCTCGACGCCCTCGTGCGCCAGCTCGCCGAGGACATCACCGCCCTCGCCCCCGCAGACAACAGCGACGGGGACGACCAGCCCGAGGGGCTGGCGTCGTGGCTGGCCGCCGACGACCCCGGTCAGGCCCGAGCCCTGCTGGCCGATCTCGCGAGCTGGCTGGGGCGGGTCTACCTTCGCTATCCGGGAGCGGCGCTGCCGTCGTGCTGGGCCTGGCACCCGGCCGTGGTCGAGGAACTGTGGTGGCTGCGAAACGCCCACCACGACGCCTACCACGGCCGGTCCGCGTGCTGGCGCGAGGTCGGCGACTGGCACGACCGGATGCGCCCCGGCGTCGCAGCCCGCATCCGCAAGGCCATCGGCGACTGCGAACTATCCCGCCACACCCCAGGCGGCGACCGCTGCCAGCCCACCCCCGGCGCGCCGCTGCGCAGCGCCGCCGACCGGGTCGCCGAGCACTGGACCACCCACCACGCCACCCCCGAGCCCACCGAGCAGCAACTGCACGAAGCCGACCAGCACGACCAAGCACAACTCAGGAACCACCCATGAGACCCGCCCCCCAGCACGAGACCACAACCCCCACCGAAGATCACCAAGACACAGCGCAAGTCAAGATCCAAGGAAGAGTCACACCAAGGCATCTAGATCTCCGGACAGATCGACTTCGCCGCTGCGCGGCTCGTTCGGAGATCAACTGCACCGGGCCTGGCGGCCCGGACGGGCAGGTCCTCGCGGGCGCTGACGCGGCCGCTGCGGCAGGCGCATCCGGCCCTGGCAGGTCGGCCACGGGGAGGGGAGCGCGCTCATGCTGAGCGTCGCCAGCGGGCACGACGTGGGCTATCTGACCGGTGCCGTCGGCGCCGGCCGGGAGAACTACTACACCGGTGCTGTGGCGGCCGGTGAACCGGCCGGGCAGTGGCACGGCGCGGGTGCCGGTGTGCTGGGGCTGCGCGGTGCGGTCGACGCCCACCAGATGGCAGCCATCTATTCGCATCTGCTCGACCCGCGCGATCCGGCGTCGGCGTCACCGGCCACGTGGGGCGAGGCCGCGACGCTGGGTAGGCCGCACAAGCGCTACCGCAGCGCCGATGAGGTGTACAACGCGGCGCTGGGACACGAGCCGCACGCCGGGCCGGAACGCCGCGCCGGGCTGCGGGCGGACGCCGAGCGGTCGGCGCGGCAAGCGGTGAGCTTCCTCGACGTGACCTTCTCCGCCCCGAAGTCGGTGAGCGTGCTGGGTGTGGCGTTCGAGCGGGCGGCCGCCGACGCCCGGGCAGCGGGCGACGAGCAGGCGGCGCAGGCGTGGGACGCCCACGCCCGGGCGGTTGAGGACGCGGTGATGGCCGGCGCCCGGGCGAGCGTGGACTACCTGCAGGAGCGGGCGGGATACGCCCGGGTGGGCCACCACGGCGGCGGGGGTGGAATGTGGACCGACGCCCACAACTTCGTCGTCGCGCAGTTCCTGCAGCACGACTCCCGCGACCGGGACCCGCAGCTGCACGTGCACCAGGCGA
This sequence comes from Pseudonocardiaceae bacterium, assembly GCA_009379815.1. Taxonomy (GTDB): domain Bacteria; phylum Actinomycetota; class Actinomycetes; order Mycobacteriales; family Pseudonocardiaceae; genus WHSY01. The sequence goes on from WHSY01000053.1 coordinate 19,137, forward strand.
TCCTCAACCGGGTGCTGGGCGCCGATGGGGTGTGGCGGGCGCTGGACTCTCGGGCGATCCACGCCCACCGCGGGGCGGCCGGCGCGGTGGGTGAGCGCGTGATGGAGGCGTACCTGACGTGGGCGCTGGGGGTGCGGTTCGAGACCCGGCCGGACGGCAAGGCCCGTGAGGTTGTCGGGGTCTCGCAAGAGGTCCGAGACCTGTTCAGTTCGCGTCGCCGGGCGATCGGGGCGAAGGCGGAGACGTTGGTCGCCGCGTTCCGTGAGCGGTTCAGCCGCGAGCCTGCCCCGCTGGAGCGTGACCGGCTGGCGCGGCAGGCCACGATGGCCACCCGACGGGCCAAGTCGCACGAAGGCGAATCGCTGGGCGCCCGGCTCGACAGGTGGGAGCGCGAGACCCGCGCCGCCGTGAAGGCCGGGCTGGCGAAGGTCGCCCACGATGTGCTGGGCCGTGCCCAGCAGGCCGGGCCCGCCGCACCGTGGTCGGAAGGCGACGTGATCGAGCGTGCGCTTGCAACCGTGGCCACGGGCCGGGCGTCGTGGTCGCGGACGGATCTGTCGCGGGCGATCTCGGATGAGTTGCCCGGCAACCTCGGTGTGGCGCCCGCCGACGTTGTGGCGCTGCTCGACGGGCTGACCGACCGGGCACTGCAGCACGCGGTCGTGACCAGGCCGCACGAGGACACCGCTGGCACGCCGCCGTCGCTGCTGCGCCACGACGGACGGTCAGTGTTCGAGCAGCCCGGCGGTACCCGCTATGCCACGCGCGGGCACATGGCCGCCGAGGATGCGCTACGCACGGCCGCGGTGCGGCGCGGCGCCGACCGGCTGGCCGCCGACGACGCCGACCGGGCGGTGGCCCGGTTCGCCGAGTCCGGTGTGGAGCTTGGGGCCGACCAGGCCGCCGCGGTGCGCGGGGTGCTGACCTCGGGTGCCGATGTGGAGTCGCTGACCGCCGCCGCGGGGACCGGCAAGAGCTTCACCGTGGGCGCGATCCGCGAGACGTGGGAAGCGTCCGGCCGCCGGGTGTTCGGGCTGGCGACGTCGCAGGCCGCGACCAAGGTGCTCGCCGAGGACAACGTCACCTCACGCAACATCACCGACTGGCTGGCCACCCAGGAGTGGCTGGACCAGGCGCAGCCGGGCGGGCCGGACCCGGGCGGTGCTGGGCGGTGGCGGCTACGCCGCGGGGACCTCGTGGTGGTCGACGAGGCCGGGATGACCACCACCGGCGACCTCGCCGCGATCAGCGCCCGCTGCGATGCGGCCGGGGCGAAGCTACTGCTGGTCGGGGATCCGCGGCAGCTGGCCGCCGTCGGCGCCGGCGGCGCGCTGGCCGACGTCGCCGCCCACGGACTGAACTACGAGCTGGCCGAGGTGCGCCGGTTCAGCAACGAATGGGAGCGGCCGGCGTCGCTGCGGCTGCGTGACGGTGACCCGGCCGCGCTGGATGCCTACCAGCGCCACGGCCGGCTGATGGACGGCGGCACCGCCGAGCAGACCGAGACCGCCGCCGGGCGGGCGTGGCTGGCCGACACCCTCGCCGGCCGCGAGTCGCTGCTGCTGGTCGGCTCCAACGAGGCGGCCGCCCGCACCAGCGCGGCGCTACGCGCCGAACTCGTGGCACTCGGCCGTGTCGCCGAGACCGGGGTGGACCTCGGCAGGCAGGGCACGGTCGCCGGGGTCGGCGACCTGGTCCAAGCCCGCCGCAACGGCTGGGAGCTGATCGGCGTCGACGGCAACACCGCCGCCCCGATCAACCGCAGCGCCTACCGGGTCACCGGACTGCGCGCCGACGGCGGGCTGACCGTCGCCCCGGTGCTCGCCCGAGGCGAGGCCGGCGAGCAGCTGGGCGCGCCGATGCAGCTTCCGGCGCGCTACGTCGCCGAAGACCTGACGCTGGGCTACGCCTCCACCGTCCACGCCGCGCAGGGGCGCACCGTCGACACCGCGCACGCGGTGATCGGCGCCGGCACCGACCCGGCGGGCGCCTATGTGGCGATGACCCGCGGCCGCGACCGCAACACCGCGTGGGCCGTGACCACCGCGGTCGCTGATGATGCGCCGACCGGGCAGACACACGACACGCAGCCGCGCACCGCCTACGCGGTGCTGTCCGATGTGATCGACCAGGCGCAGCAGGACCGTTCGGCCCGGGCCGAACAAGAGCAAGCCGACCTCGACGCGCGGTCTGCGATGACCCACGTCGACCGGCTGGCCGTCGGGGTCGGCACCGTCACGGCCGGGCGCACGGCGGCCGCCCTCGACGCGCTCGCGGCCGAGGGTGTGCTGTCCGACGGTGACCGGGCGCGGCTGGCTGCTGACGAGTCCCGCGACTCGCTCGACCGGCTGCTGCGCACCGCCGAGGTGGCCGGGCATGACCCGGCCACCGTGCTCCGCGAGGCTGTCGAGGCACGGGACCTAGACGATGCCCGGTCGGCCGCGCAGGTCCTCTACGCCCGGATCGGCCGCAATCTCGATGGGCAGCTCACACCGCGGATCGCGAGCTTCGCCGAGCTGATCCCCGCTGGCGTCGGCGACGACCGCGATCGGCAGTGGCTCGCTGCCCGCGCCGATGACGCGGACGAACGCCGCCGGGAGCTAGGTAGCGGGGTCGCAGCCGCCGAGCCGCAGTGGGCCCGGGAAGTGCTGGGACCGGTGCCCGAGGATCCCATCGCCCGGGCGGAGTGGGAGCACTCCGCCGGGTGGGCGGCCGCCTACCGCGAGATCGCCGCCCATGCCGACGTGGACGACCCGCTCGGCTCGGCGCCACCAGCAGGGTTGGCCGAACACCATGCGACGTGGTGCACCGCGCACGCGGCGCTGAATCTGCCCGACCGCGGTACCGAGGAAGCGGGGCTGTCGGACGGGCGGTTGCGGTTGCGCGTGCAGGCATTCGAGCGCGAGAAGGTGTGGGCGCCGCGCTACGTCGGCGACGAGCTGGCCGCCACCCACCAGTCCGCGCAGCGGGCGCGGACCGACGCTCAGGTGTGGGCCGCCCGCGCCGCGGCCACGCAGGATGCGGCCCAGGGCGAGCAGCTCCGCGCCGACGCGCAAGCCGCCGAACGGGACGCCGCGGCCCTAGGCGAGCGGGCCGAGCAGCTAGAGGCCGCCGACCAGGCCCGCGGCTGCTGGTACGCCGCGACGGCGGTCACCCGCGACGCGGCAGCGCGGGCACGGGCCGAGATAGGTGCCCGCGGCGTCGATCTCGACGCTTCGGACCAGCAGGTGACCGCGGCGGAGTGGCTGGCGGCGCACCGCGCCGAGCAGACCGCCGAGGACCCACACCGCGAAATCACCGACGAGGCGGAGCTTGTCGAAGCAGCACACGACCAGGCCGCCGCGCCTGCCGATACCCCGGACCGCGCCGCCGCGGCAGACACGGCGGTCGGCTCGGAGCCCGCCGTCGAGCACGAGCAGACAGCCGAGTCGCAGCAGCCCGTCGCCGCCCACGACGACGCCCACGAACCGGTCGCGGCCACGGTCGAGACCGACGTGCCCGATATCCGCGACGTCAGCGAGCCCGACGTCACCGAGCACGCCGACCCGGCGCAACGGCACCGGGTGCCGACCGTCGACCAGACGACAGCCGACGTGTCCCGCGCGCAGGCCGCGCTGGCCGAGATCGAGGCACGCCGGGTGGCTGACGCCGAGCGAGAGGCGGCCGAACAGCAGCAAACCGAGCGGCGGCGGGAGGAGCTAACCCGATGGGCCGAACAGGACCACGCAGCCAACACCGCACAAGCGGCCGAAACCAGCGACGAACACGACGGCGGCATGGTGCTGGAACGCTAAGCAGACGCCCGGACGAGCCTGACCGTCTCGTCAATGAGGGCGACCAGCCGTTGGGACCGGGCCGCATCGGCTTCAGTGCGGTTGCGCAGCGCGTGACGCTGCTCCGGCCCCCACTCCGCGTGAGGAGCCGCCTCCATGAAGCGGTGGTAGAGCTGCTCGGCGGTGGCCGGGTTGCCATCAGCGTCGCGGTCCGGCACCCGCAGCGGCGGACTACGCCCCTGCAGCGGGTCGGAGGTCAGCCATGCCAGCACGGCCTCCACTCCGCGTGCCCACACGCGATTCAGCGCGACCGGCTCCTGATAGGCGACGTCGAGGCGCCGGCACATCGACTCGAGCGGCGGCTTCACGCCGTCGCTATCAACATAGACCGCCGCCCACCATTCGGCCTCAGCCAGCGCCCGAGTCACCGGCTGTTCCTGCCGGAACGTGACCGGGCCGGTACCGGCGCCGCGAACCCACACCGCGGTCGCGGTGATGCCGTCATGCCACACCGACCCACTCTCCCGATAGGCGCGGTAAGCGAGTACGTGCAGGTCCGCAAGCGCCACGGGCACCGTGACCCAGCCGGGTATCGACGGCTGCTGGGTGGCCATGCATGCAGTGTGCACCGAACCCCCGACAGCCGGAACACCTTCAAGTCTCCCCGGGAACTACTGCACCCGGTGCGGGCTGGTCACCCCGCCCACAAGCCGCTGCGGTCAAGAGCGACCCCTCACCTCCCGGCCGAATCGTTCTACGTCGCGCCGGCGCCGCAAGGGCGAACCTGCGCGGGGACCCCTTGCGCGGCTTCGCCGCCCCCGCACAGAACCGTCGCTACGCGACCGCCCTGCGGGCGGCCCTTGCACCACCGCCACTCCGCAGATTCTTGGCCTGGTGCCAGGTGAGGGGGTGGACCGGCGACCAGGTTCAACACCCCGTGTGCCCGGACCGTGGAGGTGATGGCAATGGCACGACCGGCGAGCCTCGCCGAGCAGGCAGCTGGCCGGGAGCTGGCAGACCTGGCCGACGGGCCGTGGGCGCCGCGCTGGTACTGGCGCACCGAGGCGATGCAGGTCGCCTCGCGGCGCACCGGCCACCCCGACGGGCACCCGGCCGCGGTGGTGCGCGCATACCGGCCCACCGAGGTGTGGATCGACCACCCCACCGAACCCGACGTCCGCGGTCGCGCATGGACCTACCAGCCACTCACCGAGGGGAGCACCGATGAGCAGCCAGCAGCACATCACCCGACCGACGGCGATCCGACAGCGGGAGGCAATCCGGTGGGGCTGCGTCGAGCACCGCACCCCGGCCGGGCAGCCCTGCCAGCACTGCGCCGACCAAGGCCAACTGTTCAGCCGGGCCGAGACCACCACGACCACCTACCGGAGGCGGCCATGACCACCGAGCCATGCCCGACGTGTGACCAGCGCGAGACGACCTGCACCGACATGAGCCGCAGCGCCGACACCTGGACCTGTTCCGAGTGCGGGCACGAATGGGCTGTGACCGTAGCCGAGCCCGACCGGCGGGTGCTGGTCACCGGATCCCGCACCTGGACCCGGGCGGGCGTGATCCGCGACGCGCTGGCGCAGTGGGGCGACGGCACCGGAGTGCTCGTGTCCGGGGCGTGCCCCCGCGGCGCCGACCGGATCGCAGAGATGTTCTGGACCCGCTGGGGCGGCCGAGTCGAGCGCCACCCCGCCGACTGGAACGGCCAGGGCCAGGCGGCCGGGTTCCGGCGCAACGCCGCCATGGTCGAGCCCGGCGCGAGCGTGTGCCTCGCATTCATCCGCGACGAGTCACCCGGCGCCAGCCACACCGCCCAGCTCGCCGAGCACGCGGGGATTCCGACCCAGCGCCACCACCACTAAAGACACCGCCGGGCCGTCCGCGACGTGAGGACTCCGGGCGGCCCGGCGGCCACCAGCCCGACCGGGGCGGTGTCATTCAACACCGAAGGAGCACCATCATGGCAAGTGGAGAGACCACGCTGACCGTCGTCGGCAACCTGACCGGCGACCCTGAGCTTCGCTACACCCCGACCGGCACAGCGGTCGCCAACCTGACCGTCGCCTCCACACCGCGCTACTTCGACAAGCAGAGCGGTGGCTGGAAGGACGGGGACACCCTGTTCCTGCGGTGCAACGTGTGGCGGTCCACGGCCGAGAACGCCGCCGAGTCCCTCTCGAAGGGTGACCGGGTGATCGTGTCCGGCAGGCTGCGGCAGAAGTCCTACGACACCCGCGAAGGCGAGCAGCGCACCGTGCTGGAGCTGGAGGCCGACGAGATCGGCCCCTCGCTGCGCCACGCCACCACGAAGGTCAACAAGGTGAGCCGGGATTCGGCCGGGGCCAGCACTGCCGATGACGGCGAACCGCCTTTCTGACCACCCACGGTGCTACACGAACCGGGGGATGGGCGGTGATCTCCTGTGGGCCAGCCCGTCCGCATCGGGGCGCGTCCGCAGGCCAGCCAGTGGATCACGGGGGTGCGCAGCAACCTTACTTGCGCATCAACACAACTTGGCCCGGGTCGTGCCAGCTCATCGATGCGGGCCACCACCGCACATCGGCTGGCTTGCGGACGGTGGGATCGCCGCGGAACACGAGCCGCCACTCGGGCGAAGGCGGTTGCTCGGACAGTGAGATCGTTTGGGTGGACGGCACCGACGACGGTCACGACGGGAGCGGCGCCTCGAATGACTCCATCTCCTCACAAGGTGGAGCCTCCAACCATCCGGAGCGGTTCACTATGCGGGCGTGACCGTGTGGTGGTCCTGGCTGTCCGGGGTGATCTGCCGCTGCGCGGGTATCTGTTCGGGCAGGTCATCGGGCTGGTCCGGGTGGGTCGCCTGGACGTTGCCGATCGCCTCGGTGAGCAACCAGCTCGCCGTGGACAGTTGCTTGGAGATCTCGTCGCGCATCCCGGTGAGGTACTTCACCTTCTGCCGTGCCTCGGCCACGCGATAAGCTAGTTCCTCGCCGGCCGTGCGCATCGCCAGGTACAGGCGCGCCAGGCTCTGCCGCTCGTTGTCGGCGATCCGCTCGTCTGACTCGGCCTGCCGACGTTCGATCTCGCGCTCGCTGTCACGCTCGGCGCGCTCGCGACGCTGCTGTGACGCCGCCTCGAGCTGTTCGCAACAGCGTCAGCCGCTCCGTCTCGGCGTGGGCGTGCTCGCGCTGCGCGGCGACGTCCTGCTCGGCCTGGCTGCGCAGCTCGGTGACTTCCTGCTCGGCCTCGACGCCGATCTCGGAGGCCTCCTGCTCGGCCAGCGTCAGCATGTGCTCGACGCGTCCGCCGATACCGGCGATGGGCGAGCTGTACAGCCGTTGTCGCTGATCGGCCAGCTTGGCCGCCTCGCTGCGCAGGTGTTCGAGCACCGCGCCCTCACTGCGCAGGTGCTCGACCTCCTTGCGCAAGTCGTCGGCGTGCCGGACAGTGGCGTCCCGGTCGGACTCGACCAGCGCGAGATGGCCCTGCAGGGACTCGATGTGATCCACAACCTGCAGCCGGTCGAACCCGCGTAGCACCACGTCGAACGGCGGGTGCAGCGGAACTATCTCATCCTCCACCTGCTCAATTCTAGCCATCATCCGGCGCCGCCTTTCGCTGTGCCATGCCCGTCGGCGGATGGGCCGTCTGGTCTGGGATCGGGGTCTTCGAACACCTCCGGCGGGCGCGCCACGATCCACCTCCCGACCTGACGACAACAACGTCACCTGCCAGGCTGACGCCCACCCACCTCAAGATCAACACAACACGGCGGTCACCCACCGAACGTTTCGAGACGAGCCACTAGGAGCAGCGCGCGTAGACCCCCAACCATGAATAGTGGCCGGCGCGGCGGGCCGGCGGCCCGCAGCGGCTCGTCTGACTTGTCCAGCTTCGGCACTGATCCACGGCTCGTCACTGCAGCGGGGGCGGGTGTCACCCTTCGGCGGGGCGACCTATGCGCCGACAACCAAACACGCGATGCGCTGCGGGTTCGGGCAGCAATGGGTTCAACGTTCAGGGGAGGCGATGCCGGGGGGCGGGTCGCCCATGGGGCCGGGGGTGTAGGTGCCCCATTGGCGGCGCTGTCCGCGGTCGATGGTGGGGGTGACGGCGGTGGAGTCGTAGGGCGTGAGGCGTTGGACTTGGCCCCAGTCGCGCCCGGGTTGCCCGGCGAGGTAGGTGGGTAGTTCTTGTTGGTCGGCGACGAGGGTGATCCAGCCGAGTGGGCCGGCGGCGGGGGGTCCGGACCAGTTGGCGCCGTCGTCGCGCATGCGGCTGTCGTCGGCGGTGAGCCGGTAGGTGGGCATCTGGGCGATGCCGTCGCGGACGTCGAACTGGTTTAGGCAGGCGTTGGCAAGCACGACGGGGTATTCGAGGAACATCGGGGTGTCGCCGAGCCCGGCGGCCAGTGGGCGCAGTTGCGGTCCGCGCAGGGGAGCGACGGCGAGCCAACCGTCGGGTCCCAGCGAGCGGTCTTGGGCGACGAGGCGGACCTCGTCGGCCTGGGCGGCGCGGGCGGTGAGGGTGATGCGGATTTCGCGCCAGGGCGCTTCGTCGGTGCGGCCGTCGTCGAGGCTGGCTTGGTCGATGATCTGGATGCGTCCGTCGGGCAGACGGTTGGCGTACTGGAGGGTGAGGCTGTTGCCGGTGTTGAGCCGTCCGGCGACGGTGACCACGAGTGGGGTGCGGCCGGTTTTGAGGTCGTCGGTGAGCGCGGACCAGCCGGTGCGCAGCACCCCGGTGTTCTGCCCGGCTGGGTCGAAGCTGCCGAGCGCGGGGGCGGGATCGGTGCCCAGCCCGTTGGTCAGGGTGTATTCGAACCCGGAGACGCCGGTGCCGCCGCCGGTCGGGGGCAGCCTGTCGCGACGGAAGCCCTGCTCGACCGGCCGGGGGTCGACGAGCTCGGCGGCGGGGCTGAACGCGGGCACGGTGCCGGGCTGGTCAGGCGTCGGCGCTCCGGTCGGCGGGGTGGGCGCGATGGTGGGCAGCAGGGTGGGCAGGTCGGCGGTGATCCCGGTCGGGGTCGGCATCGGGCGCAGGAGCCCATCGAGGGCGTTGGTTTCAGCGAAGACCCGGTCGGCGAGTCCGCAGTTCGAGCCGGGCGTGGTGGACAGGGATTGGGCGGCCATGGAGTAGCTCCCGGCCTGCTTGTCGACGGCCTTGACCATGGCGGCGAGCTCGAAGACCACCAGCGCCCCGCACAGCAGCGCCAGCGGCGCCGAGGCTAGCCGCAGCGCCCGACCCGAGGCCCGCCGGGTCGCAGCGGACAGGTAGATGCGGCGCTCGCGCCAGTGCCGCAGCGGGGGGATGCGGTCGAGCGTGGCGGTGAGGTGGGCGAGGTCGTCGGTCAAGCGTTCCTCGCGGATGCCGCGCAGGTGCTCAACCCCAGCCACTGCAAGGGCAAGCACGGCAAGCCCGAGCAAGATCGTGGAAGCTTGCCAGCCGTTGTAGGAGGGGAGCTTGTCGAACCAGGGCACGCCCCAGTTGTTGGTGTACCACCAGGTGTTCGGTCCGGTGAAGGACAGCGCGAGCACCCCAAGGACTCCACCGAGGAACAGGGCGCGGTTGCGTACCGAGCGCAGCACGTCCGCGCCGGTGGCCAGCGCCGTCAGGGCGACCAGCCCGGCGCCGAGCGCGGCGAGGTTCCCGAAATGGTGGGTCCACTTGGTTGGGGTTAGCGCCATGATCAGAAAAGACAGGACGGTGATGGCGACCAGCCGCCGGCTCGGTCCGAGCGCGGCTCCGCGGATGCGCTGATGGCGCACCAGCACCAGCAGGCACGCCGCAGTGCACAACATGATCAGCAGGACCGGGAAGCGGCGGGCCACCGACCCGTCCGCGGAGCCCGACAGCAGCGGCGCATAACGGGTCGTGAGCTCCTGAAACCAGAAATAGTTCGGTCCGATCTGGGTGCGCACCCGGGTGGCTTCGACGACCGCGGCCCAGGACTGGTCGGCGAAGGCCACCACGATGATCACTGTGCCGGCTGCGGCCAGCGGGGCCAGCGACGCGAGGGCCCCGTCGGCGCGTGCCCGTCGGCCTACCATGGAGGTCAGGGGGCGGGCGGCGGCCAGGAATGGGGCGACGGCGATCACCCCGGCGGGGTTCGCCCCGATCGCCAACGCCGCGGCGAGCAGCCCGAACGCGACCGGCAACAGACGGCGGGTGGCCACCGCCCGCTCCACCGCGCACAGCGCCAGCAGCGAGCACACCACCACGACCGGTTCGGGGCGCAACCCCGAGTCGTAGGCCATCCAAAAGCACAGGAACACCGTGGCCGCGGCCCAGCTCGCCGCGCGGCTGCGCCGGACCTGCCGGCCAAGCCGCGGCAGCATCTGGCGGCTGATCAGCAGCCACGCCAGCAGGCCCATTAGCACCGAGGGCAGCCGCAGCCACAGCACCGAGTCGCTGACCTGCGCCCACAGCGAGTACAGCTCGTAGAACCAGCCGAACGGTGCCTCGGAGACGTTGAACCACCGGTAGTAATTGCCGATGTAGCCGGCGCTGTCGCGCGCCCTGGCGATGCCAAGGGTGTAGCCGTCGTCGGAGGTCTGGCCCCCGACGACCATCCACCCCAGCAGCACCGCGGCCACCACGACGTCGCGACCGGTCGGGCGCCACCACCGCCGCGGCGCCAACCGCAACCCTCGACGTCCCGTGTGCACATCGAGGGCGTGCAGCGCCCACAACGCCCCGGCCCCACACACAAGCGCCAGCACCCCGGCGGCGACCTTCAAGGCGGTGGGGGTGGTGTCGTAGCGGGTGTCGGTCGTGACCCGCACCGACGCACCGGCCGTCGCATCCCGGGCGGCGTCGAGGTCGGAATAAACCCCCACCACCTGAGGGCGCTGATCCCCACCGATCGTCAAAGCTGGCCCGCCGCCCAGATCGACCGCGGTCGACCCGGCATCCGACGAGACCGACACCGCGCACCCGCCCGGCCCGACCGGTTGGGTGGCGACCTGCTGGCCCCGGTTGGTCAACGACACCTGTCCGCCTTCGACGAACAGCCCCATGCCCACCTGCGGGCCATCCTCCGACCTCGGAGGGGTCGTCGACAACACCGTCGCCCGACCCGGGGCACGAGCGTCGAGGTCACGCACCGCCGGGCACGGGATCGACACCGACATCGACTCCGGCCGGAACGCCACCAACGGTGCGTTCACCGATTCTGTCCCCGTCGCCGTGTTAGGCCACGTGATCGTGGCGGTATTCTCCACCACCGGCAGCAACGGGAACACGATCGCCAGCACCGTGCCCAACAGCCCCAGCACAGCCGCCACCCACCCGGTCCATCGAGCCGCCCGGGATGCCACCGCCCCGTCTCGCGTGTCCGCCTTCGGTCGCCCCCTCAGCACCGCCGCAGGCTAGCCAACGGTCCTGACCCGGTCCGCGCACGGGTGGTAGATCCGCGTGAAAGCGCGCCCCACCCAGGAGTGACCTGCTAACGACTCCGTTGGGGTCTCGTCCAGCAATCGCCGGCGCGCAGTGGGTGCGCTAGCTCGACAGCAGCCCTATCCGGCCGGGGACTCCCGAAGCTGACTCGAAGTGCAAAGTGGGGCCGGTCGGCGTCATGACGTGCGTGCGCGGATACCGATTGCCCCAGTAGCTGACGAAGATCGCATCGATCGCCGAAGCGGGACTGTTCGCCATGCCTTCTCCCGGAGACGGAGGCGGTCTGTGGCCACCCGCTGGTGGTCGCAGCTCGATGTGGTGTCGCAACGCGGCGGCGCACCGCCCGTGGGGTGGTCGGGGATGTGTTTCAGTGAGCGCGGTCTGTCACATGTGTGGCAGCGCTGCCAGCAGCCGCGCCATGCCCACGGTGACGACCCCTTCGCCCGGTCAGGGTGGGAGCCGGCAGCGAGACGGCCTTCCTGAGGTTGGCCCCTTACGCCGGACAGCTCGGGTGTGGGGTCAGTGGTCGTCGTCAGGGGTCGTGCTGGAGGACCTCGAACGTGACTGGGCTGTACATTCCGATGCTGGAGTGACGACGTTTCGGATTGTACCAGCATTCTATCCACCAGAAGATGGCGTTTGCAAGCTCGTTCCGCGTGTTCCACTCTTTCGAGTCGAGCAGCTCGAGTTGCATCGTGCCCCAGAATGACTCCATCATCGAATTATCGTAACAGTCTCCGACGCTGCCCATCGAGCCGAGCAGGCCCGTGTTGCGCAGCCGCTGCCCGAACGCCCAAGACGTGTATTGTGAGCCGTGGTCGGAGTGTGTGATTGTGAAATCGGTGTCGGGTTGACGACGCAAGGTGGCCATGCCGAGCGCATCGGTGACCAACTCGGTGCGCATGTGGTCGGCGATGGACCAGCCGATGACCAATCGGGAATAG
>WHSY01000053.1:31255-31762 GCA_009379815.1 Pseudonocardiaceae bacterium
GCCCTCACCCCCGTCTCGGGGATCAGGCTGCCCCCAGCTTCACCGCGCCGCTGCGACAGCACGGCGGTGAAGGTCTCTCACCTCCACCCGGTCCAACAGCGCCTCGTGGCGCTCGATGTCGGTCAGCCACAACCGGTCCGGCCCGTCGACGGTGAACTGGCGGTTGACCAGGTCCGGGTAGGGGTCAGCGGCCGGGTCACGGACGGTGGTGCAGCTGCGGCGTCGTCGCCGGTAGAGGCCTTGGATGCCGGCGGCGCGCATGAGCCGGGCGACCCGCTTGTGGTTGACTGTCCAGCCGAGCCCGAGTGTCAGCTCGGCGTGTATCCGCGGCCAGCCGTAGGTGCCGTGGGACTCGGCATGCACCGCCTCGATCTGTTTGAGCAATAGTTCGTTCTCCTGTTCGCGGGCCGACCTCGGCCGGGCAAGCCACTCGTAGTATCCGGAGCGCGACACGTCCAGTACCCGGCAGGCCACCGCGACGTCGATCCCGTCGGCGGCGAGTTCATG
>WHSY01000540.1 GCA_009379815.1 Pseudonocardiaceae bacterium
CAACCTGGTGACCGCCTGGGTCGGTACGTTGCCCGGCGCCGGCGTCGTCGCCGCCTTCTGCCACCTCCTCCTGCACGGGGTGTTCTCATGAACGGCACACCCTTCCTGCGCCGCGGCACCCACCTCCGAACAGGCCGTGGTGCTTGATGATCCAGTAGTTTCCGTTCACTGACGTACGGCCGGAACACGGCCGCGGCGACCTCGGAGTGGTTGGCGGGGGCGAGGATGTCGCCGATGTCGTGCAACAGGACGCAGACGACGGTTCCTCGTCCTCACCGGCCCGCTCGGCACGTTTTCTCCAGACACGTGCCGTGGCAGAGTACCGCCTGACGGGGACGGAGGCTCGGGGAATGCCGGTACACACGGACGAGGTACGCATCGGGGTGCTCGGCGCGGCGAGGATCACCCCCGCCTCGCTCATCAGACCCGCCAGGGACAACGTCCGCGCCGCGGTGGTCACGGTCGCGGCGCGAGACCGCGATCACGCGGAGCGGTTCGCCAGGAGACACGACGTGCCGACGGTGCACGACAGCTACCAGGCACTGCTCGACGATCCGGCGGTCGACGCGGTGTA
>WHSY01000541.1 GCA_009379815.1 Pseudonocardiaceae bacterium
GGTGGCGGCCCTGCGATATCTCGGCGCCGACGGCTGGGACGAGTTCATCGGCCGGCTGGTGCACTGGACCAGGGAGCTGGCCGCCGACGACTGGTACCTGCTCTGCGCGGCCAGGTCCGGCCTGCAGTTCGTCGCCGAGGAGCTCGCCGGTGACCAGCTGGCCGCGCTCATCCGGCAGGACCGGGTGGCCACGCTGGACGACGCGATGCGCACGTTCGGGCACCCGTTCGGCCCGATACCGCTCACCTCGGTTCCCTCCCGGCTGCACAGGCGGCACAAGTGGTGGCGCTACCCGGCGGGGCCGTCGGAGGCCGACGACCCGCCGACGCTGCAGGCGCTGGTGGTCGAGCTGCGCGCGGAGCTGGACCGCCCGGAGCAGGACCGGTCGACCAAGGCGCCGGCCGACGCGCTGCGGCGGATCCTCGCCGGCTGCGAACGGGTCCTCGACGGCACCCTGCCCGGATTCCGCGGTGCCGACGCGGCCACCGTGAACCGGCTGGTGGCGGACGGATGGAACGCCGCGGCGACGCTCACCGGCCGGCTGCGCGGGTACTTCCAGCCGATCGAGCACC
>WHSY01000542.1 GCA_009379815.1 Pseudonocardiaceae bacterium
CTCCAGCGACCAGCGCCCGGGCCGCTTGGTCGACTTCGGTCCGCACCTCTGCGAGCCGGCGGGTCAGCTCCTCACGGGTCTCCGCGAGTTGACGCGCCTTCGCTGCGCCAGCGATCCGCACTTCGTCCCGCACGTTCACGTCGTCCAGCGATTCCACGCCGAGCTCGTCCAGCCACAGCTCGGCGGCATCGACGATCTCCCGGCGCGCAGCAGCATAGGAACGTGCCCAGGTATGGCAGCGTGGCTCTTCGGTGAGGTGGACGAGCCACCGGCCCTGGGTATCGCGCTCATATACGGCAGTGACGGTCGCCAAGGCACTCACCTCCGCAGCCATTCGTTGCCCAGGCAATGCTGCAACTGTTCCTCGATCTTGTTGAGTGTGCCGCCTGGGATGTCCCCGGCGCGCCACGATACGGTCGTGGAGCAGTGGTCACCGACTGTGTACCGTCGGTGTGAGCCCTGCCGACACGCTCGTTCACGTCGAGCCCATGAACCCGCGCTGCCTTGCGGATTCGCTTGACCACCTCTCGCGCGTTCACTGTAGCGTCTACCCGCTAAACAACAAATGTTT
>WHSY01000543.1 GCA_009379815.1 Pseudonocardiaceae bacterium
CGGGCGCGCAGAACGCGCTGTTCGGGTGTGAGCGGCACAGCAACCTCCGAAGTGAAGATTGCGGTGCACGTAGATCAGCGTCACCGTCGGGAGCCGCGCGCTCCTCGTCCGAAAAGAGGTGAGAACCTCGGGTAATCATCCCGATTTATGAGGCCCGATCCACGGGCCTCCCAGGGTTCTTGTGTGCGTCTTCTCGGGGCAAGTCTACCAGAAAAGTATGCCGTCAGTGTAGTTACAGGTCTCCCAACCCGAGGCGGCGGGACTCCTCCTGCGCCCTGCGCTCGGACGTGGCGCGGGAGTAGCGGTCGATCATCTCCCGGCGCGACCACCCGGCCGTGACCATCAGCCCCTGCTCGCTGCCGCCCGAGGACAGCCACCGCCCCGCGAACGTGTGCCTCAACATGTGCAGGTGGAACCGATCGATCCTGGCGGCGGCGGCGCGGCCTTTGATCTGCTTGGCGAGCCCGGCGTAGCCGAACGACAGCCCACGGTCGCCCAGCCACAGCATCGGCGTCTCGACCCTGGGCTCCCGCCGGCGCGCCCGCAGGTAGCGGTCTATCGCTGCGCCGGT
>WHSY01000544.1 GCA_009379815.1 Pseudonocardiaceae bacterium
CGCCCTCGTCGACGGGGTGCCGCGGACGCTCTCGCTGCTCGAGATGCTTACGCACTACCTCGATTTCCAGCGCGACATCGTCACGCGCCGCTCCCAGCACGAGCTGCGGCAGGCGGCACGCGCGAAGTTCAGCCGGGCACCACGGATGCTGTTCACCCGCGCCGGGCTGGAACAGGCGTCTGCTGAGGTCACCGCGCGCCACCGCGCCGGGCGCTATGCCGCCGGGCGGTTGGCCGACCTGTGCTGCGGGGTCGGTGGGGACCTGATCACGCTGGCCGTCGACCACGAGGTGCTCGCCGTGGACCGCGATGCGCTGCACCTGCGGATGGCGGTGTACAACGCCGGGGTCTATGACACGGCAGCGAGGGTGAGCGCCTGCCACGCCGACGTTCGCGAGGTCGATCTCACCGGGGTGGACGCGGTCTTTGTCGACCCCGCCCGCCGCGCCGGCACCCGGCGCCTTCGGGCCGGGGCCAGCGAACCGCCCCTGAAGTGGTGTTTCGCGTTGGCCGACCGAGTAGCTGCCGTGGGGATCAAGGCCGCGCCCGGCCTGCCGGCACAGGTGGTTCCC
>WHSY01000545.1 GCA_009379815.1 Pseudonocardiaceae bacterium
GCTCGCGCCGCTGTCGAGGCGACACGTTGAGCTTCCCCTGCTCGACCGAGACGATCGCACTGGGCGGTGTCGGTGGGGTTGGCTGGAACACTGGCGCGCTGACCACGACCGGGACGACCTCATGGACCGGCTCGACCTCACGCAGCAAGGCGTGCATCAGCACCGGGCCACGACGCAGGAACATCACCATGCCGCCGGTCACCACGCCGCCGGCGAAGACGACCACCAACGCGAACACCCACATCAGGCCGCCCCCCGATCCGTGGACCGAGGCGACCTCGAACCCGCCACCTTCTTCTGCGCGGGAGCCTTCCTCGTCGCCGTCTTGCGACGGAACCTTGGCGGGGTCGGTGCGCAGGTCGAGCACAGGCCGCCGGGTTCGGTGACCTGCCGGCCGTTGCACAGCCCGCACGGGTAGAGCCACTGCGGCTTCGCCTCGATCGCGAGCGCCTTTGCTGTCGGGTTGACCCGGAAACTGAACATCGCCGCCTGACCTGCCCGGGATGCTCCATCGGGGTTACTACGCTTGGACATGCCGAATGCCCTTCCTAGGGGTGTTTGGAAGGTGCG
>WHSY01000546.1 GCA_009379815.1 Pseudonocardiaceae bacterium
CTGAATTGCGACGCAGTCCATTCGTCGGCCGCTTCCTCAGCGGCGGCGCGGATCGCCGTCCACCAATCAGTCAGAGTGTCATCGAGATCAAACACGATCACCGACTCGCCCATCTCTCAATTCTGGCGTACAGATCAGGCACGCAGAATCTCGCTGACGGCCACGTACGTAGCCGGCGTCTCCCGTTGAACCAGCCGTTCTCGGAGTCTCCACGCTGTTTCTGTCTATCCGGGTGGTCAAGTCGTAGACGGGTGGTACGTGCAGATCTGCACGCCCGTGCCGGCCGTGACGCACTCGACGAGCTGCATGGGCCGGGCGGTGCCGTCCTCCGGGAAGATCCGCTTGCCGCCGCCGAGCAGGATCGGCTCGATCATCAGGTTGAGCTCGTCGACCAGCCCGCCGGCGAGCAGCGTCTCCACCAGGCTGGCGCTACCCCAGACCCACAGGTCGCCGCCGTCCTGGCGGCGCAGCTTGGCGATGTCGGCGACGGCGTCCGCGGGCGACAGCAACGTCGTGTTCCAGGTCAAGTCGTCCTGCGTCAACGTCCGTGACGCCACGTACTTCTCGAGC
>WHSY01000547.1 GCA_009379815.1 Pseudonocardiaceae bacterium
AGCACCATCACCACCGACACGATCAACGGCGGCACCGAATTGCGGCCCACATCGGTGAACAAGTCAGCGAACATCTCATCCGGGAACAGATTGAAACACTCCCGGTGCAACACCGCATAGATCGACTCCGGCGGCACCCGGTCCTCGCAAAAATTCGCCGTCGTACGCAGCAGATCCATCTGTCTCGGTGCCAGCCCCAGCGTCACCTGATCATTCTCCCAAGACGATCAGCGAGACCAGGTCACCGACACGCGAAAAACACCAGCCACCTAGGGGTGTCGGTGGTCTTCGGCCAGCGGTCTGGCGAGGCGGAGTTGGTTGATCACGCAGAGGATGATCCAGGTCCAACGGGCGAACTGGTCGGGCTCGCGCACGGCCGGGTCGGCCCAGTGCAGTGTGGTCTTGGCGAACCGGTAGGTGTGTTCGAGGTCGAAACGGTGCAGATACGCTCGGGCGCACAGGGCGAGGTCGGGCTGGCCGGGGCCGGCCCACCACAGCCACAGCGGGCCCGGTGCGACGCGCCGGTTGGGCAGGTGTTCGACGCTGATCCGGATTCTCTGAACAATCAAG
>WHSY01000548.1 GCA_009379815.1 Pseudonocardiaceae bacterium
GCGAAGACCCCGTAGAGCATCTTGGCCACGTAGATCCAGTCGAGGCGCAGGCCGTGGCGGCGCTGGAGGTCGACGATGAACTCGTCGAGCTCGCTGGTTCGCTTGGCGAAGCCGCCGAAGTGGAACTCGTGGTTGATCGACCAGTTGCTGGTGGCGGCACCGAACGCCTGCTGCTGCAGCGCGGTCACGTCATCATCGAGGAACTGGCCTCCCTTGAGCACCGAGAAACCGACCGCGCGCTGCCCTGATCGGAGCCCGCCGGCGATACCCGCGAGGGTGCCCCCGGTGCCGCAGGCGCAGCAGATTGCATCGAACTCAGTGGTGATCTCGGCAGGCAGTTCGGCGCACCCGCGAACGGCCAGAGCGTTGCTTCCGCCCTCGGGAAGCAGGTAGACGTCGCCGAACCGCTCACGCAAGCCGTCGAGCACCTCGGGCTCGTGCTTGTGGCGGTAGGTCTCGCGGTCCAGGTAGGTGAGCTGCATCCCCTGCGCCGTGGCGTAATTCAACGACCAGTTCAGCGGCTCGGTTCGCTCGCCGCGGATCACGCCGATGGTGCGGAAGCCGCAGGC
>WHSY01000549.1 GCA_009379815.1 Pseudonocardiaceae bacterium
CGAACATGCGGGGCACGGCGCTGACCTGCTCGGCGTACCGGGTGAGCAGATCCGAGCCCGGGGTTCGGGCCAGGCCGCTCACCGTTGCCGACTGAACGAACTCAGCCACCCGTCGGGACAGCTCGCCCAACGGTTCGAGGGCGGAACGCAGCTGCTCCGGCACACCACTGTCCGCTTGGTCGTCCACAGGCGGATGATAGGTCGGTCACCCGAAAGTGCTGGTCAAAGGGGTAGCGCATCGGGCGCCGCCTCGCAGGATCTGGGCGACACCTTCACAAGGGGGGCGATTCCATGAGTCTCACCGACGACGTCCGGGTCGTGCGCGGTGCGTGTCCGCACGACTGCCCGGACACCTGCGCCATGCTCGTCACGGTCGAGAACGGCAAGGCGACCAAGGTGCGGGGGGACCCGGACCACCCGTTCACGCAGGGCGGTCTCTGCGTGAAGGTGAACGACTACACCAACCACACCTACAGCCCCAACCGGGTGCTCTACCCGCTGCGCCGGGTTGGACCGAAGGGCCAGGGGCAGTTCGAGCGCATCACGTGGGACCAGGCGCTGGACGAGAT
>WHSY01000054.1:0-249 GCA_009379815.1 Pseudonocardiaceae bacterium
TTCACCAACGTGTTCTTCGCGTTGTAACGGCACCCGGTCATGCAGCCGCCGCACTCGATGCAGCCACCGCGGCGGGGGCCGGCGCCACCGAAGTAGGGGTCGTCGACCTCCTCGCCGGGCTTGCCGAGGAACACCCCCACCGGCGTGGGGTGATACGTGTCACCGACGCCCATCTGCTCGGCGACATCGCGCATCACCGCATCGGACGGAGTGTGCCCCGAGTAGGTCGTGACGCCCAGCATCCGCTGC
>WHSY01000054.1:259-31628 GCA_009379815.1 Pseudonocardiaceae bacterium
CGACCCGGTAGCCCTTCTCCGTCAGTCGTAGTGCCGCGACGCTGCCGCCGAACCCGGACCCGACCACCACGACGTCGTAGTCGACCTCGGCCACGCCCGGACCTCCTCGTACCGCCGGTAACCCCTACTGAAGGGTAACTGAGTGTCACCCGTCCACAGGACACCCGCTAGATGAAGACGGTGATCGCGAACGCGAGCACGACGACCCCCAGGCCACCGGCCACCGAGGCACCCGTACCGGCGGCGCGGCCCTGGCCGGTCCGGCCGGTGGCCAGCAGCACGCTGGCAGCGGCGATGACCAGCAGCGCGGAGAAACGCCCGACCGGGATGAACAGCAGCGTCGGGGCGAGGACGAGCGAGAGCAGCGACAGGATCGAGGCGATCGCGGAGACCAGCCCGGCGGTGGTCAGCCATCGGGGCAGCGCGTTCGCCCGGGCGGCTGCGAGCGAGGCCGCACCGACCAGCATCCCGAGGAAGGCGGTGTGCCCGGCGCCGCCGAGGAAGAAGCTCAGCTGCCGCAGCGCGCCGACGGTCGCGGGGCTGCCGGTGATCTGCTCGGCGCCCAGCGTGCCGCCCAGCAGCGCCGAGACGGTAAGAAAGGCGGCGGCGAGCACCCCGGCGCCGAGCGCCACCTCGGCCAGGCCCGACGGTCGGGGCTCGACGCGGCGTACCAGGGCGGCCAGCGAGCCCGTGAACACCACGAGCAGCAGGGCGGCGGTCGAATGCACCAGCGCGTCCAGCGCGGCGAGGTCGCCGTTGGCGAGGAAGTAGCGCGCCGTCTCGACGGTGGGCGCGTCCGGCCGGGGGATCTCGCCCGTGGCGAGCATCCCGGTCAGTGGAAGGCCACCGATGAACACCACGGCCGCGAGCAGCCCGGACAGGGCCGGGAGGTCACGGTCGGCCGATGTCGCTGTTCGCACGTCGCCCACCGTCGCTGGTGCGACATGGGCGCGTCGTCAGCTTCGGGACGGTTCCGGCACTACGTCAGGTGCCGTAGGCCACGGCCATCGGTGTACGCAGCCCGAAGTACTGACGGGCAGTCCCGAGGCCGACACTCGGCTCCGGGGCGGACACGCGGCCGCAACCGCGCCCGCAGCGTCGCGCGGGCGCGGATCCGCATCAGGACCGAACGGACAGGCCGACCTTCTGGAACTCCTTGAGATCCGAGTAGCCCGTCTTGGCCATCGAGCGTCGCAGCGCGCCGAAGAGGTTCACCGCGCCGCTGGGGTCGGCCGACGGACCGAACAGCAGGGTGTCGAGACCGACCGAGGCCTCCTCGGCGAGTTCGATCCAGCTCCGCGGCACCGACGGGTGCGCGGCCGCCGAGGTCCAGTACCACCCGTTGCCCGGGGCCTCGGCCGCGCGGGCCAGTGGCTCACCGAGCATCACCGCGTCGGCGCCGCAGGCGATCGCGCGGGCCACGTCCCCGCTGGTGCTCACGCCACCGTCGGCGATCACGTGCACGTAGCGCCCACCGGTCTCGTCGAGGTAATCGCGACGGGCCGCGGCCGCGTCGACCACGGCGGTGGCCATCGGCACCCCGATGCCCAGCACGTCGCCGGTGGAGGTGGCCCGCCCCGCCCCGTAGCCGACGATCACCCCGGCCGCGCCGGTGCGCATCAGGTGCATGGCGGTGCGGTAGTCGCCCACGCCACCGGCGATCACCGGCACGTCCAGCTCGGCGATGAACTCCTTGAGGTTCAGCGGAGCCGTGCCGCCGACCGCGGTGCGCGAGACGTGCTCCGCGGAGATGATCGTGCCTTGCACGATGAGGACCTCGACACCGGCCGCGATGAGGTCCGGCGTCAGCTCCCGGGCGCGCTGCGGGCTGACCCGCGCCGCCACCGTCACACCCGCCTCGGCGACCTGTTTGATGGCCTCGCTGAGCAGGTCGACCCGCAACGGGGCGGAGTGCCACTGCTGCAGCATCCGGACCGCGGTCGAGGGGTCGGCCTGGTCGGCCGTGGTGGCAAGCCGGAACAGCAGTTCGTCGACGTTGGCGTGCCGCGCCCACAGCCCCTCCGCATTGAGCACGCCGAGTCCGCCCAGCTCACCGATCCGCACCGCCACCGCGGGCGAGACGACCGCGTCGGTGGGGTGGGTCACCAGCGGGATCTCGAACCGGTAGGCGTCGATCTGCCATGCGGTCGACACGTCCCGGGAGGTTCGGGTGCGCCGCGACGGCACGATCTCGACGTCGTCGAAGTCGTAGGCCCGCCGCGCGGTCCGGCCCATCCCGATCTCCACCAGATCTCGCACGATCGGTGATTGTCCCGGCCGTCGCGGCCGCGAAGGTCAGCGGGTGGTGTAGTTGGGCGCCTCGACGGTCATCGTGATGTCGTGCGGGTGGCTCTCCTTGAGGCCCGCGGCGGTGATCCGCACCAGCTGCGCGTGCTGCAGCCCGGGGATGGTCGACGCGCCGGCGTAGCCCATCGCCGCCCGTAGGCCGCCGGCGAGCTGGTGGGCGACCAACGCCAGCGAGCCGCGGAACGGCACCCTGCCCTCGATGCCCTCCGGCACGAGCTTGTCGTCGGAGAGCACGTCGTCCTGAAAGTAGCGGTCCTTCGAGTACGAGCGGTCCTCGGGACGGGTCGACATCGCGCCCAGCGAGCCCATGCCGCGGTAGGTCTTGAACTGCTTGCCGTTGACCAGGACCAGCTCGCCCGGCGCCTCGGCGGTCCCGCCGAGCAGGCCGCCCAGCATCACCGTGCTGGCACCGGCCGCGATCGCCTTGGCGATGTCGCCGGAATGCTGGATGCCACCGTCACCGATCACGGGTACCCCGGCCGGCCGGCAGGCCAGGTCGGCCTCGTAGATCGCGCTGATCTGCGGCACGCCGACACCTGCGACCACGCGCGTGGTGCAGATCGAGCCCGGCCCGACACCGACCTTCACGGCGTCGGCGCCGGCATCCACCATCGCCTGCGCCCCGACCCGGGTACCGACGTTGCCACCGACGACGTCGACGGTGTCGCCGACCTCGGCCTTGAGACGCGCGACCATCTCGAGCACGGCCCGGGAGTGACCGTGCGCGGTGTCGACGACCAGCACGTCGACACCGGCGTCGACGAGGTGCTGGGCACGCTGCTTGGCGTCCTCGCCCACCCCGACGGCCGCGCCGACGAGCAACCGTCCGTCCGGGTCCTTGGTGGCCAGCGGGTACTGCTCGGTCTTGACGAAGTCCTTGACGGTGATCAGCCCGCGCAGCAAGCCGCCGCCGTCGACGATGGGCAGCTTCTCCACCTTGTGACGGCGCAGCAGCCCGAGGGCGGCCTCGGCGGTCACCCCGACCTGCGCGGTGATCAGCGGTGGGGTCGTCATCACGTCGCTGACCCGCTTGTCGTGGTCGGCCTCGAAGCGCATGTCGCGATTGGTGATGATCCCGACCAGCACGCCGTCCGGGTCGGTCACCGGGACGCCGGAGATGCGGTAGCGCGCGCACAGGGCGTCGACGTCGGCGAGGGTGTCGTCCGGCGAGCAGGTCACGGGGTCGGTCACCATGCCGGCCTCGGAGCGCTTGACGACCTCCACCTGCGCGGCCTGGTCCTCTACGGGCAGATTGCGGTGCAGCACGCCCATGCCGCCCTGGCGGGCCATCGCGATCGCCATCCTGGCCTCGGTGACGGTGTCCATCGCCGACGACACCAGCGGTACCCGCAGGATGACGTTTCGTGACAGTCGCGTGGAGGTATCCGCCTCACCCGGGATGACGTCGGACTCCGCGGGCAGCAGCAGCACGTCGTCGAAGGTGAGGCCGAGCAGCGCGAACTTCGACGGGATGCCGGCAGCGACGAGCTCACTGGTCATGCGAAGGGACGGCCTTCCTCGGGGGCTACGGATGGGTCGTGTGACGGGTGCCGGTGCGGAAACGTCCATGGGTGGCGAAGACTTCCATGGTATCCGTCGGCACGGCGGCGGATGGGCCGGTACCGTCGCGACCGTGCCACACGATGCGCTGCCCCCCGACCCCTTCTCACAGGACTCCGACGACCCGGCCCGCGCGCTGGAGGCACTCGACGACAGCGGGGCCGACGATCCGCTCGACGACGAGGAGCGAGCCAGCCTGGTAGCCGACCTCACCGATCTGGCCGTCTACCAGGCGCTGCTGGCGCCCCGTGGCATCCGCGGCATCGTCGTGGAGTGCCCGGACTGCGACGAGCAGCACTACCACGACTGGGAGATGCTGCGGTCGAGCCTGCAACAGCTGCTCGACGCCGGGCGGATGCGGCCGCACGAACCCGCCTACCAACCCGATCCCGCCGCCTACGTCAGCTGGGACTACTGCCGCGGCTACGCCGATGCCGTGCTCGCCGAGGACACCGGGAGCTGACCGCTCCCGCCGAGGTTCAGGTGCTCGGCGCGGGTGACGGATCCTCCGCCACCGGTGACGTGCCCTCGGGCGCGCCGGTGTTCAGCGTCCCGCTCTCCGCCGGATCGGGCGCCGACCTGCCACTCGGTGTCGGCGACGCCCCCGTCTGGCTCCCGTCGTCGGGCGGTTGGCCCATCGGGGTGGACGGCTCGGTGCTCGGTTCCGACGGCTGGCTGGTGCTCGTATCCGGCTCCGACGGTGTGGTCGGCGAGGGCTGGTCCTGCTTGACGACATCGCTGTTGTCGGTCGAAGTCGACGGATCCGGGCTGCTGCTCTCGGCCGGGGGTACGGCCGGAGGCCCAGCCGACTGGTCGTCGTCGGGTTTGCCTTCGAGCCGGCTGAACAGCACCTCGTGGCGCCGGACCAGGTCGTCGTGCCCTTGTGCCTCGGCCACCTCGTCGAGGTTGCGCCGGGCGCGGTCGAGATGGGCTGCGGCCTCGGCGGGACTGCCCAGCTCCAGGGCGGCGCCGGCACGTCCCAGCTCGGTCCGGGCCGCCGTCGCGGCCTCCACCGAGCGGGCGTGCTCGTCGTAGAGCACCCGGGTGACGCCCCACAGCGGGTCCCCCATGTCGGCGGACTTGGCGGCCAGCCCCACGCCGGAGAAGGCGATCACCAGCAGTGCGGCCGCGGCGGCGAACGGCACCAGCACCGGGTTGCTGCGGCGCGGTGCCGGACGACGGCTGCGGGCCACCAGATCGAGTGCGGTGTCGGTGTCGACGAGCTCGCCGATGGGCTCGGCTTCGACGTCGCGCCGCCATTCGAGCAGCACGCCGGCCAGCCGTTCGCCGGCGGCTGAGCTGGGGTCGGCCTTGGACAGCGCATCGAGCAGCGCGTCGTCGGCGCGCACGGCTGCCAGGTCCACCGGGGATGTCTGCGACTCGAGCGACGGCTCGTCCGGGGCGTGCTCGTCGTGGGCTCGCCCGTCCCGCGTCGGATCGTCCTGCCCGCCGGGGTGGCCACGGCGTACCTCGTCGTCACGATCGGACACGTCAGACCACCTCCTCCGAAGACAGCACCTTGCGCAGCCGGGCCAGCGCCCGGTGTTGCGCCACCCGGACCGCACCGGGCGTGGAACCCACCATGTCGGCGGTGTCCTCCGCCGAGTACCCCTCGACCACGCGCAGGACCAGGATCTCCCGCTGCTTGGCGGGTAGCAGGGTCAGCAACCGGGCCATCCGATTGTTCAGCTCGCCGTGCATGACCCGCTGCTCCGGCCCGTCCCCGAGTACGGGTAGGTCCGGAACGTCGGCTACCGGATCGGCACGGTTGCGGGATGCGGAGCGATGCGCGTCGGCGACCTTGTGAGCGGCGATCCCGTAGACGAAGGCGAGGAAGGGCCGTCCCTGGTCCCGGTAGCCGGGTAGCGCCGTGATCACGGCGACACACACCTCCTGGGCCACGTCGTCCGCTGACGCGGACGTCCTTTCCTGCCGTCCGACACGGGCGCGGCAGTACCGCACCACGAGGGGACGGATCGCGGCCAGTAGGCGCTCCATCGCATTGCGCTCGCCTCCGACGGCCGCCGTCACGAGGACGTCGAACTCGTCCCCCGCTTTGGTCATCGCAGCAGGTAGCCCCAGCGTTACGTCGAAGGACCGGCCGAGCTGACGCTCGGCCGGTGATTGACTGTCCGCCACCCCGGTCAACCGATCACCCTCCCGAGAGGCACTCTCCCGGGCACACCCTAGTGGGCGAACCGTCGGTCGCGGAACGTGAAGTTGCCGGGTTGTAACAGGACGGTCCAGACATCAACCGATCGGGTTCAAGCCCGGAGACATCACGCAACCAGCCCGCGCCGGAAACCGTGCGCCACGGCCTGGGCACGGTCTCGCACCCCGAGCTTACGGAACAGCCGCCGGGCATGCGTCTTGACGGTGTCCTCGGAGAGATAGAGCTCGCGGCCGATCTGCCCGTTGCTCTTGCCCTGGCTCATACCCCGCAGCACCTGCAACTCCCGCTCGGTCAGCTGCACGCCCGGGTCGGACGGGGCGCGCGGAGCGGGCACGGACGTGCTCGCGAGCGTGTGGGCGAGCGCAGCGACGAGTTCCGGGCGGGAGGCGTCCCAGCGGAGGTAGCCCCGGGCGCCCCCGGCGATGGCGGCGGCGATGCTGCCCGCGTCGTCCGGCGCACCGAACACGATCACGTTGGCCTGCGGATGCGCGGACACGAGGCGTCGGGTGGCCTCGACACCCGTGGGTACCGCACGCTGGGTACCGACGAGGACGACGTCGACCGGCTGCCTGGAGAAGCGCGCGAGCAACTCGTCCCCGTGGGCCACGCAATCGATTCGAGCGACCCCGGGGACAGCGGACATCACGCGGGTGAGTCCCTCCCGGACGCTTCTCCGGTCATCGCAGATGAGAACCGCGGTCACGGAGGCTCCTTCCTGCAGCCGAGTGACGTTCCTCCTCCCCTATCGGTCGCCTGGTGTCGAACCTTGACACGATTCGGTGGAAATTCCGCCGAGTGCGCCAGGGACACTGGTCCGAACGGACGCCGTCACCGAGGTGGAGCAAACCTGAGGGTACCGAGAGTGAGCGAGCAACGGGAGTACCGTAATTTCGCCGTGTTGTCGTCACTGTATGTGGTCAGACGATCACCCGTCACTTCCTGCGGATCCTGAACACCACACCACCCGGTGAACGGTCGAAGGCGGGAAACGGTACGAAAATCCACTCGTTCGGCTCAACGGCGTCGACTACCCAAAGTAGCCAAAATGCAGCGAAGGTGCCGTTCACTGCGCCCGGCGCAGTGAACGGCACCTTCGCGTGTGGGCAGGCGCCGGAGCTCAGTGGCCGTGGCCGTGGCCGTGACCACCACCGCCGGCGGCGGGCGGCTCCTCCTCCACGGGCTTGTCCACCACCGCGCTCTCGGTCGTCAGCACCATCGAGGCGATCGAGGCGGCGTTGACGATGGCCGAGCGGGTGACCTTGACCGGGTCGATGACCCCGGCCGCGACCAGGTCGCCGTAGGTCTCGGACTCGGCGTCGAAGCCGTGGCCCCACTCCTGCTCGCGGACCTTGGCGGTCACCACGGCACCCTCGAAGCCGGCGTTGGCCGCGATCCAGTGCAGCGGCGCCGCGCAGGCCTTGCGGACGAGAGCCGCGCCGGTGGCGGCATCGCCGGACAGGCCCAGGGTGCCGACCGATTCTGCGGCGTGCAGCAGGGCGGCACCGCCACCCGGCACGATGCCTTCCTCGACCGCCGCGCGGGTGGCCGACACCGCGTCCTCGATACGGGCCTTGCGCTCCTTGAGCTCGGTCTCGGTCGCTGCTCCGACCTTGATCACAGCGACGCCACCGGCGAGCTTCGCAAGCCGCTCCTGCAACTTCTCGCGGTCCCAGTCGGAGTCGCTGTTCTCGATCTCGCGGCGCAGCTGTGCCGCCCGCGCGTCGACCTCGGACTGGTCACCGCCACCGTCGACGAGGGTGGTGGAGTCCTTGGTGACCACGATGCGGCGGGCGCTGCCGAGCACCTCGGTGCCGCACTCGGACAGCTTGAGGCCGATCTCGGGGTTGATGACCTGCGCCCCCGTGACGGTGGCGAGGTCGTCGAGGAACGCCTTGCGCCGGTCACCGAAGAAGGGTGCCTTGACGGCGACGACCGAGATGGTCTTGCGGATGGCGTTGACCACCAGGGTGGACAGCGCCTCACCCTCGAGATCCTCGGCGACGATGAACAGCGGCTTGCCGTCCTGGCCGATCCCCTCCAGCAGTGGGAGCAGGTCGTGGATCGAGGAGATCTTGTCCCGGTGCAGCAGGACGTACGCGCCCTCGAGCACCGCCTCCATGCGCTCGGAGTCGGTCACGAAGTAGGGCGAGATGTAACCCTTGTCGAACGCGACACCCTCGGTGATCTCCAGCTCGGTGGCCAGCGTGGAGGACTCCTCGACGGTGATCACACCGTCCTCACCGACCTTGGTCATCGCCTCGCCGACGAGCGCACCGATCGTCTCGTCGCGGGAGGAGACCGTGCCGACCTGGGCGATCTCGTCCTGCCCCTTGACCGGGGTGGCCTTGGTCTTGAGCGCCTCGGCGACCGCCTCCGCGGCCGCGGAGATGCCGTGGCCGAGCTCGGTCGGGTTGGCGCCCGCGGCGACGTTGCGCAGGCCCTCGCGGACCATTGCCTGGGCGAGCACGGTGGCCGTGGTCGTCCCGTCACCGGCGACGTCGTTCGTCTTCGTGGCGACGCTCTTGGCGAGCTGGGCACCGAGATCCTCGTAGGGGTCCTCGAGCTCGATCTCGCGAGCGATCGTCACGCCGTCGTTGGTGATCGTCGGCCCGCCGAACTTCTTGTCCAGCACCACGTGCCGGCCGCGCGGGCCCAGAGTGATCTTGACCGCGTCGGCGAGATGGTCGACACCCCGCTCCAGCGCGCGGCGCGCGGTCTCGTCGAACGTGATCTGCTTGGGCATTGACTGCCTTCCTCACGTATGTCTTCGAAGGGCCCCGGCAGGGGCCCGGAAATGCGACCGTTGCGTGGCCGCCCCGGCGACCCCGTTGATCCATGGGGGCGCCGGGGCGGTCACCAGCTTGCGGCCATCGTCAGTTGACGACCGCCAGCACGTCGCGCGCGGAGAGGATCAGGTACTCCTCGCCGTTGTACTTGATCTCGGTACCGCCGTACTTGGAGTAGATGACGACGTCGCCGTCAGCCACGTCCATCGGGACGCGGTTGCCGTTGTCGTCGACACGGCCGGGACCGACCGCCAGTACCTTGCCCTCCTGGGGCTTCTCTTTGGCGGTATCGGGAATGACGATGCCGGACGCGGTGGTCGTCTCGGCCTCGCTCGTCTGGACGACGATCTTGTCCTCGAGCGGCTTGATGTTCACGCTCGCCACGGTGTGACCTCCACCTTCTGGGGCCTGGAAGCGTTGGCAGGTTGTCAGCGAATTGCAGTGACATGTGTAGGCTCCTGCCACCCCGCCGTCGCGGGTGCCGAGGCGGCCTGGCGCCGTTGGCACTCGACTTACCCGAGTGCCAACTAGCACTCTACTCAGGTGACTGCCAGCGCTCAACACCGGCCCCGCGCAGCGCCTCCCACCGGCCCCACCCACGGTGGGTCGCACCCGTCGTATCGCCGATCGTGCGCCCGTCGAGCGCTGCCGGGACGGTCACACCAGCGGGGTGGTGACAGCGAGCGCGGGTTCGGCCGGGATGCCCAGGTCGGAGGGCACCGCCCCCGCATGGAGCAGGTGGGCGCCGAGCGCGGCGACCATCGCCCCGTTATCGGTGCACAGCCGCGGCCGCGGGACCCGCAACCGCACCCCGGCTGCGGCACAGCGCCGCTCGGCGAGCGCCCGCAACCGGCTGTTCGCCGCGACTCCACCGCCGATGAGCAGCGTCTCGATGCCGCGGTCGGCGGCGGCGCGCAGCGCCTTGGCGGTGAGCACGTCTGCCACGGCCTCCTGGAACGCGGCCGCGACATCGGCGATGGGGACGGGCGTGCCCTCCCGCTCGAGAGCCTCGACGTGGCGCGCGACGGCGGTCTTGAGCCCGGCGAACGAGAAGTCGTAGCGGGCGTCGCGCGGCCCGGTCAGCCCACGCGGGAACCACACCGACCCCGCATCGCCGGCGCGGGCAGCGTTGTCTATGTATGGCCCGCCGGGAAAGCCCAACCCGAGCAGCCGGGCGACCTTGTCGAACGCCTCCCCCGCGGCGTCGTCGATCGTCGCGCCCACCGGGTCCATCGGCTCGGCCACCGAACTGACCTGCAGCAGGCTGGAGTGCCCGCCGGAGACCAGCAGCGCCAGCGCCGGCGGCAGCGGCCCGTGCTCGACGGTGTCGACCGCCACGTGCGCGGCGAGGTGGTTGACCCCGTAGAGCGGGACGTCCCACGCTGCCGCGTAGGCCTTTGCGGCAGCCACCCCGACGAGCAGCGCCCCGGCCAGCCCCGGCCCCGCCGTCACCGCGACCGCGTCCACATCGGATGCCGCCACGCCCGCGGTGCGCAGTGCGCGCCGCACGGCGGGCACCATCGCCTGCAGGTGCGCCCGGGAGGCCACCTCCGGCACCACTCCGCCGAAGCGCGCGTGGTCATCCACACTGGACGCGATCTCGTCGGCGAGCAGGGTCACGGCCCCGTCAGCTGCCAGCGCGACGATCCCGACACCGGTCTCGTCGCAGGAGGTCTCGATGCCCAGCACGACGGCGGTGTCGATGCCTCGACCCTGGCCAGCAGGTCTCGCGTCGATGCCTCGACCCTGGCCAGCAGGTCTCGCGTCGATGCCTCGACCCCGGCCGGCGCTCATGCCGGCATCCTCTCGGCCCGCCGGGACCGCATCGTGAATGCGTCCGCCCCGCTCGGACGGTAGTAGCCGCGCCGGGTGCCCACCACGGTGAAGCCCTCGCTGCGGTAGAGCGCGATCGCCGCGTCGTTGTCGGTGCGCACCTCCAGGAACACGGTCGCATCCCCGGCATGCACGAGCAGCTCCCGCAGCAGCGCGCGCCCGATGCCCCGACCCTGGTGCGCCGGATCGACGGCCAGGGTGTGCACCTCGGCCTCCGGGCCCAGCACGGCGATCCCGGCGTAGCCGACCAGCGTGCCGTCGTCGCGCGCGGCGAAGTAGCGGTACCCGGCGGCCAGCACTTCGACGAACGCCCGTTCAGTCCACGGGTCGTCGCCGGCGAACAGCGCGCGTTCCAGCTCGGCGCAGCGCGGCGCATCCTCGGAGCGCAGCGGCTCGATCCGGGGCGTCATGCCGGGGTCACCCGCTTGCGCGCGCCGGGTTCGACGGCGTCGGGGCGACGCAGGTACAGCGGGGTCAGCGCCGCGGGCGGCGCGCCACGCCGCAGCTCGGCGGCGACGACGGCGACCAGCCCGACCGGACCCGGGTACTCGGGCGCCACCACCGGCAGCCCCAGCATGGCGGCCGCCGCACCCGCGGCCCGGACCGCCCCGCCGGCCGGTACACCGGCGGGTCGCGCCACGTGCGGCCCGTCGACCCTGGCACCGGCGGCGTCGTAGCGCGCCCAGTACACCTCGCGACGACGGGCATCGGTGGCCACGAGCACGGGGCCGACCGCCTCGTGCGCGATCGCGTCCAGGCTGCAGACGGGGTGCACCGGGATGCCGAGCCCGTCGGCGAAGGCCGCCGCGGTGACCATTCCCACCCGCAGGCCGGTGAACGGGCCGGGCCCCGCGCCGCATACCACCGCGTCGAGATCGGCCGCGGCCACTCCGGCCTCCGCGAGCACCGCGCGGATCGACGGTGTCAGCAGCTCGGCGTGCGCCCGGTTGTCGACCGTCACCCGGCGCGCGAGCAGCTCCGGCGGACCGTCGCCGGGCAGCCGCAGCAGCCCGGCGGTCACCGCGGGCGTCGCCGTGTCGATCGCCAGCACCAGCACGGACTGCACGCTAGCGCGCGTGGTCGTGCGTGTTCCCCGGCGCCCCGGCACCGGAGAACAGTCACGGGCCGCGTGGCGGCAGCAGCCGCGGCGGGCCCGTCAGCTCCGCGAGGCGCACGTCGTCGTCACGCCGGGTCAGCCGCACGAGCAGGTGCTCCTCGGCCAGTCGCTCGGCCAACCCCTGCCCCCATTCGACGACGACCGCGGCGTCGAGCAGGTCGGTGTCGAGATCGAGGTCGTCGAGCTCGTCGAGCCCGCCGATGCGGTAGGCGTCGACGTGCAGCAGCGGCACGCCTCGCGGGCCCGGCGCGTGCTCCCTGGCGATGACGAACGTCGGCGAGGTGACCGGCCCCCGCACCCCGAGCCCATCGCCGATCCCGCGGGCCAGCACGGTCTTGCCGGCCCCGAGCGGGCCGGCGAGCACGACCAGGTCGCCGGCGAGCAACCGGGTCCCGAGTACCCGCCCCAGCTCCTCGGTGTCGGCGGGACACGGCAACTCGACCGTGACGGTCATGCGCGGCGCCGCCGTGACTCGCGGGCCACGCACCGCGACACCAGCCCCCGCACGGTCTCGGTGACGAACTCCGGTCGCTCCAGCATCGCCATGTGCCCGGCGCCCGGCACGCAGACCAGTTCGGCGTCGGGCAGCAGCGCGGCGATCGCCTCGGAATGCTGGTAGGGGATCATCAAGTCGGCCTCCGCGCCGAGCACCAGCACCTCGACGTGACGCAGCCCGGCCAGCGCGGAGTAACGGTCGTGGGCGCCCAGCGTCTTCAGGAAGTCCGTCATGACCTCGACGGGGGTGGCGCCGATCATCGAGTCCACCAGGTCGACCAGCTCCGTGCTCACCGTGGGGTCGGCGAAGGCGAACCGACGGACCAGCCCCCACAGCAGCTGATTTCCGAGCGCCCGGCCGCGCTCCACCACGGTCGGCTGCCATGCCGCCACCTGCCCGGCCACCACCATCACGGGGTTGTACCGGGACAGGAACGGACGCGGCAGCCCGGAACTGCCGATCTCCCCGGCCGAGGTGTTCAGCAGCGCGACACCGCAGATCCGCTCGGCGAACAGTTCCGGGTGGCCCTCGGCGAGCGCCATGATCGTCATGCCGCCCATGGAGTGTCCGAGCAGCACGACCGGGCCGGTGGGCGCGACCGCGCGGATCACCGAGTCGAGATCGTGTGCGAGTTGGTCGATGGTGCAGGTCCGGCGGGGCGCGCGACCCGACCGCCCGTGGCTGCGCTGGTCGTAGAGCACCTGGCGCACGCGGGGCGCTTGCGACGTCGCGAGGTCGCGGCGCTGGAAATACCAGGACCGCCGGTCCAGCGTGTAGCCGTGCACGAGCACCACGGACAGCTCCGGCTCGCCGCCGTCGGCGGGATCGACCTGCTCGACCGACAGCGGCACGCCGTCGTCCGCGGTGACGGTCGATTCACGGCCCAGCGGCAGCTCACTGAGCTCCCGCGTGCCCCCCTCGCGGCGCTGCCGGGCGATGCGGGTGCGCTGCGCCGCTGTCGCCACGGCCGCGGAGGTACCCAGCGCACCGCCGATCCAGCCGGCGACCTTCCAGACCTGCCTCATCCGGCCGCCCCGGCGGGCACGCCACGGCGGCCGAGCACGGTCCGGGTCAGCCGGGGGCGGACCATCCCCGCCACCACCTCGTAGTGGATGGTGTCGAGCTTGTCGGCCCACTCGGCTGCGGTCGGCTCGCCCCGCTCGCCGGTGCCGAAGAAGACCACCTCGTCGCCCTCGGCGACCAGGTCGTCACCGCAGTCGACCATCACCTGGTCCATCCGGACCCGGCCCACCACCGGGCGGCGCCGGCCCGCCAGCCAGACGTCGAGGCGGCCGGTGAGCACCCTCGGGATGCCGTCGGCGTACCCGGCCGGCACCAGCGCCAGCGTGGTCTCGCGCGGGGTCGTCCAGACGTGCCCGTAGGACACACCTTCCCCGGCCGGGACCCGCTTGAGCAGCGCGACCTGCGAGCGCAACGTCATCGCCGGGCGCAGGCCATGACCTTCGCCGGGCACCGGCGACAGCCCGTAGACCGCGATGCCGGGCCGGACCAGGTCGAAGTGCAGGTCGGGGCGGGTCAGGGTGGCCGCGGAGTTGGCCAGGTGGCGCAGCGGACGCAATCCGGCCTCGCGTGCCACCCGGTACGCCTCACCGAACCGGGAGACCTGCGCCTCGATGACGGGGTGGCCCGGGTCGTCGGCATGCGCCAGGTGCGACCAGATCGCCCGGACCTCGACGTCCGGGGCGGCCGCGGCAGCGGTGACCAGCTCCGTCCAACCGGCGGGGCCGGTCCCGCCGCAGCTGAGCCCGGTATCGGCCTTGAGGTGCACCCGGGCCGTACGGCCGGTGGCCACGGCGGCTCGGGCGGCGGCGGCGAGCTGCGCCGTCGAGTACACCCCGATGTCGACACCGGCGGCGACGGCGGGCGTCAGGTCCTCGGTCGGGACGTGCAGCCACGCCAGCACCGGCGCGTCGATACCACCGTCGCGCAGCGCGAGTGCCTCCGCGACGCTGCACACGCCGAGGTCGGTCGCACCGGCCTGCAGCGCCGCGGTGGCGACGTCGACAGCACCGTGGCCGTAACCGTCGGCCTTGACCACGACGATGGTGCCCGCCCCCGATGCCGCGGCCCGCCCGGCGAGGATCCCGACGTTGTGGCGCACGGCGTCGAGGTCGATGACCGTCTCGGCACGGGGTGCATTCATCGCCGCCATCCTCGCACCCGCCCGGTGCGCAGCGCCCGGATCGCCTCGGTCAACCCGGTGGCCAGCGTCGACGCCGGGGCCGGCGCGCCTCGCGCCGCGAGATCCGCGGCGAGCTCGTGGGCGTGCACCGCCGCCGCGGCCGCGGTGGCCGGGTCCAGGCCGGCCGCGAGCAGCGCCCCGACGACGCCGGAGAGGACGTCGCCGGAGCCGGCGGTGGCAGGCCACGCCGACCGAGCGGGGTTGACGAGCACCCGGCCGTCGGGAGCGGCGACGATCGTGGTGTTGCCCTTGAGCAGCAGCACCGCGCCGTAACGCCGGGCGGCGTCCCGCGCGGCGCCCACCCGGTCCGCGCCGGGCTCGGAACCGGTCAGCCGCGCGAACTCCCGGTCGTGCGGGGTCAGCACCAGCGCGACGTCGGGGTCGCGGGCGTCGGCCAGCTCGGGGTGCTGGGCCAGCAGGGTGAGCGCGTCGGCGTCCGCGCAGACCGGCACGCCGTCACCGAGCACGTGGCGCAGCACGTCGCGGCCCGCGGTCGCGGTCCCGATACCCGGGCCGACCACCCAGGCCTGCACCCGGCCCGCGTCGGTCACCGAGCCGGTGACGATCACCTCGGGCCAGCGGGTGCCGACCGCCTCGGCCGCGCTGCCCGCGAACCGCACCATCCCGGAGGTGGCCACTACCGCCCCACCCGTGGCCAGCACCGCGGCACCGGGGTACTTCGCCGAACCGGCGGCGACGCCCGTCACGCCCTGGGTGTACTTGTCACTGGCGCGGCCGGGCACGGGCCAGCAGGCGCCGACCTCCTCGGGGGTCAGGACCCCGATGTCGGGCTCGCCGAGCTCACCGCCGATACCGATGTCGACGAGGTGCACCTCGCCGCACCGCTCGGGGTTGAGCACGTGCACCGGCTTGCGTGCGCCGAAGGTGACGGTGGCGCTCGCGGTGACGGCGGGACCGTCGACCGCGCCGGTGTCCGGGTCGACACCCGAAGGCAGGTCGACGGCGAGGATCGGAGCGGTGACGGCCTCGACGAGCGCCGCCGCGGCCGGGCGCAACGCCCCGCGGGCCGACAGGCCGACGATGCCGTCGATGACCAGATCAGCTCGGCCGGGCAGCACCTCGCAGCTGCGGCCGCCTGCCCGGCGCAGCGCGGCGAGCCCGTCCGGGTGTGCCCGGTCGGGAGCCAGCAGCACGGCGCTGACGGCGGCTCCGCGGCGGCGCAGGAACGCCCCGGCCCACAGCGCGTCCCCGCCGTTGTTGCCGGCTCCGACCAGCAGCGTGACCCGCCGTCCGGCCACCCCGCCGGTGCGCGCGGACAGCATCCGGGCGGCGACGGTGGCCAGCCCGAACGCGGCGTGGCGCATCAGCACGCCCTCCGGGGTCCGCGCGAGCACCACGTTCTCGGCGGCACGCGCCCGCTCGACGCTCCACGCCCCGTTCACGCGGCCTCCCTCCGGTCGGCCCCGTGAGTGGCGATACGAACCATCACTCGTATCGCCACTCACGACACTTCGGCGACCACGATCGCAGCCGCGAGGTCGGCATCGTGGGTCAGGGACACGTGCCACGCCGTCACGCCCTGCTGCTCGGCGGCACGCCCGAGCGACCCGGTGACCCGCAGCAGCGGCCGCCCGTTCGGGCCGGCGACCACCTCGGTGTCGTGCCATCCCCAGCCCCGCGGCACGCCCAGCGCCTTCGCCGCCGCCTCCTTCGCGGCGAACCGGGCCGCCAGCGAGCGAGGGCGCCGTGGCGCTCCGGAGCGGGTGACCCGCTCGGCCTCGGTGAAGACCCGGGGCAGCACCCCGGGGGTGCGCGTCACAGCGTGCTCGAAGCGCACCACGCCGACGATGTCGGTGCCGACCCCGGCGATCACCGTCGCGCCTGTCCGGCCCCGGCGCACGCACCGTCCGAAAGCCGCCGACACACCGTACGGGAGCTGCGGACACACCGTACGGGAGCTGCGGACACTCCGGTCATTCGACGGTGACGGACTTGGCGAGATTGCGCGGGCGGTCCACGTCGAAGCCGCGCGCCCGGGCGATCTCGGCCGCGAGCACCTGCAACGGGACGGTGGAGACCAGCGGCTGCAGCAGCGTCGGCACCGCGGGCACCTCCAGCAGGTGCGACGCGTAGGGCCGGACCGTGTCGTCGCCCTCCTCGGCCACGACGATGGTGCGCGCGCCGCGAGCCCGGATCTCCTGGATGTTGGACAGCAGCTTGGAGTGCAGCACGCCGCGGCCCTTGGGCGAGGGCATCACCACGACCACCGGCAGCCCCTCCTCGAGCAGCGCGATCGGGCCGTGCTTGAGCTCGCCCGCGGCGAAGCCCTCGGCGTGCATGTAGGCGAGCTCCTTGAGCTTGAGCGCACCCTCCAGCGCCACCGGGTAGCCCACGTGGCGGCCGAGGAAGAGCACCGCCTTGGACCCGGCGATGTCGCGACCCAGCGCGCGGACCCGCTCCACCGTGCCCAGCACGTCGGCCACCGCGTCGGGCATCGCCTCCAGCTCGGCGAACTCCCTGGCGATCTCGTCGGAGTACTTGGTACCGCGGGCCTGCGCCAGCGCGAGCCCGACGAGGTAGTTGGCGACGACCTGGGCGACGAACGTCTTGGTGGCCGCCACCCCGATCTCGGGCCCGGCGTGGGTGTAGAGCACGGCGTCGGACTCGCGGGGGATCTGCGCCCCGTTGGTGTTGCAGATGGCCAGCACCCGCGCCTTCTGCTCGCGGGCGTGGCGGACCGCCTCGAGGGTGTCGGCGGTCTCCCCGGACTGCGAGATCGCGACGACCAGCGTGGAGCGGTCCAGCACCGGATCGCGGTAGCGGAACTCGGAGGCGAGCTCGGCCTCGACGGGCAGCCGGCACCAGTGCTCGATGGCGTACTTGGCCACCAGGCCGGAGTGGTATGCGGTGCCGCAGGCGACGACGAAGACCTTGTCCACGTCGCGCAGCTCCTGGGTGTCCATCCGCTGCTCGTCGAGCACGATCCGACCGTCGACGAAGTGCCCGCGCAGCGTGTCGCGGACGGCGCTGGGTTGTTCCTCGATCTCCTTGAGCATGAAGTAGTCGTGGCCGCCCTTCTCGGCGGCCGACAGGTCCCAGTCGACGTGGAACAACCGGGTGGCCACGGGGTCGCCGTGGAAGTCGGTGACCGTGTAGCCGTCGGCACTGATCGTGACGACCTGGTCCTGGCCCAGCTCGACGGCGTCGCGGGTGGTCTCGATGAAGGCCGCGACGTCGGAGGCCACGAAGTGCTCGCCGTCACCGACGCCGACCACCAGCGGCGACGAGCGCCGGGCCGCGACGATGCGGCCCGGTTCGTCGGCGTGGGTGACGACCAGCGTGAACGCCCCCTCGAGCCGCCGGCAGACCGCGCGCACCGCAGCCGCCAGGTCGCCCGCGTATTGCCTGGCGATGAGATGCGCCGCGCTCTCGGTGTCGGTCTCGCTGGTCAGCTCCACCCCGCTGGCCTCGAGCTCGGCACGCAGCTGTGCGAAGTTCTCGATGATCCCGTTGTGCACCACCGCGACGGCGCCGGTGGCATCCGAGTGCGGGTGGGCGTTGCGGTCGGTAGGAGCACCGTGGGTGGCCCACCGGGTGTGGCCCATGCCGGTGGTGCCGACGAAGCCGTCGCGGCCCGATCCGTCGAGCTCGGCGGCGAGGTTGGCAAGCGGCCCGGCCTTGCGGCCCACCGACAGGCTCCCCGAGCCGTCGACGACGGCCACGCCCGCCGAGTCGTATCCGCGGTACTCCAGCCTGCCGAGCCCCTGCAGCACGACGTCCAGGGCTGGCCGGTGGCCCACGTAGCCCACGATTCCGCACATGCCCGTCACGGTAGCGGGGCGCCACCGGCACCCGCGAGCCACGCCGGACCGCCCGAGGACCGGCGCGACGCCACGACCCGGGTGGCGGTACGGTCACGGACCATGTCACGCAGCGACAAGGGGGCCAAGCGGGTGGCCGAAGCGTTGTCCCGTCCCGGGCCGCACGAGGTGCTGCGCGGGGACCTGGCGCTGGTCGGCCTGCCCGGAGTGGTCTTCTCCCCGCGACGCGGCCTCGGGCTGCCCGCCGTCGCGTTCGGGCACGGGTGGCTGCAACCGACCCGTCGCTACGACGAGCTGCTGCGCCACCTCGCGTCCTGGGGCATCGTCGCGGCATGCCCGGGCACGCAGACCGGGCTGCTGTCCTCGCAGCGCCAGTACGCCGCCGACCTGCGGACCACCCTGGACGTGTGCAGCGGAGTGCGGCTCGGCGACGGCGAGGTCAGCGTCAACCCCGGCAAGCTCGGCCTCGCGGGGCACTCGATGGGCGGCGGGTGCGCCGTCCTCGCGGCCGCCGACGAGTCGCGCTGCCGAGCGGTGGCCACGCTCGCACTGACCGAGACGCTGCCCTCCGCCGTGGCCGCGGCCAAGCGCTGCGACGTCCCGGCCCTGCACCTGGCGGCAGGCAAGGACCGGATCGCGCCGCCGGTGGGCCACGCCGAGCCCGTCGCGCAGGCCTGGGCGGGCCCCGTGCAGCTGCGTACCCTGCCCAAGGCCAGCCACCTGGGCTTCACGCACGGCAGGCACTGGAGCGACCTGCTGCTCGACGGCAGCCCGGAGGGCGCCACCCGCCGGACGAGCCGGGCTCTGTTGACCGCCTTCCTGCTGCACCACCTGGCCGGTTCCAGTGAGCACGACGCGCTGCTCGACGGCGACCTGCCGGGCGCCGCCCGGCAACAGCTTGCGGGCGAGGGCCAGCCGACCGGGTGACCGTCGCCCGGCGTCGCGAGGGCGCTGTCAGCGCACGGCTGCGACGACGTCGGCGACGCGGCGCGCCACCTCCTCCGCGACGTCCTGAGTGGGGGCCTCGACCATCACCCGCACCAGCGACTCGGTGCCCGACGGGCGCAGCAGCACCCGCCCGGTGTCGCCGAGTTCGGCCTCCGCGGCGGCCACCGCGGCGGCCACCGAGGCGTCCGACACCGCCGCGGCCCTGTCCGGCACCGGCACATTGCGCAGCACCTGCGGCAGCCGGCTCATCACGCCGGCGAGCTCGGCCAGCGTGCATCCGGTCACGGCGACCCTGGCCATCAACCGCAGCGCAGTCAGCAGACCGTCCCCGGTGGTGGCGTGAGCCGGCAACACCAGGTGGCCGGACTGCTCCCCACCCAGCGAGTACCCGCCGCCGCGCAGCGCCTCGAGCACGTAGCGGTCCCCGACCGCGGTGGTCAGCACGGCGACGCCGTGCTCGCGCATCGCCA
Organism: Pseudonocardiaceae bacterium; assembly: GCA_009379815.1. GTDB lineage: Bacteria > Actinomycetota > Actinomycetes > Mycobacteriales > Pseudonocardiaceae > WHSY01. Next base: position 19,935 of record WHSY01000054.1, read on the forward strand.
GGTGCAGCCCGAGGTTGCTCATCACGGTCGCCACCAGCGTGTCGCCGGTCAGCTCGCCCGACTCGGCCATCGCGACCGCGAGGACCCCCATGATCTGGTCACCGTCGACGATCTCGCCGGCGGCGTCCACGGCAAGGCAGCGGTCCGCATCGCCGTCGTGCGCCACGCCGAGATCGGCGCCGTGGTCGAGTACCGCCTTGCGCAGCCCGTCGAGATGGGTGGAGCCACAGCCATCGTTGATGTTGAGCCCGTCGGGTGCGGCGGCCACGGCGACGACCTCCGCGCCCGCGCCACGATAGGCCTCCGGCGCCACGGCTGAGGCGGCTCCGTGCGCGCAGTCGACCACGATCCGCAGGCCGTTCAGCGGGTGGGGGGTGGCCACCACGAGGTGGTCGATGTAGCGCCGCGGCGCGTCGCCGACGTCGCGCACACGACCGATGCCGCCGCCGGTGGGCCGCGTCACCGGCTCGTCGAGCCGTGCCCCGATCTCATCCTCCACCGCGTCCGGCAGCTTGTGCCCACCGGCGGCGAACAGCTTGATGCCGTTGTCGGGCATCGGGTTGTGCGACGCCGAGATCATCACGCCGAAGTCGGCAGCCAGCTCGCCCACCAGGTGAGCGACGGCCGGTGTGGGCAACACCCCGACACGCAGCACGTCGGCCCCCGCCGAGGCCAGCCCGGCGGTCATCGCGGCCTCGAGCATCTCGCCGCTGGCACGCGGGTCGCGACCGAGCACGACCACGGGGCGACGCGAGCGTTCGCGCTCGGCCAGCACCCTGGCCGCGGCCCCCGCGAGCGACATCGCCAGCTCGGGCGTCAGGTCCCGGTTGGCGAGACCCCGGATCCCGTCGGTGCCGAACAGCCGGGCCATCGGCCTGTCGTGCTAGCGCTTGCTGTACTGGGGCGCCTTGCGGGCCTTCTTCAGGCCGTACTTCTTGCGCTCCTTCTCCCGCGCGTCCCGGGTCAGGAACCCGGCCTTCTTCAACGTGGGACGGTCGTCGGCGTCGAGCTCCACGAGCGCGCGGGCAATGGCCAGGCGCAACGCACCGGCCTGGCCGGAGGTGCCACCACCGGACAGCAGGCCGACCACGTCATAGGACTCGGCGCGCTCCGCGGTCACCAGCGGATCGCGGATCAACTGCTGGTGCACCTTGTTCGGGAAGTACTGCTCGAGCGTCTTACCGTTGAGCGTGAAGGCGCCGGTTCCCGGCAGCAGCCGGACCCGCACCACCGCCTCCTTGCGGCGGCCGACGGCCTGTACGGGCCGGTCCCTGACGACCGGCGCCGTCGGCGCTGTCGGCGCGACGGACTCGCCCACGACGGGCTCGGCCGTCAGCGGCTCGGCTGCGGACTCGCCGACGACAGCGTCGGCGAGCTGCTCGTTCTCGTCCTGCGGGGGCTCGGGAGTGCTCACGGTGTCTCTGGCGTCCTCACTGGTGCTGGCATCCTCATTGGGCGATCTGGGTGATCTCGAACGGCTGCGGCCGCTGCGCGGCGTGGGGGTGCTCGGGTGCGGCATAGACCTTGAGCTTGCGCGCCATGGCCCGGCCGAGCTTGTTCTTGGGCAGCATGCCCTTGACGGCCTTCTCGACCAGCCTCTCCGGGTGGCGCTCGAGCATCTCGGTGAAGGAGCGCTGCTTGAGCCCGCCGGGGCGGCCGCTGTGCCGGTAGACGAAGCTGCGATCCCCCTTGTTCCCGGACAGCGAGACCTTGCCGGCGTTGACGATGACGACGAAGTCGCCGGTGTCGACGTGCGGCGCGTACGTGGGCTTGTGCTTGCCCCGCAGCAGCGTCGCGGCTTGGTTCGCGAGCCGACCGAGCACCACGTCCGTGGCGTCGATGACATGCCAGGCGCGATCGACCTCACCGGGCTTCGGGCTGTACGTGCGCACGGATCTACCTCGTCAGCGTTCGTCAGGGTTGTTCAGCGTTCGTCGGGGGGCGGTGCGGTGAGCGCCCACCGGGCGCACCCGCGCAGGCAGGCCGCGCGCGCTTCCGCACAACAGCGGTTGAAGATACCCGCCCCCGACCACCGGGGTCAAAACGGGCCGGGGGGCGCCCGAGCCCGGCGCGTGGTTCCGCCGACACACGGGGGCATCCGTGACGGGTCGGAGTGCTTCGTGGACACTGCGCGACGACGTGCCTCGCACGGTCGATATCGTGCAGGTGGTACTCATCGCCGCCATGCCGCCGCTCGCGCTGGCCGTGAAGGGTCTGTACCAGACGTTGCGCCGGTTGAGAGGGCGATGTTGCGACCGATGCGGGCCGGCCGCCGGGCCGCGGTGATCGCCGCAACCGTCCTGCTCTGCCTCGTCGGCCCGGCACGGTCGGGCTCGGCTCAGAACGGGGTGGAAGTACCCCCACCGGTGGATCCGGGCCAGCGGCCCAGCGCCGCTGAGGCGACCACCTTCCCGTACCGCGCGGAGGGACAGGTCGGGCCCCCGGCCGCCGCGCCGTGCATCACCAGCCTCCCGGGGCAGCTCGCCATCGAGGCCACCCCGGACCCGCAACAACGGCTGCGGATCAGGGAGGCGCACGAGTTCGCCACCGGGGTGGGCCAAACCGTGGCGGTGATCGACAGCGGGGTGAACCCGCACCCGCGCCTGCGGGGACGCCTCGCCGACGGCGGCGACTACATCGCCGGAGAGACGGGCCTGTCCGACTGCGAGGGTCACGGCACTGTCGTGGCCGGCATCATCGCCGCGGCCCCCGACCCGTCGACCGGCTTCGTCGGCGTGTCACCGGGCGCTCGCATCCTGTCGATCAGGCAGGGCAGCACCTTCTTCGAAGTCGAGGTCGCAGATCCCGGTCGGCCGGGGCGAACGAAGACGATGATCGCCGGCGACACCCGGAGCATGGCCCGTGCGATCGTGCACGCTGTCGAACTCGGCGCGACAGTGATCAACATCTCGGAGGCGGCCTGCTACCCGGCCAGCCAGGTCGCCGACGGGACCATCCCCGACCGCGACCTGCAGGCCGCCGTGCACCACGCCGCGGAAAGCGACGTCGTCGTCGTCGTGGCAGCGGCCAACACGGGCGGCGAGTGCGAGCAGAACGATGGCACCGTGCGGACCATCGTCTCCCCGGCGTGGTTCGACGACGACGTGCTCGCCGTCGGCGCCACCGACGCCTCTACCGGGCTGGCCGCGGCGTTCAGCGTCCGCGGCAGCTGGGTCGACGTCGCCGCGCCCGGGACCGGCATCATCTCCCTCGACCCCACCGGCCGTGGCCTCACCAGCACGATCGCCGATACCGAAGGCAACCGCTTCCCGATCCGGGGCACCAGCTTCGCGACGCCCTACGTCGCGGGGCTCGCAGCTCTGATCCGGGAGCGCTACCCGGAGCTGACCGCCCGGCAGGTGACCGAGCGCATCGAGCAGACCGCGCAGCACCCCGCAGGTCCTCCGGGACCGAGCCAGGCACTGGGTCATGGCGTAATGGACCCGGTCGCGGCGCTGACCAAGCAGCTGCCCGGTGAGCAGGCCGCGCGACCGGCGCCGGCGCCGGCGCCGCCCGCACGGCTGGAGGATGTCCGGTTTCCCGAGCAGCAGGACCCGATGGGCCGGATCGTCGTACTCGTCGGCGTGGGTGCCGGCATCGGGCTACTCGGTCTGACGCTGCTGACCGCCCATCGGGTCCGGCGCTACCGACGGCGCAAGCTCGCCGGCACGTACCGGGTGCCCCGCTGATCCGCGCAACATCCCGCGACGCGATCACACGGCCGGTCACGCGGCCGGTCACGCGGCCGGTCAGGCGGGTTCCCGCCGCTGGCGTGCCTCGGCTGCCCGGGCCGCGAGCCGGGCGGGCTCCGGGTAGTCCACGCCGGTGAGGACGAGCCCGTGGGCGGGCGCGACGGCCACCTCGCTGGCCCGGGTGGTGGCCTGCAGCAGCGATGCCGGCCAGCTCGGCGCCCGGCGCCCCTCCCCGACAGCGAGCAGCGCCCCCACGAGACTGCGCACCATGGAGTGGCAGAAGGCGTCGGCGACGACGCGCGCCACCAGCACGTCGGGACCTGTCCGGGACCAGTCCAGCCGCTGCAACGTGCGCACCGTCGTCGCCCCCTCGCGGTGGCGGCAGAACGCGGCGAAGTCGTGCTCCCCGAGCAGCAGGGCGCTCGCGGCGTTCATCGCGGCGGGGTCGAGCGTGCGGTGCCAGCCGAGCGTGTGGTGGCGCTGCAGCGGATCGGCTCGCCACGCGGCGTCGCAGACCCGGTACCGGTAATGCCTGCGCAGCGCCGAGAACCGGGCGTCGAACTCGGGTGGCACCTGCGCCACCGCCGTCACCCGCACGTCCCGGGGCAGCAGCCGGGACAACCGATGCCCGAGCTCGGCGGGGGCCGTCGCATCGGCGGGGACGTCGACGTGGGCCACCTGGCCACTGGCATGGACTCCCGCGTCGGTCCTGCCGGCGACGGTCAATCCGGCAGGAGCCCGCAGCAGGGTCGTCAGCGCCTCCTCGACCACCCCCTGCACCGTGCGCCGGTCCGGCTGCCGGGCCCAGCCCGAGAACCCGAACCCGTCGTAGGCGATGTCGAGCCGGTACCGATGCAGGAGCCCGCCGTCCCCGGTGGGGGCGGCGGGCTCCTGCGACGCGGTCTCGCCGGTCAGGACTCGTCCTCCTGCTGGGAGGGCGGCAGGGAGAATCCGGCCGCCTCCGCAGCCTCCTCGCTGACGAACCAGACCTCGGCAGTGGTGCGCTCGTAGAACGGGCTGCCGGGCACGTGATACAGCTTCGAGCTCTCGTTGCCCTTGACGGGGAATCCCGCCGGCTGCGCCCCGTCCTCGGTCGCGGCGTGGCTGCCCTCGCCGTAGGGCGCATCCTCGGTGGAGGCGCTCTCCTCCGCCGGCCCGTCGTCGGTTCCCGCCGGGGCGGGACTGTCCACCACCGCGCCGCTGGCCGCAGCCTCGTCGACCGCGGCAGCGGTCTCCGTCCCGTCGGCGGTGGAGGTCGGGGCCTCGATCACCGGTGCGGGCTCATCGCGGGCGAACCGGCTGCCACGGGCCTGTTCGGCCTCCGCGGTGGCGGTGCGCTCGGCGACCAGCTCGATGACCGCCATCGGGGCGTTGTCGCCCTTGCGCGGCATCGTCTTGACGATCCGGGTGTAGCCGCCGGGGCGCCCCACGAAGTGCGGGCCGATCTCGGCGAACAGCTTGTGCACCACGTGCTTGTTGCGGATCATCTTCATGACCTCGCGACGGTTGTGCAGGTCCGCCTTGCGTGCCTTGCTGATCAGCCGCTCGGCGAACGGGCGGAGCCGCTTGGCCTTCGCCTCGGTGGTGGTGATCCGGCCGTGCTCGAACAGCGACGTGGCCAGGTTGGCCAGCATCAGCCGCTGATGGGTCGGCGATCCACCGAGACGCGCGCCCTTGGTCGGGGTCGGCATTACAGCTGCTCCGTTTCTGCGTAGTCCTGACCGTCATCGGTGCCGTCAGGGCCGTCGTAGATGCCCTCGTCGGGCCGGTCGTCGCTGCCCTCGCCCCAGCCTTCGATCGAGTAGTCGGCCGCGGCAGCGGCCGGGTCGAACCCGGGCGGGCTGTCCTTGAGCTGCAGGCCCAGTCCGACCAGCTTCAGCTTGACCTCATCGATGGACTTCGCACCGAAGTTGCGGATGTCGAGCAGGTCGGCCTCGCTGCGGCTGACCAGCTCCCCTACCGTGTGGATTCCCTCGCGCTTGAGGCAGTTGTAGGACCGCACCGTCAGATCGAGGTCCTCGATGGGCATCGCGAATGCCGCGATGGTGTCGGCCTCGGCCGGCGAGGGGCCGATCTCGATGCCCTCCGCCTCGATGTTGAGCTCGCGGGCCAGGCCGAAGAGCTCCACGAGGGTACGGCCGGCCGAGGCCAGCGCGTCCCGCGGGGTGATCGAGGGCTTGGTCTCGACGTCGAGCACCAGCTTGTCGAAGTCGGTACGCTGCTCGACACGGGTGGCCTCGACCTTGTACGTCACCTTCATCACCGGCGAGTAGATCGAGTCCACCGGGATCCGCCCGATCTCGGCGCCCGTCTGCTTGTTCTGCACGGCAGGGACGTAGCCGCGGCCGCGCTCGACGACCAGCTCGATCTCGAGCTTGCCCTTGGCGTTGAGGGTGGCGATCTGCAGGTCGGGGTTGTGCACGGTGACCCCGGCCGGCGGCACGATGTCGGCGGCGGTGACATCGCCGGGGCCCTGCTTGCGCAGGTACATGGTCACCGGCTCGTCCTCCTCGGAACTCACCACGAGCTCCTTGAGGTTGAGGATGAGGTCGGTGACGTCCTCCTTGACCCCCGGCACGGTGGTGAACTCGTGCAGCACCCCGTCGATGCGGATGCTGGTCACCGCCGCACCCGGGATCGACGAGAGCAGGGTGCGGCGCAGCGAGTTGCCCAGGGTGTAGCCGAATCCCGGCTCCAACGGCTCGATGACGAACCGGGAGCGGGTATCGACGACCGGTTCCTCGGCGAGGGTGGGTCGCTGGGTGATGAGCATGTGGTGTCGTCCTCCTCTGGCGCCCGCTATTTGACGCCGTCCCGAACCGCCGCAGGCGGTTCGGGGGGATTTGTCCTTCGCTTTTCTGTTTCGCTCCCCTCGCAACCCCCGCGTGATCGTTTGTCGGAACCACGCGGGCCTTCCGGGGGGTCCCGGGGGCGGAGCCCCCGGGTGATTACTTCGAGTAGAGCTCGACGACCAGCTGTTCCTGGACCGGTGTGTCGATCTGCGCGCGCTCCGGCAGCTGGTGTATCAGCAACCGCAGCGTGCTGGGGACGACCTGCATCCAGCCCGGGATGGGGCGGTCGCCGAAGGACTCCTTGGCCACGACGAACGGCAGCGTGTTCATCGACTTCGGCTTGATGTCGATGATGTCGAACTTCGTCACCCGGTAACTCGGGATGTCGACCTTGTCACCGTTGACGAGGAAGTGGCCATGCGTCACCAGCTGGCGGGCCTGCCGCCGGGTACGGGCCAGACCCGCCCGGTAGACGACGTTGTCGAGCCGTGACTCCAGGATCTGCAGCAGGGTGTCGCCGGTCTTGCCGGGGCGCCGGTTGGCTTCCTCGTAGTAGCGGCGGAACTGCCTTTCCATGACGCCGTAGGTGAAGCGCGCCTTCTGCTTCTCCTGCATCTGCAGGAGGAACTCGCTCTCCTTGATCCGCGCCCTGCCGTGCTGGCCGGGTGGGTACGGGCGACGCTCGAAGGCCTGGTCGCCGCCGACGAGATCGACCTTGAGCCGGCGGGACTTGCGGGTCGCCGGTCCGGTGTACCGAGCCATATCTCCTTACTCCCTCCCGCGCCTGTCAGACCCGGCGCCGCTTCGGCGGCCGGCAGCCGTTGTGCGGCTGCGGGGTCACGTCCTGGATCGTACCGACCTCGAGACCGGCGGCCTGCAGCGAGCGGATCGCCGTCTCGCGGCCCGAGCCCGGACCGCGGACGAAGACATCGACCTTCTTCATGCCGTGCTCCGCCGCCTTGCGTGCCGCGTTCTCCGCCGCCATCTGCGCGGCGTACGGCGTGGACTTGCGCGAGCCCTTGAATCCCACATGGCCCGCCGTCGCCCAGCTGATCACCGCACCGGTGGGGTCGGTGATCGAGACGATCGTGTTGTTGAACGTCGACTTGATGTGCGCATGGCCGTGTGCGACGTTCTTCTTCTCCTTGCGCCGCACCTTCTTGGTACCGGTACCGGCGCGTGCCCTGGGTGGCATCCTCTCGAGAACTCCTCAGCCTTGAGCCGGGCGCTGCGCGCCCGGGGATCGGTTCGACTACTTGCGCCCCGCCTTCTTCTTCCCGGCGACGGTCTTCTTCGGGCCCTTGCGGGTGCGGGCGTTGGTCTTCGTGCGCTGCCCGCGCACGGGCAGGCCACGGCGCCACCGCAAACCTTCGTAGCAGCCGATCTCGATCTTGCGGCGGATGTCGGCATTGACCTCACGCCGCAGGTCGCCTTCGACCCGGTAGTTGTTCTCGATGTAGTCCCGCAGCTTGGCGAGATCCTCGTCGGTGAGGTCCTTGGACCGCATGTCCTGGCTGACCTCGGTCGAGGCGAGGATCTCGTGCGAGCGGGTACGGCCGATGCCGTAGATGTATGTCAGCGCGATCTCCATCCGCTTCTCGCGGGGGAGATCGACGCCGGCGAGTCGTGCCATGCGGCAGTGTCTCCTGTCCTGTCGTCCCCAGGTCTACTCCCCGTCCATCCCGCTTACGACGGTCGAACCGTGCATCGGTACGACGGTCGAACCGTGCATCGGTACGACGGTCGAACCGTGCACCGGCACGGACTCGTGCATCCGCGGGCCCCGGCCTGGAGTCCGGGGGAAGACCCGATCCCTGCGAACCGTGCAGGGTCGGGGTGGTGCGGGGAGGCGATTGCTGCTGCGTCGGTGAAGATCTGCTGTCGGGCGGTCAGCCCTGGCGCTGCTTGTGACGCTGGTTGTCGCAGATCACCAGCACCCGCCCGTGACGGCGGATGATCTGACACTTGTCACAGATCCTCTTGACGCTCGGCTGAACCTTCACGTCGTCTCGTTCCCTGGTCGCGGGACCTCGCCAGAGGCCCCGGATCCTTCAGTTGTGTCCTTCCACCCCCGACCGAACCCGCACCGGCGGGCTCTTCCGGGGGATCCCGGGGGCGGAGCGCCCCGGGCCTACTTGTAGCGGTAGACGATGCGGCCTCGGGACAGATCGTAGGGCGAGAGCTCCACGACCACCCGGTCCTCGGGCAGGATGCGGATGTAGTGCTGGCGCATCTTGCCGCTGATATGCGCCAGGACCCGGTGGCCGTTCTCCAGCTCAACGCGGAACATCGCGTTGGGTAGTGGCTCGACCACGCGGCCCTCGACCTCGATGGCCCCGTCCTTCTTGCCCATGTCCTCCGCGTTTCATGATGGTCAGTGCTGCCAGGTGATGCTCGCGCTGCCGGGTCTCCGGCCTCGCCGCGGCACGGGCACGAACCGGCTCCCTGAACCTGCGAAAGGCATCGGATGTGAAGCGGTCGAGCACCGCGATGCGAGGACACCCTGCAGACACGCTGGAACCGGCGCATGCACGCGCCGACAGCCCAGTGTACGTCGGGCGTGTCGGGCGCTCCAAACCGGCCCGGGTTCAGGCCGCGCGCCGCCCGCACCCGGCGCGGCCTGCAACCGCTCCGGCGAGCAACACCGCACCCCACGGCCCGGCGACCCACACCCACCATGGGTAGATCCAGGACACCGTGGCGAGGCAGACGACGGCCCAGATCACCACGTTGACCAGACTCACGGACAGCCACGCGAGCACCGCACCCCGCTGGCCGTCCTCGTGGGAGACCACGTCACCCGGGACTTCGGGCGCCGCCGTGGCAGGCCGCATATCGGGCAGATCGGCCGCGATGACATCCAGCTCGCCGTAGGTGCGCGCCGCCCACGCCCGCTGCACCCGCTCGTCGAACTCGTCGAGGTCCAGCCGCCCCTCGGCATGGCCGTGACGCAGCTGCTCGACCACGGCCTCGCGGTCGGTGTCGGCGGCACGCATCGCGTCCCGCTGCACCGGACCCTCCACGCTCACCATGAGGCCCCCGTCCACGGCCCTTGCCCATCCCTGCCCGCCCGTCGAGATTAACTATAACAGTGTTATCGACTCTTCCCAACGCGCGGGGATTGGGCGTCTCATCGGGTGCCGGCCTGGGCGTGGCAACAGACCCGACGCCATGTTCAACGGCAATCAACGCCGACACTCTCGTCCGACTACCGCTGCCGGCCCCGACCGGCCTGCGTCCCCTCCGAGCTGCCGGCTGCAGCGGCCGCTGATGCCTGCCACTCGCTGACCGGCACCCAACCAAGCCGACCTGACCCCTGCTGGCCCACTTTTCAGTGGGCCGACCCTCCACCCGGCCACGAACCTGCCCCGGCTGACCGCGATCATCGCCCCCAGGGCCCATAGCGAATCAAATGAGGATGCTCACCGGATCGGCGATGCTGGTCTCCGGAAATTGCGTGTCCGCAGCTGCCGTCCATTCCTCCAAGCCGACAACGTATAAGGTGCCAGCGAAATCCTGGTCGATACTCGGGTGAGCGGTCTTGACACGATGGTGTCCTCCCGTTCCATCGCTGGACTGCATCGCGCCTCGAACCGTCGGTTGGTTCGAGGCGCGGTGGCCCCGGCAGCGTGTTCCATGCAGTGGCACGTTCACCGGACGGGCACCTCGCGGGATCGAGCGGCTCCCTCCCCCGCTCGGTCCCCGGCCGCACCCAGGCACTGCGGTGCGGCCACCCCTCCTGCGACGAGGTGCCCGTCCAGGTGAACCTGACAGGCAAGGCATGAAGCCCGGCCTGCGCCCATGCTGGGATGGGGACGGACCCGGAACGAGGCACGATCCCGGCAGGAAACCGGCAAGATCGGTCGCAGGGGAGGACATGCCCGAGGCAGCCAGGGCCACGACGCGCGCCGCGCTGCTCCGCGCTCGTCGCGCACGCGCACTGCTGAGCCAGGAGGAACTCGCCGAACGGGCCGGACTCTCGGTCCGCACGGTCCGCAACATCGAGGCGCAGCGGCTCGTCCGGCCACATCCCGATACGGTGCGTCGGATCTCGGCAGCCCTCACCGCCGCAGGAGCACCGCCTGCCGACCCGGACGGCGGGCACCGAGGCGAGGACCGGCCGGAAGATCCGAAGAGCGCGGCACACCAGCTGCCGTCCGCCATCGCCGACTTCACCGGGCGGGACGCGGAGGTGCGGCAGTTGTGCGGCCTGCTGGAGCGCGAGCCGGCAGCCACCGGTGCCGCGCGGGTGCTGTCAGTGGCGGGCCTCGGCGGGGTGGGCAAGACGGCGCTGGCGGTGCACGTCGCGCACCTGGTCCGTGATCACTTCGAAGACGGCCAGCTCTACGTCGACCTGCACGGTTGCGGGCCGGCACCGCGGCGGCCCGACGAGGTGCTGGCGCAGTTCCTGCTGGCGCTGGGCGTCACCGCGATCCCGGACGGACTCGAGGAACGCGCCGCGCTCTACCGGTCCGTGCTCGACGGCCGGCAGATGCTGGTGCTGCTGGACAATGCCGCCGATGAGGCCCAGGTGCGGCCGCTGGTGGCAGGCGCAGGGTGCGCGCACCTGGTGACCAGCCGGATCCGGCTGCTCGGCCTGGAGGGCGCGCGCACCACCGTCCTCGATGTTCTCGGTGCCGCGGACTCGGCGGCGCTGCTCGGGCGCATCGCCGGAACCGACCGGGTCGCCCACCAGCCTGCAGCGGAGCGCATCGGGACGGCCTGCGGGGGTCTCCCGCTGGCGATCAGAATTGCCGCGGCACGCCTGGCCGCCCGGCCGCACTGGGGACCCGCAACGCTCGCCGACCTCCTCGACGACGAGCGCGAGCGTCTCGACGAGCTCAAAGCGGGCGACCTCGAGGTGCGCGCCAGCTTCGAGCTGAGCTACCGGATGCTCGACGAGGCGCAGCGGCGTGCCTTCCGCACGCTGGCCTTGCTCGAGGCCCCCGACTTCCCCGGTTGGGTGCTCGCCGCGCTGCTCGGCCCGGGCGACGGCGAGGACGACCCCGCGACCGACCGTGGGTTACGGCGGGCCAATGTTCTCACCGAGCAGCTGGTGGATGCTCAGCTGCTGCAGATCAGCGGCCTCGACCGGATCGGGCAGACCCGCTACCGGATCCACGATCTCCTCCGGGTGTACGGGCGGGAGCGCGCACTCGCCGAGGACGCCGCAGGCGACCGGCGGGCGGCACTGCTGCGCGTGCTGTCCG
>WHSY01000550.1:0-302 GCA_009379815.1 Pseudonocardiaceae bacterium
GTCACGCTTTTCGCTCGCTGGGTCGCGCCCCACCACGGCTTGCGTCTCGTTGCCACGGTCGATCCGGCGAATACTGCATCAATCCGGATCGCCGCGACTGCGGGAATCCAGTGCTATCCTGCGAAAAGCCCGTGAAGTGGGTCCCGTCAGGCCCATACGGAGGTACAGATTTGGCTGAGCGAGAACGACGAAGTGCGCGCCCCTTCGGGGGCGTTTTTGTCGCTCGCAGCCGGGTACTCGACGCCGCCGATCTCCAGCGGGCGATCTGGCGAATGTCCCACGAGATCGTCGAACGCAACCGT
>WHSY01000550.1:312-569 GCA_009379815.1 Pseudonocardiaceae bacterium
AGCTGGCCGAAGCGCTGGCGAGCGCCTGCGGCGTGGAGCTCGAAGTGGGGTCGCTCGATGTCGCCTTCCATCGCGACGACATTGGGCTGCGACCGGTGCTTCCCGAGGCAGTCACCGAGATTCCTGCCGATCTCGACGGAAAGGTCGTTGTGTTAGTGGACGATGTCCTCTTCACCGGCCGCACCGTGCGCGCCGCGCTCGACGCGATAACCCACCTTGGACGACCGCGGGCCGTACAGCTAGCCGTGCTCGTCGAC
>WHSY01000551.1 GCA_009379815.1 Pseudonocardiaceae bacterium
GCTCGTAGATCTCGAGCAGGTCCTTGGTGTCGACATGTGGCACGAAGTAGCCGCGGTGCGGGATCGAGAGGAGGAAGCCCTCCCTTTCCAAGGTGGCGAGCGCGGCCTTGATCGGAGTGGGACTCAGCCCGAGATGCTCGGCGAGGGGTCGGACGGTCACGCGCGACCCCGGCGTCAGGGCGCCTTCGATCACTGCGGCCCGTACGTAGTCGTACGCCGTGCGCAGCAGGGTCGGTCTGGGTACGGTCAAGCGGAGCCCTCGGCTGGCACCTGTGCCGGCTCGGCGCCGAGAGCCTCGGAGAGCCGCCAGAAGCGGGAGAGGATCTCCTCGGCCTCCTCTCCTTCGGCCAGGCAGGGGCGTCCGCGCCGGTACGGCTTCTGCCCGTGCCGCAGCGACACGGGCAGGAGCTGCATGCTGGTCAGCTCTCCGCCGGAGAAGCCGCACACTGGCACGACCGTCTGCCAGAATCTCCTGTCCGCGGGGAAGCTCCGCCGGTCGTCGTCGGTGCGGGAACGGAAGACGCCGCTCGGGGTCTCGTCCGGGTCGACTCTGAACTGCTCGTAGGAG
>WHSY01000552.1 GCA_009379815.1 Pseudonocardiaceae bacterium
GGGCACATCCGCGTCGTCCGCGGGCCCCAAGGGGGCGCGGTCATCGGCCAGTTGTATGTGTTCCTCGGCCGGTGTCGCACCGATCTGCGCCGCGAGCAGCGCGACCCTGGCGTCGTCCTCGAGGTACTCGGTCCGGTAGTAGGCCGTCCGCAGGTCCGGCCCGACCGCGACGCTGCCGTGCTCGCGCATCAGCGCCACCCGTAGCTGCCCGTCAGCGAACAACTCGGTGATCTGCTCCGCGAGTTCCGCGGAACCAGCTGGCAACAGGTCCGCCATCTCGATCCGGCGCAAGTGGCCACGTGCGGCGGTGTGGACGATCACCGGGATTTGGTTCGCGACCGCGAACGCCACCGCGTGCGGCGGGTGCAGGTGCACGACGGCACCTACATCAGGGCGTACACGGTAGATGCCGGCATGCCACCGCCACTCCTTCGAGGGCTGTTTCGCCTCCTCCAGCACCTTGCCGTCGAGGGACACCAGGACGGTGTCCGCGGTGTCCATCTCGCCCTGACAGCAACCCGTGGTCTTGATGAGCACGACGTCGGTCCCGGGAACACGCAGGCTGTT
>WHSY01000553.1 GCA_009379815.1 Pseudonocardiaceae bacterium
TGTATTACCTAAAAGTGTGGCATCGGTGATCAGTAAGAGGATCAGTGGGCAGACGTACTACTACCTGGCCGTCTCGGCGCGGGTGGACGGCAAGCCGCGGATTGTGGAGCAGAAGTATCTGGGCAGCGCCGAGGACATCGACGCGGCGATGTTCGGGGCCACGGTGATGCCGTCGCGGACCCGACACCTGAAGTTCGGGGACCTGGCCGCGACCTGGGGCGTGATCGAGCAGCTCGGGGTGGTCGAGATCATCGACGAGGTGGTCGGTGGCCGCCGGACGGATGCGGGGGCCTCGGTGGGCACCTACCTCGCGTTGGCGTGCGCGAACCGGATCGTCGACCCGTGCTCGAAGCGGGGCTTCGCCGAGTGGTGGGAGGGCACCGCCGGGCGGCGGTGGGTGAAGCTGGACCGCCAAGCGTTGGACCACCGCCGGTTCTGGGACGCGATGGACCGCCTCGAGGTCGACGAGCTGCGCGTGATCGAGACCCGGCTCGGGCGCAAGATGGTGACCGAGTTCGGGCTGGACCTTGCCGGGCTGGCGCTGGACATGACCAACTTCGCCACG
>WHSY01000554.1 GCA_009379815.1 Pseudonocardiaceae bacterium
CTGCGGCCAACCGTCCCGACAGTGCGGCTCGGGCGTCGTCTGCGGTCAAGCGCCGACGCTTGAACGGGAGAGCGCCGTCGTGCTTTCTCGGGTTGACCAGGCCTGCCCGCTGCCACGCGTAGGTCAGGGCGACCGTGAGGACCAGGATGGGCGCTGCGGCGGTGGACAGGTACCAGACGGTGGTGCGCACGGGAGCCCACCGTTGCGCCGCTTCGGCTTGCGCCAACGCGACCTCTCGTTCCGCGTCGTCCACCTGCGTGTCGCCGGCGCAACCGACCATCAGGGCGCCCGTGATGGCCAGCAGAACTACGACCCGTCTTGCTCTACGATTGCGCATGCCGTTTCTCCCTTTCATGGACGCGGCAGTGCCCCTCTTGAGAACCTGTTCCCAAGAGGGGCTTTTCCATCGGTGGTGTTCATGTAGCCCTGTGCAGGTGTTCAGAGGCGCACCGCGGGCACGTGCAGTCTGCAGGGCCGCTCGTAGCTATCAGATGCTTGGTCGTCTCAAGGCAGCTGGGGCACGCGTGTGGGTCGCTCCACAGCGGGTCGTCGGGCTCTCCTATCC
>WHSY01000555.1 GCA_009379815.1 Pseudonocardiaceae bacterium
TCACGCACGGTTCTGAGAGAGCCGGGGGGTGAGACTCCCCCCGGCTACTCGCCAGCGGTGACTCACCGTAGTGCTTGATGAGGTGCTCCAAGATGCTGGGCCAGTCCTGATCTTCGGGCTCGCCTACGGGATTGAGGATCTCGGCGACACCGTGGGTGAACACGCCGAGCTCCTCGCCACGCAGGTAAGCAACGCTCACAGCGGGCCGGGCCCCGAGGTGCCTGGCCTTCGCCGCTGACCTGGCGGTACCGAAGATCCAGCGGCCGTGGAGGAAGTGCCCATCAATGCCGCTGATGCGCGGTTCGCCCGCGGCGGTCACGGTGGCAACCGAGAGGGTGCACATGCCGGTGATGACGTCGGCGAGCTGCCTTGCTGTGAGAGTGCGCTGCCCGGCCACGACGATCGGCTGAAGATGAGCGGTCGACCGCGCCAGGGAGGAGTCGAGAAGGGTCTGGATCTCGTCGAGCTCTGCTTCGGTCTCGTGCATGGGAGCACCCTGCCTCAAGGCACCGACAACGGCAGCCGCTGGCAGGGACCGGGACCGATGAGACTGGCCAAGGCAAG
>WHSY01000556.1 GCA_009379815.1 Pseudonocardiaceae bacterium
TGACGCGATCTACATTGACGACAACACCCACACCGCGGCGAAGTGCAACTTTTGCGCCCACAAGATCGACCAGGGTTTGGAGCCGGCGTGTGTGTCGGTGTGCCCGACCGAGTCGATTTGGGTTGGCGATCTCGACGATCCCGACAGCGCAATCTCTCGGCTGGCGGCGACCCACGCCACGCAGATCCGGGCCCCGGAGCAGAACACCAGTCCGCAGGTGTTTTATCTGGGGGCTGACCGGGCGGTGCTGGACCCGCTGGAGGCCCCGGTGGGGGGCAGCTACCTGGGGGCGCAGCCGGACCAGTTGCGCCGTGAGACCGCGGCAGAGCTGCCGGGGGACAAGGTCACCGGGGCCACTACCACGCTGAACACCGCCCACCCGCGGCCGTGGGGCTGGCGGGTGACCACGTACCTGTGGACCAAGGGGGTTGGTGCCGGGGCGGTGATGATCGCCGCGGCCGCCCTGGCCTTCGGATTTGACCTGGGGGTGTTGGGTGCCGTTGTGGCGCCGGCGCTGGGGTTCGCGGGCACTGCGGCTACCGGGGCGCTGCTGATCTGGGACCT
>WHSY01000557.1 GCA_009379815.1 Pseudonocardiaceae bacterium
GATGTGGGTGCGGGTGGTTGCCCGATTGCCTTCGCGGGCGTGCACGACGGCTTGTACGAGGTGCAGCGCGCCGTAGACCGACAGTGTGGGCGGATCGCAGTCGGGGTGCTCGGCAAGCGGGCGGAGTGCCTCGGCGCCGTCGGCTGCTACGCGTTCGGCTTGTTCGGGCCGTCGCAGGGTGATGAAGGCGTGGGCCATGCGGAAGAGGCTGGCGAAGGTGGCGAGCGGGTCCCCGGATTGCTCGGCGATGAGGATGCCGCGGTCGGCGGCGATCCAGGCGAGGTCGGACTCGCCGAGCTTGGTGAGGACGGATGCGGCGGCCTGGTAGCTGAGCGCGAGCAGTTCGTGTGCCCGGCCGCGTCGGTTGCCGTCTGCGTGGCGCGCCGCGAGGATTGCGTCGCGGAGCAGCGCCGGGGCCTGTGCGGTGACGTAGCCGAATCGGGAGCGCTGGTAGGCGTCGAACGTGTCGTTGACCCGCTGCGCGAGCTGGTCCAGCGGTGGCGGTTCGCCGCCGCGATCGTCGTCGGTCAGCAGTGGGGAGAGCTGGCTGTAGTCCATCAGGGC
>WHSY01000558.1 GCA_009379815.1 Pseudonocardiaceae bacterium
GCCTCGCGCACGTCGCCACCACCGCCGCGTCGGACCTGTCCGAATCGGTCAACGCCGTCGACGTCGTGTTCGGTGACGCCGCCGGCAAGATACACGCGTTCGGGAAGACCGCAGCCGAGTCGGCCGGGCTGTCGCAGGCGTCGTTCAACCAGCTGGTTACCCCGATCGGCGCGATGCTGCAGAACGTCGGCTTCGGCGCGGACGACGCGGCGGACGCGTCGATCAACCTGGGTCAGCGGGCCGCCGACATGGCATCCGTGTTCAACGTCGACGTGTCCGAGGCGTTGGATGCGATCCAGGCCGGCCTCCGCGGCGAGGCGGACCCGTTGGAGCGGTTCGGCGTCGGCCTGACCGACGCGGCGGTGCGCGCTCACGCCGTCGAGCTGGGGCTGGCCGCCGCTCAGGCCGCCGCCGACAAGCTCGCCAGCGACATCCTGCTGCTCGACGTCAGCGAGCAGCTCGTCATCACCGACGTCTTCCTGCTGGCCTCCGCCCCGAACGACCGGCAGGTCAAGGCCGTCGTCGACGAGGTCGAGGACCGGCTGCGCGAGCAGGGCGCCAAAC
>WHSY01000559.1 GCA_009379815.1 Pseudonocardiaceae bacterium
GAAACAGCAGAGCCAGAACGACGCACCTTCCCCAACTAGCGATCGAGCGATCCAGACGCAGTCCACCCTCGACAAGGCGAGGCTCCAGAACCCGCACGTTGTGCAGTTAACGCCGTTCACGACAGATACACACCTAGGCATCACGATCAGATGGTGGGCTCCGTATCCGCATGTCGAGATCTGGGATTCGTTGAGGTGGTCGTCGTGTTGACGATCTCGAGCGGCCACAGCGCCGACTATTTGACCGGCGCGGTCGCCGCGGGCAGGGAGAACTACTACACCAGCGCGGTCGCCGCCGGGGAGCCGCCCGGCCGGTGGTACGGCCGTGGCGCAGCGAGGCTGGGCCTGCATGGTGAGGTCGACAGCCAGGTCATGGCGGCCCTGTATGAGCACTTCCTCGACCCCCGCGACGCCGCCTTTGGTGACCCGGCCCGCTGGGCGGAGGCGCCGACGTTGGGGCACGCGGGTCGGCGGTACCAGAGCGAGGACGAGATCTATCAGGCCGCGCTGGGTGCCGAACCCGACGCGGGCGCCGAACGTCGGGCCGAGCTGCGGCTGGAGGC
>WHSY01000055.1 GCA_009379815.1 Pseudonocardiaceae bacterium
CGATCAGGAACTACCAGGTCAGGTCCTTGATCCACTTAGGCTACGTGGCATTGGATGTTGACCCCGCCGGTGGGAATCTTGGTCATCTCGACGTGATCGATCTTGAGTGACGGCAGCAGCTCCTTGGCGTGGCCGGGCCGGTCGGTCGCGAAGCTGCCGAAGGTCATCCCGTCGGCGAGGTTGCCATCCGAGCTGCGCGCCAGGGTGTTCGAGCGCCAGTCGGACCGGTTCGGGCCGAACGTGTCGCCGAAGGCGGCCAGCACTTGGCCGCGCTCGTTGCGCCACATGGTGCCGATATCGGTGCCGTAGACGTTCCAGCGGGTGTGCGTGGCGTTGATCGAGCCGGGCCCGGTCAGCACTGCGACCCGCTCGGCCTCGCCGAAGAACGTGGGGTCCGGCTGCGCCGAAGCCGGCGTCGCCAGGGCGATCGACGCCGCCGCCACGGCCGCCATCGCGACGGCGGCGCGACACACCCTTCGGAACATGCAGCCCCCTCATTGCGCCCGCGCCATCACGTCCAGGCAGCGTGATCAGATGATCCAACGAGGGATTATGGGGGAAGTGAAGATCACCCAGAAATGATCCCGGTGATTTCCACTCGGATGCAGCAGCGGACCTTACGATATGATTTCAGTTCTATTCCGGAGCGGCCAAAATCAGGCCTGCAACCGGCCGATTCGCCCCGGCCGGAGGCCGCCCTGTCACCGGTCGGCGCGGATCACCGCGCAGCGGCCGGCCCGGAACGAGTACTGCCCGGTCTGGACGGGATCGGTGAGGCCAGCCTCCCGCGTCAGGGCGAGAAGGTGGTCCGCGCGGTTCTCGTGGATGAGGCGGCTCGACATCCTCCGCCGGCTGAAAAAGCCCGCGTGGTGGTGCGACCCGTCGAAGTCGAGCAGGTGGAAGCGGCCGCCGGGCCGCAGCACCCGCCGGACCTCGCGCAGGGTGCCCAGCTTCGCGGCGGGCTCGAGGTGGTGGAGCATCAGCGCAGAGAGCACGCGGTCGAAGCTCTCGTCCGGGTAGGGCAGCGCGTCGCCGAACCCGCGGTCCAGCTGCAGCGGCAACCCCTTCCGGGCCGCCTTGCGTCGGGCGAGGTTGAGCGCCTTGCCGTCGGGGTCGAGCCCGACGACCCGGGTGGCCGGCTGCTCGGCCTTGACGAGGAGCGCGAGGTTGGCCGTGCCGCAGCCGATCTCCAGGACGTCGTGCCCCGGCTCCATGCCGGCCTCCCCGGCGAGGTACCGGTGGGCGGCGGGCACGCCGAGCAGCCGGGTGAACGGGTCGTAGAGGCGGAGCAGCCACGTGCGGCCCATGGCGGGGACGAAGTGACGGTGGCCGGTCAGCGAGGTCTCGCTCATGCGCGGTCTCCTGGTGTCGTGGGACGATGTTCCGGTACTGCAGCAAGTCTTTGCGGCGGGCTGATAGGGAACAAGGACCGATCCATGGGCGTGATGGAACGTTCTTTCGGTGCCAGCGCCGAGGGCGTGCCGCTGCACCGCTTCGAGCGGGTGCCCGGCCTGCCGCCGGTGCGGCTCGGCAGCCCCCGTGCACCCGACCGGCTCACCCCGCCGCACGCGCACGCCCACGACTTCCTCGTGCTCGCCTACCTCGAGCGGGGTGGGGGATCGATCCGGCTGGGCGGTCGGGAGTGGATACTCCGTGCGGGCGACGCGCTCGTCGTCGCCCCCGGGGAGGTGGTGGTTCCTGGCGCGGACGACAGGCTGCACGGAGCCGAGGTATGGACGGTCGCCTTCCCCGCCGACGTGATCGAGCCGGGAACCCCGGGCGCGTTCCTGTCCTGGCGGGCGCACCCGCTGCTGTTCCCCTTCGCGCGGGGGGTGGCGGGCGGCGTCCAGCGGCTCGCCGTCCCGCCCGAGGATCGGCCGGCGTGGTCGGAGCGGCTCGCCGCGCTGGAACGGGAGCTGGCCGAGCGGCGCGACGGCTACAACGAGGCCGTCCTCGCGTACCTGACACTGCTGCTCGTGAGCCTGTCCCGGCTCGCCGCGGACGTGGCGGGGAACCTGGAGCTGCGGGACGAGCCGCTGCTCGCCGCCGTCTTCGAGGTCGTCGAGACGCGCTACAACGAGCCCGTCTCCCTCCGCGACGTCGCGCGGGCGGTGGGGCTCACCCCGGGGCACCTGACCACCGTGGTGCGACGCAAGACCGGCCGCACCGTCCTGCAGTGGCTCACGGAGCGTCGGATGGCCGAGGCGCGGCGGCTCCTGGCAGGCACCGACCTGCCCGTCGAGACGGTCGCCGCCCGAGTCGGGTACCGGGACGCGGGCTACTTTGGCAAGACGTTCCGCCGCGGCCACGGCGTCACACCGCTGTCGTGGCGCGGCGCGGGACACCGATGAGTTCCGTCCCCGGCGCCCCCACCAGCCGGAGTGTCGCGGTGATGCAGAGCATCAACGTCACCGCCGTCCGACAGGCGTTCATGACCGCGCTGTTCGGCACCGGTGTCGTGTGCGCGGTGCTCGTGGCATCGGCGCCGTGGCGCGGGCCGCCCAGGAACGCCGCCTTCCTGTGCCCGCTGTCGTCCTCCGGGACGAACTCCTCGCCCGTGGGAGCAGTTGTCGTCACCATCACCCGTGGTTCGCACGCTGCCGAAGCCGGGTTCGTGTTGCGGCCATCACGGCTTCCTGTTGTTCGCCGGCGGCTCCCCCGACGTGTGTGGTGGGTCGTCCTCGGTGACCAGGTGGGCGTAGACGACGGTATTGCTGCGGTAGGACCCGCTGGTGGAGTCGAACGGACCGCCGCAGGTGATCAGCCGGACTTCGGGGCGAGCGGTGCCGCCGTAGACCGTGTCGGTGGGGAAGGCGTCCTTGGGATAGGTGCGGACGCCGTCGACCTGGAAAGTCAGGGTGGTGCCGTCGGCGCGGGTGATGGTGAACCGTTCGGTGGGGGCGAGGGCGGCGAGGTCGAAGAACACAGATGGCCCGTTGGCGGCCGAGTCGACGTGACCGATGATCACTGACGGGCCGATCTCGCCGGGGGTGACCGAGCCGCGGTACCAGGCGGCCTGGTCGTAGAGCGGGCCCGGTGCCGGCACCTCGAGGGTTCGGTCGGGGTTGAGCCCGACCGGGTTCACCGGCGAGGTGACCCCGATCGCGGGGATGCTGATCGAGGTGGGTGGGGACGGAGGCAGCGGGCCGGGCCCGGTGGCGGGCGGCGACGCACGCGGTGGCGCAGCAGCCGGTGGCGCGGGCGGGTCGCTCCCACCTTGGGAGGCCGAGGCCGGTGTGGCCGCCACCTGCTGTTGGGTGAGCCCGTAGCCGACCAGCCCGATCCCGCCGAGGGCCAGGACGGCGACCAGGGTCATGACCGCGGCGCGAGCGCGCGGGCGATGCGTCCGGCCCGGTGGGTCGGGCTCCGGCGAGACGGTCATGTTCGAGCTCCCACGGCGCGACGGTCGGGGGGTTGATCCGAAGCGCGCTCGGATCTCCGGTGGAACCGGTGCGCCGACCCTGCTGCGGGGCGGCGCACGGTTCCATCGGGCACGACGTCAGATCCGGCTGCGACCGATCACCGAACGACGCCGGGCCATCAGGGCCACGCCGCCGGCAGCGGCCAGGGCAACAGCACCCGCACCGATCAGCCCGAGATGCTCGGCGCCGGCGGTGCTGCCACCACCGGTGTCCACGCCGCCGGCCGGCATGTCACCGGGCGCTCCGCTGCCGCCCTGGCCGGGCAGGTTGACCACGATCGTCGCGGTCCCCACGGTGGTTCCGCCCTGGAGAGCGTCGGTGGCGAACGCGTCGTTCAGCGCCTGCGCGGCCTCCTGGGACAACCGGACGGTGGTCCCGGTGAGCGTAGCGGTGCCCGCCTCGGCGTCGGTCATGATCGGCTCGAGGGTGGAGCCGTCGAGGTCGAACAGCTTCACCGATTCCGCCACGGTCTCACCGTTGGCGCTGACCTTGCCCGTCAGCACGGCGGGCTTGCCCGGATCGACCACGAAGTCCTCGAGGACGACCTCGGTCTCACCCTTGGTCAAGGACAGCCCGCTGCCCTCGTGCATGATCATGCCCTGGACATAGGGGTCGACGGTGCCCGGTTCGTAGACCGTGACGTTGCCCCCGGTGATCGGGAACGATGCGGTGCCGTTCTCGATCGTCGCGTCCCCGGTCGGTGCCGGAGTGACCTCCAGCGACGACAGCGCGTCGGTGAAACCCGAGTCCAGCTCGACCGAGGTGCTCTGTCCGGTCAGGTTCGGGATCGACGCCACCGGCGGCGGGTTTTCCTGCGCCGACGCGATCGCCCCACCGATCCCGGACAGAGCCAAGGTGGCGGCCCCGGCCACTGCCAGCCCGGCCATCCTGATGCGTATCCGACTCATACCTTTCGGTCCTCCCAAACAACGATGTAGTGGGGGCTCTCCGCCCCGGCAACCCGGCCTTCGGTCCAAGACGGGTGAGCGGTTCGATGCAACACGTTTGCCGCCGGTTCCGGAGTCCACGTCGTCGGGGCGCCAACCAGGAGTCCCCGTGTCCCCACCGGGTCGAGAGTGACCGAGCCTGCCCGAGCACCTCGCGCTGAGCTGAGTTCGGTAACCGGCGTCGCTCGGGATACCCGGGTCGTCCGGTTATCGTGAGCAGCGTGAGCGTGCTCCTGGTGGAGCGTTTTTCGCCGTACGGCCTCTCGCATTGGGTCGTGCTCGTGCTGTTCGCCGTCGGCGCGGTCGTGTTGATCACGGGGGGCAATCGGTACCGCGACACGGCGGTCGCGGACTGGATCAGCAAGGGCCTCGCGGCGGCGATCCTCGCGGTGCAGGTGCCGCACACCATCTACACGCTGCTGCCCGGCCAGTTCGACATCAACACCTCGCTGCCGATGCAGCTGAGCGACCTGGCCTGGATGGCTGCGGCCGTCGCGCTGTGGACGCACCGGCAGTGGGCGTTCGCGCTCACCTACTACTGGGGCCTGACGCTGGAGCCGCAAGCGCTGCTCACTCCCGAGGTCGACGGGTTCGACTTCCCGCACCTGGACTTCCTCGTGTTCTTCAGCTATCACCTGCTCGTGGTCTGGGGAGCGCTCTATCTCACCTTCGGGCTGAGCATGCGGCCCCGCTGGCGTGACTACGGCATCGCCGTCGGCGCCACCCTCTGCTGGGGGCTGGTAACGCTGACGTTCAACAGCGTCGCGGGCAGCAACTACGGCTTCCTCAACGAGAAGCCCGCAGTCGGCTCGCTGCTCAACCTGCTCGGCGACTGGCCGTGGTACCTGCTGTCAGAGCTCGCGCTCGGGCTGGCGGTCTGGGCGCTGATCACCTGGCCGTGGGTGCGCACCAGCCCTCGACGAGCTGGTACCCGTCCCGGGCCGGCATCAACGCCGTGACCAAGCTCGCTGCGCTACCCGGATGATGACGACCTGCACCACCCTCACCTCGGCCCCTGTCACCCTGGCGGTGCTCCTCGGTGCGGGATGTCGCCACCCGATTTTCCGGACGGTTTCCGAGCACGCGGGCTGACCGAGAGCACGCGCGGGAATTGGTGGGCGTCAGCACTTGACATCAAGTATGCTTGAGGTTGAAGCATCTTAGTCATGCGATCCACACCAAGCGAACCGCTGCTGTTGCACAACACCATGCGCATCACCGAGGGCCGCCTCGACGAGTTCAAGAGGGCCGTGCATCGTGCGGTGGAGTTCGTCGAACAGCACGGGCCCCAGATCATGGTTCAGGTGTTCATCGACGACGACCAGTTGCTCGCGCACAGCTTCCAGCTCTACCCGGACTCGGCCGCCATCCTGCGACACTGGAGCCTGTCGGACCCCTACATCCAGGACGTCATGAAGCACTGCACTGTCGAGCGGCTGGAGATGTACGGCGAGCCCGACCAGACGGTGACACGCGGATTGCGCCCCGTCGCCACCGACGGCGCTTCCCGAGTCACGGTTCCCCGTCACGTCGGCTTCCTGCGGTCACCGTCCTAGTGGAGGGGAATCAGGTCGAGTTGACGGCGACGGCGCTGACCCAGGCTTCGGCGAACATGGTGCCACACGACTGGTCGGACCACATGCGCACGCTGCGAGCGTGGTCGCCGTGTCCGGCCTCGTCGAGCAGGACGGCGAGGAGTTCGGCCATCGCTGTGGTGCTGGTGAAGCGCTCGTAGCGGGCGTCGACCCGGATGTCGGCGAAGCCGGCCTCGCCGAGGTGGACGCCGAGCTTGCGGCCGGCGAGTGGGTCGCCGCCGTTGCCGCGCTGCACGTCCTGGTAGGCCAGCAGGGCAGCAGCAACGCCGTCGGACGGCGGCGTCAGCAGGAACCCTCCCCAATCGGGGCTACATACCCCGATCATTCCGCCGGGGCGCAGCACGCGGCGAGCTTCTCGCAGCGCCGCTACCGGGTCGACGAGGTGTTCCAGCAGGGCGTGAGAGAAGACCCGGTCGACCGACTGATCGGGCCAGGGCAGCTCGTAGCACGAGGCCGCCTCGAATGCCACGTTGGTCATTCCCACCTGCGCGGCGAGCCGGCGACCCTGATCAAGTTGGTGGGCTCCTGCGTCGACGCCCAGCACCGGCCCCGGGGCTACGGCGGCGGCGAGCCCGACCGTGATCGTCCCGGGACCGCAGCCGACGTCGAGCACTGCCTGCCCTGGACGAAGATGGGGCAGGAAGAAGCGCCCGTGAGTCTCGACGCGGCGATCGGCCATGACTGCCACCGCCGAAGCCATGTCGCCGGGCGTGTATCGCTCCGCATTCCCCGTCTCGGACGCCACGCGGGGCATGCTAATTGCGCCGGTTCGGGTCCACGAGCGGCACGATCCGTTGCTCGCCGAGCCGCGTCATGACGGCGAGCGGCGCGGTCGCGACGCCGACGAGCCGGGCGAGCCACGGGCGCTGCTGCCGGTGCACCAGCCGGGGACCGAGTTCGGCCATGAGAGCCGTCAGGCCGGGCAGCGGTCGACCGAACAGCGTCAGCTCCCGGATGTGCCCTTCGGCGTCCAGGCGGAGCAGTTGGGCCTCCTCAAACTCGTGCCGTCCGACGTGCGCCCGGCAGAACAGCACCCGGGTGTCACCGTCGGACACGTCGGCGTGGAACCGGATGTCGCTGACGACCTCGAACGCCACCTCCAGCAGCTCGCGAACCTGATCACGACCGTGAAACCGGAACTGGCCGGTCGTGACATCGCCTGCGTCCAGAGGTCGGTTCGAGTCCGCCATCAGGCGCCTCCTACGAGGCCGGCTGGGTTCGCCCCGGCGACGGCTGACGGCCGCCGACTTCGGTCACCCGCACGAAGACCTGCTCGTTGTTGATCGTGTAGCCCTCGTACTCGAACCGTGTGCCGGTGCGCTCGACATACTCCTGCCAGGCGAGGTGCTCGTGCCGCTCCCACCCGGGATAGTTGAAGTACTCGTCGAACAGCACCACCGAGCCGGGCACCAACCGGGGGCCGACCTGGTCGAGCACCGTTCGCGCCGAGGAGTACAGGTCTGAGTCGACGTGCAGCAGCGCGACGGGCCCCGGATGCTCGGCGAGGAAGCCGGGCAGCACGTCGTCGAACCAGCCGACGAGCAGCTCGGCACCGGGCACGTCGGGAATGCCGTCGACGCGGAATGCCCCGGTGGGGAAGCCGGTGCGCCAGTTCTCCGGGAGCCCTTCGAAGGAGTCGAAACCGTAGACGCCGTGGCCCTCGCGCGCCTCGGCGATCACCTTGAGCGTCTGGCCACTGAACACGCCGAACTCCAGCGCCATCCCCTCGGCGGGGGCGAGCGAGAGCGCGTGCTCCAGCGTGGCCTGCGGGTAGGGGAACGTCGGGACGGTGGGCATCACCTCGCGGGCGAACCGTGCACTCGCCGCGACCGCGTCCCGCTCGCCCGCGGCGAACAGGTCACGCCGGGAGCGGATCTCGGACTCGTGGACAGCGGTACGCACCGCCGTGATCACCCGATCGCCCTCGCGGCGCAGCGCTGCGAGCTGCTCGCGGTGGTGGCGCTCGGCGAGCTCCACGGCGGCGCGGTGGTGTCGCTCGGAGACCTCCTCGACCGCCCGGATCAGCCGGTCGCGCAAGGCGTGACGGATGTAGCGGAGCACCGCGCGATCGTAATACCACCGTGATTCGCGGTGCTCAGTGGCTCTCGAAGAGCCGTTCCCAGGTCTTGCGGCTGGTCAGTTCGGGCAACGCCTCCCGGTACCGGTCGGCCACGCCACGACCCTCGCGGCGGAGCTTTCGTAGCAAGCGGATCGACCGCCTGCCGAGGCTGATCAGCTCCGCGCGATCGAGCCGCCGTACCCGGACGCCCTGCTGCGAGGCGTCGGTCACCACCACGGTGGCGTACCTGGACACGTGCCACCAGTGCGAATGCCGGAAGCTCACCGAGGCGCTGCCGCGGGTCTTGCCCATCACCTGCCAGAGCAGCCGCTTGGCCATCACGAGCCCATCTCGAGACGGAGCCGGTGGGGCATCGACGAGCGGCGTTGCCTTGGACCGCGGGCCGGGGGCCTCGGACGCGGGGTGGCTCTGGGTTTCGGGGTATTCGGCACGCAGCTTGTGCACCGCGGCGACTGCCTCGACACCCCCGTCGTGCAGACACTCGGGACCTTCGAGGAAGTCCTCGACACCCTTGAGCACCGTCGCGGCCAGCCCGTAGCGCATGGTCACGAGGAAGCGGAGCAGCCGCTCACGGATCGCGCGCGACGCCGCCTTCGGATCGAAGTCGGTGTGCAGCGCAGCCGTGATCAGTGAGTTGCGATGGTTGAAGTAGTTGCTCAGGTTGTCGGCGTCCTTCCAGTCCCAGTCGGCGTGCCAGACGCCGGTCCCGGCGAGGGTGACCGTGGGGTGGCCGTGAGCTCGCGCCCGGTGTCCATACTCCACGTCATCCCACTGGAAGAACATCGGCAGCGGGTAGCCCGTACTCGCGACTACCTCGGACGGGATCAGGCACGACCACCAGGCGTTGTAGCCCGCATCGACCCTGATCTCCTGGCGTCGCCGTGTGAGGTCGACCCGGTGCACGTTTCGGGGCACCGGTACCCCGGCCCGCAGCGCAGGGAGGTTCGTCGTCTGTGCCCAGCTGTAGGTCAGTTCCGGGTGCAGCAGGTAGAGCATCTGGGAGCCGACGATCACCGGCTCGACCGTACGGTTGGCAAACGCGGTCAAGCGGATGACGGTGTCGGGTTCGAGCAGGATGTCGTCGTCCATGAACATCACGTTGGCGTGGTCGGCGTGCTGCACCTCGGCGACCTCGTAGAGGCCGCGGGTGAAGCCGCCGGCACCACCCAGGTTGGCCTGCTTGCGGTAGTGCAGCACAGTCCCGAGCCGGTCGACGATGTGTTGAAACCCGGCGCGTGACTCCAGCGTGTCGGTGCCCTGGTCGACGACGTAGACTGCGTCGACCACGGCCATCGCCCCCGCGTCGCCGGCGAGAACGTCGAGGGTGTGCAGGCAGTCGTCGGCGCGGTTGAAGGTGCAGATCACGACCGCGGTGGGGCGCACGACCGACGGTGCGCCGACCGACCAGCGGACGTCGCTCACGGTCAACGTCGCGCCGCCGGTCTCCAGCTCGAGCCACAACGCGCCGCCGTCGACGAACCTGTCGATCGCGGACGTGAGCAGGACGCTTTCGTGCACTGCCTCGGCGACGTGCTTGCGCTCCACCACCCGGGTCGAGCCTCCGATGTCGGACGCGACCACCGACAGGGTCCC
Organism: Pseudonocardiaceae bacterium; assembly: GCA_009379815.1. Taxonomy (GTDB): domain Bacteria; phylum Actinomycetota; class Actinomycetes; order Mycobacteriales; family Pseudonocardiaceae; genus WHSY01. The sequence continues at coordinate 9,638 of WHSY01000055.1, forward strand.
CGTTCCGGACACCGTGGCCTCCAGCCGTGCCTGCGCTACCGAGGTCCACCGTTGCCAGTAGCTGGCCGGAAAGCGACCGAAGTACGTGTTCATCGACACCCGGCTGTGCGGGTCGACGGCGACCTCCCGCCGGCGCCGGTCGCCATTACCGCGCTCGACCGTTGCGTAGAGCTCGTCGGGCACCCGGTCGAACGGACCGGCGAAGAACCCACGCTGGGCGACCAGTCGTTCGACCGGCGGCCCTTCGGCGGGCAGCCGGGCCTCCGCAGGGGCACCTGGTGCGAGCTCCTGCTGCGAGGTGGCCGTGCGGTCCTGGCTGGCGATGCTCATCAAGCGGCGGTCCTTCCGGTCGCAACCCGGGCGCAGCCTAGGTGGCCCCCGGGGCGCGAGCAGCATCGGGCGCCGGATCGGGTCACGACACTTCGCGCTCGTAGGTCTCGAGCGCACGACGGAGCCGCTCGTCATCCCGGTCAGCGGCCGGGACCAGCACCTCGACGACGAAGTCGGTGACCTCGGCGACCCGTGTCTGCAACCGCCGGCACTCCTGTACCTCGGCTTCGAGCTCGGAAATGCGGCCGCGAAGCCCGGCCTGTGTCTGCACGAGATCGCGAACCTGGGTCTCGAGATGCGCTATCCGGCCGACCAGCCGAGGGATCTCGGAGATCGAGTTCATCACGGTGGGCGCGAGCCGCCGTACCCCGGCGCGGCCCCAGCCGCGGAGTCGACCTGCTACTCCGACCACGACGCCACCAACCGGCACACGTGCGGATCCTCGTTGTCATACGGTGCCATCCCTCGAGCCTCCATCCGATATTTGATCCGGCCACCCCGTTGTTCGATCTCGCGCACCACGACGTCAGGTTCGACATAATTCCGATAACGCTGACCGAACGCGTGCTCGGTCGTCGAGTCCAGTGGGGTGCGGAATTCCAGATACAACCGTCCGCCACCACGCAGGGCGAGTTGCGCCAGCCGCCACAGGTTCTGCCGCCCCTCATCTCCGAGTGCGTGGACGAGGAATCGTGCGTGCACAATGCGCGGTCGGCTCTCGTGCGCCAACCGGACCCCGACGGTGAGCACATTCCTGAGGTCGTAGAGATTGAGCATATCGAACGACACCGGAAGCCCGTCGCGCTCAGCGGCGGCACGGGCCGGACCGAATCCTGCAGGTGCATAATCGAGACCGAGCGAACTGTGGCCGTTGCGCGCGAACCACAACGCATCCCGCCCGGTGCCGCAACCGACGTCGACGACCAGCGCATCGCGATCCTCGAGACCACCTGTCCATCGGGCGAACGCTGAAGGTCCGTCGGGAACAGCATCGCTGCTGCCGTCTTCGTAGAACTCTATCCACGGTCGCCGGTGTGCGAGGTAATTGCGGAACCAGCCGACGTTGACACGGCGGGCGATTGATCGTGGGAGCTCGTAGTGGAACGCTGGGTTCGGGATCTTCCAGTCCTGGCCATAAGTTGCGGCGAGCACCGTGGCGCAGTCCGCAGGGGCAGGCAGGTACCTGCCTTCCAGTTCGACCATGCCCAGCGGCAGCAGGGTTGCGCGCGAGAGAGCAGTGGTGACGAACGGCACGAGGTGGTACAAGCCTTGGCAGTAGAAGCTGGAGAAGATGTCGATGTGGCGCACGGCGTCGGTAGATTCGGTGATGAACACCTTGAACAGCCCGGCGGAGTCTCTGGCTGTGTGCCATCCGTTTCGACGGAAGATGCGCTCCAGCCGAAACGACTCGAGTGCGACGTCGACGGGGTGCGTGTGATCGCTGAGGTAGGCGACATCCAGGTCCGTGTCGTGGCCGATGAAGTGGCCATCGCGGACGGCACCGAGCAGCGTGCCGTAAGCCATGAATCCGGGGACGCCACAGTCCTCGTTCAGTACGCGGAGTGTGCTCGCCAGACCGTCGACGAGGCTGGTGCGAGAGTCCGAATCGAGCACGTCGAGCGCACGACCCTCGTTGCCGGTCTTGTCGATGACCAGGTCGTGTCCGGCGTCACTGACGATGCGGACGCGCCCATCCCGGTCGTCGAAGGCAACTTCTCGGTGGCACAGGGATGTGCCGGTGTCATGTCGGCGCAAGCTCACCGTGGCCGACCCGTGTAGCCGGCGCAGCAGAGCCGCTGGCCACCGAACCTTGCGGTGCTGGCCGCCGGTCGGATGCTCGTCGGGAGCAAACGACCAGATCCGACGACCGTCGAACAGCACGTCGACGACCGCATCCGCAGCGACGGGCAGCCGTATCCCGCTCAGGTCGATGGAGAAATCGTCGGGAGCTGCCGGGGCATGCCGGGCGTCGTTCACTGTTTCCACGTCGAGACCAACCGGCAGACATGTGGATCTTCGCCCCGGTACGGAGCAAGGCCGTGGTCCTCGTGCCGGTATTCGATCTTGCCGCCCCGTTCTTCGATCTCGTCGACGACGGTGACGGTGTCGAGGAACTTCCGGAAGTGCTCGCCGAACTCGTGTCGTGCACCGGCGTCTTTACCTGTCCGGAACTCGAGGTAGAGACTGCCTCCGGACTGCAGGGCCATCCCAGCCATGCGCCACAACGCCCGGCGGCCGTGGTCCTGCAGCGCGTGGATCAGGAAGCGGCCGTACAGCACGGGCGAATGCGTGAGCCCGACCAGCCTCATGCCCATCGCACCCACCTGGTCGACCTGGTAGAGGTCGAAGACCTCAAACGTGGCCGACAGCCGTTCGCATGCGGCAGCGCGGCTTGCCTGATCGATAGCCGGGGCTGCGTAGTCGAGTCCGAGGACCTCGTAGCCCTGTCGGGAAAACCAGAGCGCATCGCGAGCGGTGCCGGTGCCGATGTCCACGAGCAGGGCAGCTGCGTCGAGCCGTGACGCCGCCCAGCGAGCGAACGCGGAGGGCTCGTCGGGTACCGCTGCTCGCTGCTCGCTGGTGTAGAAACCCGCCCAGTATGCGTCGGCGGCGCCGAGTCCCGCGGGCGCTTCAGGGAGCGCTTGCGTCGTAGGACCATGCTGCGGCGCGCGAGGTGGGCCCATGCCGCCGGGAGAGTAGCAGCGAGTTTACGAGGAGAAGCGCTGAAGTGAGCCTACGGTGTCGTGGGCGTGGTGGAAGCGGCTGCGACGCGCGCGCGTGCGCACTTGCCCCTGCCCGCTGACCTGGGGTGATGTAATGGGGGCAGGTTGGTCGGTAGGGCACTGCAGTTGGTCGATACCGTGTCCGCATTCACCGGGACCGGCTGGGCGTCGTCGTGAGACCGTCCCGGCGGGTGGAGACGCGCAGACGAGCTTCAAAGGGGACGACTTGGACATCGAGCAGCCGACGGGTCCTCGGACTGCGGCCGACGCCGCCAACGGCAACGGCGAATTGAGCCCGACAGCGTTCGAGCGCTCGGCCCGCGCCGAAGCAGCCCGGCACGATGCACCGGACAGCAAGTTGTCCGACGTCAGCTCGCTCCGGATCGGTGGCGCGAGCGGTGAGAGGTCGGGGCAGTACGTGTTGCAGCGCGTGGTCATGCCCCGTGCCGACGACCCGCTGGAGGTCCGTCCGCTCTACCTCGATGAACCGGCCACACTCACCGGCCGGACCGCCGAGGTCGACTCCCGGCGGGTGGTGACCCTGCCCGCGTGGGGTCAACTGTCCTTCGCCACATACTTCAATGCGTTCCCCGCCAGCTATTGGAAGCGTTGGACCCGAGTGGACGAGGTGGCGCTTCGTCTCACGGTGCAGGGCGTGGGACGCGTAGATCTCTACCGATCGAAACCCACCGGTGACATCGTGCACCTGCAGGGCAAGCAAGTCGACACCGGCGACGACGCCGTAGAATTCGAGTTCCGGGTTTCACTTGCCCCGTTCGAAGACGGCGGCTGGGTCTGGTTCGACGTCACCACCCGGCATGACACCGTCACGGTCGGCGACGCCGCGTGGACCGTGGATGCTCCGCTGCCCGACGACAAGATCGCCGTCGCCATCACGACCTTCAACCGGCCCGGCGACTGCGTGTCCGCGCTGGCGGCGCTCGCGGACGACGAGACGGTGCTCGACCGGGTGGCCCACGTGTTCGTGGTGGACCAAGGGACCGTCAAGGTACGCGACCACTCGGAGTTCGTGGCCACCTCTGCAAAGCTCAGTGATCGGCTCCATGTCATCGACCAGTCCAACCTTGGGGGTTCCGGAGGATTCACTCGCGGGATTCTCGAGGCGACCGAGTACTCCGAAGTCGAACATATCCTTCTGATGGACGACGATGTACGCATTGAACCGGACAGCGTACTCCGCCTTGCCGCATTCGCCAGCGCAGCGGCCTCTCCGGTGCTGGTCGGAGCCCATATGCTCAACCTGCAAGCCCGTGGGCGGTTGCACCGGATGGGCGAGATCGTCGACTTGAAGAGCGTGTTGTGGCGCCCTGCACCCGGCGCGGTCGTCAACCATGACTTCCACAAGATCTCGTTGCGCGAACAGCGGCTGCTGCACAAGCGTATCGACTCGAACTACACAGCATGGTGGATGTGTCTGATCCCGCGCGAGGTGATAGCGAACACCGGTCTGCCGATGCCGATGTTCATCAAATGGGACGATGTCGAGTACGGATTGCGTGCGGCGGGCCGCGGCTATCCGACGGTGACTTTGCCCGGTGCGGCGATCTGGCACATGCCGTGGAGCGACAAGAATGACTCGACCGACTGGACAGCGTACTTCCATCACCGGAACCGGCTGATCACCGCCGCCCTGCACAGCCCCTATGATGTTCGTTCCACGCTCGTGCAAGACGGGATGCGGCGCGCCTTCAAGCACCTCATGCTGATGGAGTACTCAACTGTCGCGCTGCACATCAAGGCCATCGAGGACTTCCTGGCCGGGCCGGCCGGCCTCTTCGACTCGCTGCGCTTCGGACTGACCGAGGTGCGTGACCTCCGCAGCGGCTACGACGACGCCCGCATGCTGCCCTCCGCACAGCAGTTCCCGGCGCCGACCTTCGACCCAGGCCGGGTTGAGCGGATGATGCAACCGCCGGTCAACCCGGTGGTCATCGCCGCGAAGGCGGCGTCGACGATCACTCACCACCTTCGCGCACCGCGACCTGACGCAATGACGCGCCCGCAGGTCAACGTGCCAGCCCAGAGTGCCTTGTGGTTCCTGCTCGGCTCCGTCGACTCCGCCACCGTGTCCAATGCGGACGGCAGCGCGGTGGCATTCCGGCGACGTAACCCACGCGAGTTCCGTCGCCTCGGGGCCGGAATCGTTGGTGCCTACGGCCGGCTGGTCTCCGAGTGGAGCGAAACGAGCAAGGCCTATCGCGAAGCCCTACCAGAGCTGACTTCCGTCGAGGCGTGGCAGTCGGTGTTCGCCGACGATGAGACCGGCTGACTTCCGGCAGCGCCCGGTCGTCTACCTGCACCTCGGGGCGCCGAAGACCGGCACGACCTACCTGCAGGGAGTGCTGTCGCACAACCGCGACGCGTTGCGCCACGACGGCCTGCTGTATCCAGGGGCGCGGCACACCTCGCATTTTCTCGCGGCCCAGGATCTGCTGCGGATTCCCTTCAACGGCTACGAGGACCCCGACGTCGCAGGGGCATGGGGGCGGCTGGTCGAGGAGGTGCGCTCGACCGGTGGCAGCGCTCTGATCTCTCAGGAGCTCTTCGCCCTGGCGTCTGCCGAGGACGCCGACCGTGCCATGGACGCGTTGTCGTTCGCCGAGGTGCACGTCATCTACACTATTCGTGATCTCGCCCGGCAGATCCCATCGGTGTGGCAGGAGGATCTGAAGAACCGCCACGCACTGAGCTTCGCCGAGTTCGTACGCGGACTGCGGGGTGACGACGCGCAACCGCACGGGCTGATCGAGCTGTTCTGGAGGTTGCAGGACCCGGTCGATGTGCTCCGCCGGTGGGGCGGCCAGGTGCCACCCGAACGGGTGCACGTCGTCACCGTGCCCGCTCGCGGGTCGGGTTCCGGGCTCTGGGAGCGCTTCGCACACACGATCGGCATCGACGCCGGCAGGTACGAGACCGACGTTCCCGAGGCCGCGAACCGCTCGCTGGGCGTCGTCGAGGCGAACCTGCTGCGGCGACTGAACCCGGTGCTGGCCGGCGAGCTGGACTGGCCTACCTACGAGCAGTGGGTGAAGGGGTTTCTCGCGACGTCGGCTTTAGTCGAGCGTGATGGGCTGATCCCGATCATGCTGCCGGCCGTCGAGTACGGCTGGGTGCTCGAGCGTTCCAAGCGGTTCGTGATGGACCTGGCCGACGCCGGTTACGACGTGATCGGCGATCTCGGGGAGATCCTCCCGGCGTGCCCAGCAGACGATGGTGTGCACCGCCACCCCGACGACGCCTCGGATGCCGAGCAGCTCGACGCGGCGGCGGACGCCATGGCCGGACTGATCCGGCGCCTCGGAAAGCCTCCACCTGCTCGTCCGATACCGACGCCACTGCCGGACGAGCCCACGACGCTGTTCCGCCTCGGTGCGCAGCAGCTCAGCCACCGGCACGCGTCCGTCATGTGGCTGCGGCGGCTCTACCGGCTGGGCAAGCGGGGGATCTCACGGATGCGAGGGGTTGCGCGGTAGGGGTCAGCGCTCCGTAGCCGTGCCGGAGTTGCCCGAGGATCGATTCGTGGCTGAGTCGCCAGTGGCGCAGTTCGGACAGGCGATGAGCCCGCGTCGTCGGTTGTCGAGTTCGGCCTCCCGGATGGCCATGGTGCGGGCCAGGTCGGTCAGGTGGTCGCTGATCTCGCGTTGCCGCAGGTAGGTGTTGAGCATGCCGAACACGAACGCTACGACCAGCAGGTAGACCACCAGGTCCGTGCCGCGGCCGATACCGAGCTGCTGTGCGACCCAGGTCACGTGTTGCGGTAGGAGCACGGCGTAGATGTTCAGGGCGATGAACAGGAAGAACGCGATGCGCTTGCTGGCGCGGACGCGGATGTTGTGCTGCCGGCGCACGAAGTATGCCAAGGCGCCGACGGCCGCGAGGATGAGGATGACCTGCACCATCATGCGCCACTCACCTCCGGTTTCCCAACGACAGGTCGAACACGATATTGACTCCGTTGACCAGTGACTGTCCCTTGCTGCGTGAGTATTCGGTGTAGCGGATCGTGACAGGGGCCTCCCGCACGGTCCATGACGAGCGCGCCAAGATGGTGACGATTTCAGAGGCATGTGCCATGTCGTTCATGCTGATGCGGAGGGTCTCGGCGACTGGGCGGTTGAAGACGCGCAGTCCGTTGTGAGCGTCGGTCAGCCGCAACCTGCGCACTGTCGGGCTCAGCGCGACGATCGCCCGGAGGACCAGCCGTTTGAGGGGTGGGACTTGGTCGCAGCCGCCGAGAAAACGGGAGCCGAGTACGACGTCGGCATGTTCGGTGCGTGCCACCTCGACCATCTGGACGGCGTCGGATACCTGATGCTGCCCGTCGGCGTCGAAGGTGACGAAGAGCCGGCTACCCTCCCGCGCCAGCGCGTACGACAATCCGGTCTGCAACGCAGCGCCCTGGCCCATGTTGATCGGGTGGCTCACCAGGTGCGCGCCCGTTGCTGCGATCTCCGCTGCGGAGCTGTCAGCACTGCCGTCATCGACGCACACGACGTGGCTGAACGCCGTCTGCAGGTCGGCGACGACGTGAGAGATGACCTCGGCCTCGTTGAAGACGGGGACGATCACCCAGGTGTCGTCGTCGGGCATTTCCGCTCCAGAGCCATGGCCGGGTGAGCGGGTCGGTCGGACACGGCCCGCAACCGTCGTTGCATGATATGCCCGAACCCGCATCCTGACGGCGGCCTTCGCGCCTGACAGGATAGCGGACATTCGCCGGGTAACCTCCCACCCCCACGGGGAGGTGCGATCAGGGGTGGACATGCCGGTACTTCGGCGACGGGAGCTCGGGTGCGCGCGCTGGTGACCGGCGGTGCGGGGTTCATCGGTTCACACCTGGTGGACCGTCTCGCCGGCGATGATGGCGAGGTCGTGGTCGTCGACAACCTTGCCCGCGGCAGCACTGCCAACCTGTCCGGTGCGCTGGCATCGGGCCGCTGCGAGCTGATCGAGTGCGATGTCTCGGATCCGCGAGTCGGGCGGCTGATGATGGCTCGGAGTCCCGATGTCGTGTTCCACCTCGCTGCTCAGATCGACGTGCGGGCCAGCGTCTCGGACCCGGTGCACGATGCGCGGGTCAATGTCGACGGCACCGTGGCTGTGCTGGACGCTGCTCGGCGAGCCGGTGTGGCCCAGTTCGTGCTCGCGTCCTCGGTCGCGATCTATGGTGTGACACCCACATTGCCGGTCACCGAGAGCGCTCCGACGGAGCCGCTGTCGCCGTACGCGGCCAGCAAGCTGGCGGGAGAGATCTACCTGAACCAGGCCGGGCGGCTGCACGGTCTGCCGGGCACGGTGCTGTGCTTCGGCAATGTCTACGGGCCCCGGCAGGACGCAGCGGGTGAGGCCGGGGTGGTTGCGATCTTCGCCGATGCGTTGCTCAACGGCCGGCCTTCCATGGTCTTCGGCGACGGCGGAAACATCCGGGACTACGTCTACGTCGCCGACGTGGTGGACGCGCTGGTGCGCGCCGGGTCGCAGCCCGGTGACGGAACCCGGTTCAACATCGGGACCGGCATCGGCACGTCGGATCTGACACTGCACGGCGCGGTTGCCGAAGCCGTCGGGATCGCGCAGGCTCCCGAGTTCGCGCCTGCCCGGCCCGGTGACCTCCGTGCCATGACGCTGGATGCCACAGTCGCAGCACAGCGTCTCGGCTGGACTCCCCGGACCGGACTGGACGAAGGGCTGGCTCGGACCGTGGCGTGGGCCCGGCTGCAGGCGTCCGTTCCGGACCGTGGGTGAGTCGTGCTGCCGGTGCCGCTGACCGCGCTGTCTGCGATCCCAGCCGCTCAGCTGGTAGTGCTGGTGGTCTACGTGGCGGTGCTGTGGCTACCCGGTATGGCGGTGGCCGCGCTCGTGGGCCTGCGGGGCTGGGCTCTGGTCGCGCTGGGCCCGTTGCTGAGCTACGGGCTGGTGACGTGCGGTCCCCCGTGGATGTCGCGCCTCGGTGTTCCGTGGACGCCGGTCACGGCCGGGCTCCTGCTGCTCGGCGTGCTGGTCCTCGTCGCGATCCTGCGGTGGCCGCTACTGCGCTGGACGGCTGCGACAACGAGCAGCAGGAGCCACGAACGGCTGCCGGCCTGGACGGCTGGTGGGCACGTGGCGGTAGGCCTGGCGGTGCTGGGGGCGGGCGTGTTCGGCGGCAGCGTCCTGCTCACCGCCTTCGGAGGGCTCGGTGCCGTGCCGCAGGACTGGGACGCCATGCTGCACGCCAACGGCATCCGTTACATCGCCGAGACGGGTGCCGGTGGCGTGTACGAGATGTACAACGTCAACACCTACCCCAGCGACGCTCAGGTCTACTATCCGAACGCCTATCACTTGCTGGCCGCGGTGGTATTCGAGTTGTCGGGCGTCGGGATACCCGCTGTGCTCAATACATTGAGCATCCTCATGCCGCTCATGCTGGCGCTGGCACTGGTCGCGCTGATCCGGGCGTTTCACGGTCGGGTAGCACTGGCGGTGTTCGCCGCGCTGGTCTCGCCCATGGCCACGGCGGTGCCGTACGACGTGCTCTGGCGCGGCCCGCTCTTACCGTTCGCGACGGGCCTGGTGCTCAGTTTCGCGGCGCTGGCCGCGGTCCGTCTCTACCTGGACCGGCCGTCGGTGCTTTCCGCCATACCGCTGATCCTGTCGGGTGCCGGCCTGCTGGGACTACATCCCAGCATGCTCATCACCGTTGTGCTGCTCGGCCTGCCACTGCTGGCCCAGCGTTGGTGGCACAGCCCCCGGAGCGCCGGGGTCGAACTGGCGCTGCTGATCGTTCCCGCCGTCGTCGGTGCGGCACTGATGACACCCCATCTCGAGGGGTCGTTGTCGGCCGCGGAGCACGTCGCCGGATTCACTTGGCCACAGACCCTGACACCGGGCCAAGCCCTTGGAGAGCTGGTCGGCTTCTCCACGAGCCAAACCTTTCCGCAGATCTGGTTGTTCACAGGCCTGGTCGCCGGGCTGATCGGATTCCGGTGGCTGGGACAGCTTCGATGGATTCCGGCAGCCGGTGCCGCCACCGGCATCCTCTACGTTGTCGCCGCCGCCTACGACACGCCGTGGGCGCACGCAATCACCAGTATCTGGTGGAACGACAAGTGGCGGCTCGCCGCGATCGCGACCATGGTGCTGCTGCCGATCGTCGCGAATGGCCTGACGCGGAGTTATGACCTGCTGCTCGCGCGCGTTGTCCTCCCCGCGATTCGTCGCATCAAGGCGACGGGACCGAGGCGTCGCTGGTGGGCAGCCGCGACGACCTTCGTCGTGCTGTTCGGCGTCTTCTTCCAGCTCACGGGCGGTGGCTACGCGCAGCGCAACATCGAACGCGCCTCCCACAACTACGGGCTCGGCCGTAGCGTCAGTTCGGCCGAGCTGCAGGCGTTCCGGGTGCTGGACCGGCTCGTGCAACCAGGCGAGCGCGTCATGAACGACCGCTTCGACGGGTCGGGGTGGATGTACGCGTTGACCGGTGTCCGCCCGGTCGCGGCACACTTCGGTACCGGTGGAGTCGGCGAGGGCCCCAAGCTGCTTGCGAAGCAATTCGACAGCTATGACACCTCCCCGGCTGTCCGGGCGGCGGTGGAACGTCTGAACGTGCAATGGGTCATGGTCGGCCCCGGCTTTGTCCGGAGCTGGAAAGAACGTCAGCCAGGCCTCGACGAGCTGGGGCGGGTCGACGCGCTCGAACTCGTCTACGACAGGGCTGGGGTGCGTATCTACCGGGTCGGTCGTCCCACCGGGACAGCGCGCGGTGATCGCGTCGTCGTGACGCCGTCCGGGCGGACAAGCGGGTGACGGCGTGAATCCGAACTTCAGGCCGCATCGCCATCAAGGACGCTCGTGCGCTTCTTCGCAATGATCAGGAATGCCTTCGATATCGTCCACAGCTGCGGGAAGCGGCGAAGGATCTCGACGCCGAATCTGTATGTCGCACGGGCACCACCGTTGGCCAGCGAGATGTCGGCGGGCACCGTGAGGCGGCTCTGAAGCTCTGGCCGTTGCGTCAGGAGACGCTTCAACCGAATGTAGCTCGGAGCGTAGCTGGCGTCGCGGTAGTCGCGGCCCCGCCCCGACATCCGTAGATAGCTGTTCGCGAGGCCCAATGGAAGGTAGCTGAGGAATGGCAGTCCATAGTGTGCTTCGATGGGCCACACCTTGTTCGGGACCAGGATGAATGCGACACCGCCCGGCTTGAGACAGCGACTGAGTCGTTCGAGCGCTTCGCTCTGGTCCTCGATGTGCTCCAGGACGTTGTCCATCACTGCGACGTCGAAAGCATCGACCTCGTCGAGCTGTCCGATCGGCTGCTCACGCAACTCGAACCTCGACGACTCGTCCTGCTGGGACAGCGTGCGCGCCTGCTCGGCGAGGACCGGGTTCGGTTCGAGGCCGACGACGTGAGCACACGTCTTGGCGAGTTCTGCGGCCGTGTGACCGTAGCCGCACCCGATGTCGATCACGCTACAGCGGCTGAAGGGGACATCCCGGACCGGTTCGGTCGTCAACTCGATCTGTTTGGCGAAGCCGGCAGCGAGTCGGCCGCGGCCGCCCATGCTGAGGTTCGCCTGCTCGTATTCGGGCAAGTGACTCACACAACTGTCCTTCCTCGTCGCAGCGGGACTTCTCGGAGCTCGCCGACCGTGTCGCTGCGCTGCGTACAGCGGACCTTCCTCGGGAGGAGGCGCACGGCGCTGCGTCGACGGTGGCATGACATCATGCCCGCCTGGAAGCCCACTTGAGAGCCCGGAGGCGTGATGTCTGTGCCCGCCGGGTCGATTCGTGGGTTCTTCGGCAATGGCGGCTGACACCCCTACCTCCGCAGTGGACGCGAGCCGCGACGTTCTCGGTCGCGGGTCGCTCTACACGCTGGCCACGGCTGCTCCGATTCTCGCGAACGTCGCCGTGACGCCGTTTGTCACCCGCCTGCTCGGCGCCGCCGAGTACGGCGTTGTCGCCATCGCGATAGTGATCATCACGGTCGGAATGATGCTGGCCGGACTGGGCATGACAGTGGCCATCACCCGGCATGGGATCCTGGAGCGCTCCGGGCACGAGGGCGCCCGCGCGCTGGTCTTCCAGGGAAGCGGCCTTGCGGTCGCGATCCTCGTCCTCGCGACGGCGACCGGCCGTTGGTGGGCGCCCGGCGTCGTGGGCGTGCCGTGGCGCCCGGCACTGGCTTTTGCGCTGGCGGCGGCTGCCGGGTTCGCGGTGGCGGTCAACGCTCAGTCGTACCTGCGGGTGCGCGATCGGCCCCTGCCGTTCGTGGCACTCGCCGCCATCGCGACCCTCGGTGGTCCGGTGGCGGGGCTCGCGCTGCTCCAGTCGACTGGAGGCGGTGCTGACCGCTACGTGGCGGGCTTGCTCATCGGCTATGCGACAGCAGGTGTAGTCGGTGTCGCGCTGGTGCGCAGCGGCGGTCGTGCCCGCGCTCATCGGGGTGACCTGCGGCGGGCGCTGCGCCTGGGGGTGCCTGCCGTGCCCCATCAGGTGGCGCTGTTCCTGGCGAACGGGGCGCTCGTGCTCATCGCCAGCCAGGTCTTCGGTACGGCCGCCGGAGGTCGGATGCAACTGGCCCTGCTGGTCGGCTCGGCACCCGCAATGATCACCACGGCGTTCAACAACGCCTGGAGTCCCGTCATCTACCGCACCGCTATCGCACAACGCGGTGTGGCGCTCGAACACACGGCGAGGGACATCGCGGCGTTCACGGCCGTCCTCTCCGGAGGGGTGGCGCTGCTCGCACCCTGGCTGATGCGCGTGCTGGCACCCGCCTCGTACGCACCGACGGGCCTGGTCGCTGCAGTGGGTGTGACGTCGATCGGCTCCGTACTCAGTGTCGCCTACCTCGCCAACCTGCACCTCATCCTCGCAGCCGGCCGCAGTGCAGGCCTTGCCTTGGTCAGCCCGCTCAGCCTCGGCGCCGGACTGCTTTCAGCTGCACTGGCTTCGATGACCGGTCCGCTCACCGCGGTCGCGCTCGGGTTCCCGGTCACCTACCTCGCGCTGGCCATCGGGACGGCGTTGCTGCGTCGACGGGTTTCCCCGACCCGGTGGGCCGAGCATCGCATGAGCTTGCCACTGCTCATCGGAGTCGCAGCCTGTCTGCTCGGCGCAGCATTGCCGGTCGTCGGTGCTTCGGCGCTGGCCTTCAGGTTGCCACTCGTCGCCGCAGTCGGGCTCGGCGGCATGCTGTTGGTCGTACGGGTGATGCGTCGCTGAGATCTCTCGCTCGGCCCGCTGGAACCGTGCGCGGTAGGTCCGCGGCGGATCGCAGCGTGGCTAGGGTGGTAATCCGGAAGGCGCGACGCTTGGCTAGTATGACCGCGCTCGCGCCCTGCCACTGAAGGTGATCATGACCGTCGACATCATGCTGCCCTACTACGGTGACGTCGCCCTGATGCAAAGTGCAGTGCGCAGCGTGCTTTCGCAGAATCACGAGGACTGGCGGTTGACGGTGGTCGACGACGGCTACCCCGATACTTCGGTACCGTCCTGGTTCGCCGCGCTGGGCGACGAGCGGGTGCGATATTTCCGCAACGAGGAGAAGCTCGGTGCCCAGGGAAACCACCGTCGCTGCCTCGGTTATGTGAAACATGACTTGTTCGTCGTCATGGGCGCCGACGACGTCATGTTGCCCAATTACCTCGATGTGGTCCTGGGGTTGTACGCCGCGGTGCCGGAGGCTGCGATCATCCAGCCGGGCGTGCAGGTCATCGACGACCGCGGCGTGGAGGTCCGCACTCTGGGAGACACGGTGAAAAAGTGGTACGCACCCCGTGGGCGGGGCAGCAGAGTCTTGTCGGGCGAACCGCTCGCGACGAGCCTGTTGCGAGGGAACTGGCTGTACAATCCCTCGCTGTGCTGGCGTACCAGCGCCCTCGACGAGGTACGTTTTCGAGAGAATGTCGACGTGTTCGACCTGGCCCTGCCGCTGGACGTCGTCGCAGCTGGCGAGTCGATGGTTGTCGATGACACGTTGTGCTTCAAATACCGTCGGCACCGGTCTAGCAGCTCCTGGTCGAGAGTGAGCATGGGTAGCCGCTTTCCGGAGGAACGGCGATTCTTCCTGGCTATCGCCGAGGAGATGGATTCACTCGGTTGGCACCGCGCTGCGCGGGCTGCCCGCATTCACCTGTCCTCGCGGCTCAATGCAGCCTGCCAGCTACCGTTGGCGGCACGTCGGCGCGACAGGACTGCGGTCCGTAGCCTGAGCCGTCACGTGCTCAGTCGTTGACGGGGCTGTCGGTAGCGGTCTCGCGCACGATCACCGCGAACGGACCGACGTCTTGCCGCTCGAAGGCTGGGTGGTCGAAGACGGCTGGATCGAACAGGACCGCCCGGCTGGCGGTATTCGGCAGGGCGGGGAAGGTGTCGTAGGTGATCCGCAGGTGCAGGCCGTCCGGCCGCCGGTGCAGGACGAAGACCGACGGTGGCCGTGCCGGCGCTGCGTCGAGCGCCGCGAGGAGTTGCGCGGCCGTCGTGCTGGCGGCCCAACGCTCAATCTCCGCGCGGCGGGAGGGGAAGTCGGCCAGCGGATTGGCGTACTGAGCGATGCTGGCCTGGAATGTGAAGTACGGACGGTAGGCGAAGATTTCGTTGTGGGTGCTCAGGACGACCAACTCACTGGCCGGTGCGGCTGCGAGCTCATCGATCGTTGCCAGGAGCTCGTCGTTCCACGCTCCCGGATCGTCGTCGTCCGCGGTGCCGGCAGGTGTGACGCCGCTGGGATAGTAGTCGCCGAACTGGGCCACCTCGCTCCACTCGTACTCCTGGGGAACGGTCTGCACCATGCCGAGCAGGGCGGCGAACGACAGCGCGATGACCGCCGCGGCGAGCGGTACCGGGCGGCTGCGCTCGAGCTTGCTGTTCCTGATCCAGCGACCGGCCGCGCGGACACCGTCGAGCAGCCCGAGCACGCCACCGCACGCCAGCGCTGAGACCAGCGCCGGTTCGAGCCGGAACGCGAGCAGGGTCGTACCGGCCGCGAGGGCGAGAGTGGACAACGCGTACCAGCCGTAGCTGGTGAGGATCATGATCCCGAGGGCCTGTGCCACATCGCTGGAGCGGAACCTCGCGACGAGCCACACCGTGCCGATCAGTGCCAGAGCGCCGATGGCGGACGCCTCGACCATCGGCAGCGGCCACAGCGCACTGCTCTCGGGGAGGAATCGCTGGGCCGCCCCGGAGCGGAAGCCCTGCTGGAGCAGCCCGGCGATGTACGGCGCCCAGACCAGGAGCACGAGCGGCAGCGCCACGACGCCGATCACGACCGTCGGCACTGTGAGCCGGAGGATCGCGGTGAGATGGCGGCCGGCTTGGCTGCACAGCACGGCTGTACTGGCAAGGACAACCAGGAGCAAGCCGAAGAACCAGAACAACAAGCTGTAGACCGCGCCGGTAACGGCGAGCGCGAGGCCTAGGAGCACCGCCGAGCCAGCCATCCGCGTTTCGGGTCACCGGCGGCGGCCCCCCGGACGAGCCGCCAGGCAAGCACGGCGAGCGGGGGCAGCGCCGCCGCCAGCAGCCACGAGTATGGCTGGTATGCGGCGATCCGGAGACCGACAACGGTCGTCATCAAGGCCAGCAGGATGGCCGGCACGCGCCGAACGAGGAGGCTCCACACGCAGAAGGCCACGACTCCGGCGACGGCCATGGTCGCGATGGCAAACGGTTTGTACGCCTCCCACCCCGTCACCTCGGCGAGGTCAGCAAGGCGCCCACCGATCCAGAACCATCCAGCCGGGTAGTACGGGGGAAGGTCGGCATAGGCGAAGTCGGCCAGTCGCGCCGAGTCGGCGAAGCGGGTGAGGTACTGGACCCGAAAGCCCTGGTCCCCGGAGATCCCGAAGATGTAATGCTTGGTACCCAGCAACATCAGCGACAACGGCAGCGTGGCAAGCGCTGACAGCGCGATCCATGTCAACGGGTGGTGCCGCGCAGACGCCGACCACGCAGATCGAGCACCGAGAGCGTGAGCAGCACGCCAACGAGTGCCGCTGCTCCGAGCGCACCCAGCGCGACGGGCACGAGCGAGCTGACCGGGACCGTCACGACGCCCACGAGCAGCTGGATGGCGAGGCTCGTGCCCACCGCCGTGGCGGTGGCGACCACGACCTCGCCGCCGAAGCTCACCAACCTGGTTGCGCTCGGTAGCTGCCCAGTCACGATGTCGCCAAGTGGCTTCGGATCACTGGACACGTCGTCGGGTCGGATCATCAACGAGCTCACTGTTCACTCCTGGCGTCAGCGTGTGATGCCAGGCCTGGCAGAGCTACCGTGACCACTGCGGCAGGGTAGAGGAGAGCCTCCGCCGGATGCCCGAGAGCTTTGCGTTGGGTTTCCGGAGCTCGTCATCCCCGAGACCGCATGGCACTGCAGCGTCCTCAGCCGGAACGTCAACGCTCGAAACGGTCGACGCTCAGTCCGGCTGCTCCCCGCCGAGCTCGGCCGCCACGCGCTGGATCAATGTGACCGCATCCGCGCCCGTCAGCGCGACCTCGCACAGCAGCTCGAAGGCCTTCAGGTACGCCGCCACCTCCTCCGGCTCGTCGAGGCGTTGCTCGCCGGTCAGTGCCTCCACGAACACGAAGTCGTCGTTGAGTGCGAAGCTGCCGATCGGGAACACCGGCAACGCCGATGCGAACGGCACGATGCCGAGTTCGACACCGTCCAGGCCGGCTATCGCGACCAGCCGGTCGAGCTGCCCGGCGAGTGTCT
The DNA here is from genome assembly GCA_009379815.1 of Pseudonocardiaceae bacterium. Classification (GTDB taxonomy): domain Bacteria; phylum Actinomycetota; class Actinomycetes; order Mycobacteriales; family Pseudonocardiaceae; genus WHSY01. Next base: position 26,422 of record WHSY01000055.1, read on the forward strand.
GGACGGCCCCGAACCGGGTGCGCAATGAGCCTCTCCGAGTATCACCTGCACCTGCGTGTCCGGTTGGTACAGCACGTCTTGGCGTTTGATCCGCTCGCCCACCATCGCGGCGATCTCGGCCTCCGTGGCACCGGAGGCTGTCGGACCGCACGGGAGCGACAACAGTTCCCGCGCGTAGGGCGCGGTTTGCACCAGCCCGGGCACCATGGCCGGCTGGTATTCCGCGATGCGGGTCGCCTCAGCTTCACGGGTGGCGATGCTTGTCTGGTTGGCGGCTGCGCCGCCGCGCAGGCGGTAGGCGTCCCGGTGGGTCGCGTACTCGATGCGCGCTGCTGCGAGCAACTCCGTCAGCCCGTTGAGCTCCTCCGCAGACGCCCCGGTGGCATCGGCCCACTGCCGGAGGTCGGTTTCAGTCGGACGTTGCTCGCCTCGCTCGAGCTTCGATACCCGGGTCTGGGTGCCAGCTACCACCTGGATGTTGCTCGGCGAGATACCGAGCCAGCGCACCCCCGGATGGGAACGCGGCGGCCCGCAGTTCGCGCAGTCCTTTGCCAAGCCGGACGCGCCGTGGCGAGATCGGCGCCGGCACGCTGCATGCCCTCCTCGTCGTTCATGCCCAGGTGACCGTGGCCGGCAGATAGCGCACCAGGCCCTGATGGCGGCGAATGTAGCGCGCCCACGGTATGAACTGGCGCAGCGCGGCATCCCGTGCGTGGCATGCCGCGACGATCCGTGCCGGATCAGCGACTGGCTCAACCCCGAGCAAGGTGCCGTCCTCGGTGTAGGACATGTCCCACAACTCACTGGAGTCGAACAGCCAGAAGTCCCAGTGCGGCACGTCTGACGGACACCTGTCATCGGTGACAGGGGTGATCCGGACCTCCTCCCCGGCATTCACGTTGTACTGGTAGGCGGTCAACTCGAACCGCATGTAGTCGCTCAACGGCTCGGCGACGACATGAACCCGCTGCGGGGTGCGTCCGGCTTGCGCTGCCGCAGTTACCCTTCACCGGGCGATCTCGCCTGTGCCCATCAGCGTCGATGGCCCACCACGTCGCGCCGCCCGGCGACGGCCATCAGGAGTGCCTCGGCCGGCCCCGCACTTCCGGCCCCTTACCGGTGGACCAGTCGAGATCGGTGGCGACCTGGCGCACGCCCTCGGAAACGCCAATGGAAGTCGTTGCGCATCGATCCGGCGCACTGCGCGGCCATGCTGACGCGACCACCAGGCTCGCGCGGCCTTCCGGGTGGGGGTGTCCTCCTACTCTTGTAAGACGAGTGGCAGCGTGAGGACCATGCCGTCACCTGACGCGCTGGGCGATCATGAGGCAGTAGCCGTCCGGGTCGTCCACGCGCATCTCCTCGGACGGGCCGGGGGATCCGTCGGCGATCTCGCTCGGCGTCGCGCCGTTGGCGCGCAGGTGCTCGCGCAGTCCGGCGAGGTCGCCACTGTAGAGGTAGAACAGTACGCCTTGCCGGGCCGCGTCGACCGGCTCTTCATGCTGGGTGAGCATCAGTTCTGCGTCGCCGCAGCGCAGTGCTGCCCACACGAGGTTGCCGCCTGGCCGGTACTCCTCGGTGACATCGAAGCCCAGCAACCGGTAGAAGACGATCGACGTCGCCACGTCCCGGACGTTGACGAACGGCACCAGGCGTTCGACGGCGCCGACGGCACGCGCGGGGCCCGGCGCGGTGAGGTCCCGCTCGGCGACGGCGGGGTCTCGGTAGTCGAGCAGCCGTGTGATACGCCCGGCGGTGTCCAGCGTCAGCACTTGATAGACCTCCTCACCGCCGGGCTCAACGGCGACGTGCAGCAGCAGGCGGTGATCCATCCGACGTAACCCGCAAAGCCGGAACCGGGTGCCCTCGGCCGTACGTGTGCCGATCCACCCGAGCACCTCCTCCGCCGAGTGACACCCACCTGGGCCTGCGCCGTGCCACCGCACGTCGGGGGCCAACAGCGGCTGTAGTCTCGCGAGTTCGCCGGAGCCGAACACCGTGCGTACCGCGTCTGCGGTTCGTTGCCAGTCCGACTCGTCCATGTCTGCTCCGCTCCCAAGGGCCCGAGCTCTCGAGCACTTCCCGGCGACCTTCGGTGTCCAGTCGCCTCGCCTGTCCTGAGGTCCGCGCCGCGCTGGTGCTGCCGGCCGCGCCCAGCGGCTTGAACCTGCTGAGCAGGGTCGAGCCGAGTTGGCGTGGGAGGAATTCTGGGCAGCGACGAGGGCCGTGGAGTTGACCGAAATGATCATCGCACAGGCCGGACAACTGGCCAGTGAGCACGCCATGCGAGGTGCCGATGCGGTGCATCTGGCCAGTCTGCTCGCCATCGGCGCCGCGGACACCATCTTCGCCGTGTGGGACCAGCGGCTGCGATCCGGGGCCGAGGCGGCAGGCGTGAACCTGGCCTGGCCTGCTGTCAGGTGAGGTGGTCGAAGTCGCCGCGCACCCAGCCGATGTAGCGATCGGCCGAGCGGCGGACGGCGGCGCGTGCGTCCGTGTCGATGGTGCCGCCGAAGTTGTCATACAACCGATCGAAGGGGTACACCTCGACGGCCCGAGCGATCCGCGCCACCACGGCCGCCGAGAGCGGGATGCGGTTGGGGTAGCTGCGCATGAACGTCACCGCCCGCACCGGCGGCCCAGTGTGCGACCGCGCTGCCCGGGAAGTGCCCGCCCACCTGGACCAGCGTGACGCCGGACAGCACGTCGAGCGTGCCGGCCCACGGCCGGATCACCGGATCCGGCCGGGCGACCCACGCCAGGTCCGGCTCTGCAACCAGCACCGGCACGTCTCCGAACGCCCGGCTCCACTCCACCTGCACGCCGAACATGTGTGGGTGGCTCGCCGCGATCGCGACGACCTCGCCCAGCTCGCCGATCCGCCGGACGGCGTCCTCGTCGAGGTAACCGGGCACGTCCCAGAGCAGGCTGCCTGCCGGCGTCCGCAGGAGGTGGGTCTGCTGGCCGATGCCGACCTTGGGTTCGACGGTGACACCGAAGAGGTCGGGCTCGAGCTCGCGCACCCGCGTCCGGTGCCCCGCCTCGGCCAGCTCGTCGAGAGTGGTCCACTGCTGCCCTGCTGCAGGCACCCACTGCCGCTCATCGGCGCAGATGGCGCACACCCGGAGCGCCTCGGCGTGCTCCACAGCGCAGGTCTGACAGATCCACACGAGCGCTCCTCCTCCCGATACCGGCCCTAGCATGGATACACCGTCCTCACAGAGCTGTCCCGGGTGACGATGTGGAGGACATCGCCCCGGCGGGATCGGCGGAGGCTTGCATCCGCACGACCCGACCGTCCCGGACCGTGTAGACGTCGGCCACGGCCATCTCGTGGGGCGTGCCGTCGGACAGCCGCCCATGCACACGGTGGATGATCACGATGTCACCACCCTTGCGGTAGGCGGTCGGCTCCGAGACCAACTCGGCCCACATAGCCCGCGAGTCGGGGCCCCGGGCAGCGAGGTCGTGACGGTCACAGATGAGGTGATCGACCGGCACCCGGTGCTCGGGCGTCGCTACGCCGCGACGCACCACGAGCACGTCGCCTCGGTCGTGCAACCGCTCTACGATCCGCCGACCGAGAAATCCGTGCCGCCGATGATCACGACGCGCATGGACGCGTGCTGTCAAGACCCGACACTGCTCCTCACTTGTGGGGAGAACGGGCTCACTCCCTAGCTGATCGAAAGCCGCGTCATGCTTTCGAGTGGACCTGGCGGGTGGATGCTGGTTGTGGCCCAGCGGGTGTCGGTTCTGTCGGTGGTCGAACATATGGTCGATTCATGACGGTGGCGGTGGGGTCGGTGGTCTCCGATGCGGAGATCGTCGACGAGCTGCTCGCCGCGTGGGCGGAGGTCTCGCGCGGCTATGCGCGGTGCTGGGGGGTGATGGCCGAGGTGGCCCGGCGCACCTCGAGCGGGTGGGAGAGCGCGGAGATCGCCGCGGCGTTGACGTTCACCACCCGCCGGGCAGACCACGAGCTGGACTGTGCCCGAACGGTCGTCGACGAGCTGCCACGGGTGTATGCGGCCCTGGCGGCCGGCGAGCTGGATCACCACAAGGCGCGGGTGTTCGCCGACTACCTGTCCGAGGTCACCCCCGCCCAGGCCGACCGGATCTGCCAGCGGCTGGTGCCGGCGGCGTCGGGCTGGACCACCGGGCGGTTGGCCGCGCGGCTGCTGCGGGAGGTGGCGGCCATCGACCCCGGCTACACCCGCCGCGCCTACCAGCACGCGGTGCGCGAGCGCGCCGTGCACGGCTACCTCGACCACACCGGCACCGCGGTGCTGACCGGGTCCGGGTTGCCCGCCGGTGACGCCGCGGCCGCCGCGCAGCGCCTGGAGGTGCTCGCCGACGCCGTGCGCGCAGCCGGCTACCCGGCCACCGTCGGCCAGACCCGCGCCGACCTCTACCTGCGGCTGCTCGACGGCACCCTCGACGGGCTCACTCGGCGCCAGATCGTGGCCGCCATGGTGCGCCTCGGCCCGCTGCCGCCCGCCGACGGCGACCCGGCCGACGAGCAGGACGCGCAGCGCGGCCCGTGCGCGCCCGACGCCGCACCCCCACAACGCGAGCAACCCGAGCAGCGACCACCGGCGCAGCCCGCACCGCCCGAGCCGGCCGCCACGACCCCTGCCGGGGCACCCGTCGCGGATCGGCCCGCGCGGTACGGCATCGAGGTGCGGGTAGCGCTGTCGACCCTGCTGGGCCTCGACGAGCACCCCGCCGAGCTGCCCGGGTGGGGACCCATCCCCGCCCTGGCCGCGCGGGACCTGGTCGCCGCCCAGCACAGCGCCGAGTGGCGCATCGCCATCGTCGACACCGACGGGCACCTCCTCCACGGTGACCTCACCCGCCGGCGCCCCCGTGTCGGACCACTGGGCCGCGCCGACCGCGGAGACCGCGCCGGCGGGATCGTCGAGATCGCCATCCCGGTCACGATGCTGCCCCGGCTTTCCGCCCTGGCCACCGACCACCCCGACTGGG
>WHSY01000560.1 GCA_009379815.1 Pseudonocardiaceae bacterium
CGGTGTCGTCCCGTCGGTGATCGCCGTGTGCCCGGGCGCGTGGCTGATCGCCAACGGTGGGCGGCTCGCCGTCACCGCCGCCTGCGGTGTCACCCCCGCACCCCCAGAAGACGGGCTGCTCACCCGGGCGCACGTCGACCGGTCCGCCGTCATCGGGTATTCACGAGTCAGACCGGCCGGTGCTCCACCGGGGACGCTAGATCAACTACCCGGCGCGCCCTGGGACCACATACAAGTCGGCGGTTCAGCTCCGAGATCATGTGTCCAATTGGTTGTCCAAGAACGGCAGTAGGACGGTGCTGCTCCCGCCTCACCACGTGAAGGTGCTGCCGCTGTAGTGCCTGGTAGTGCTACACCGTCAGAGTGAATCTTCGACTACGGATCAGAAGGTTTGGGGTTCGAATCCCTACGGGCGCGCCACCTCTGACCAGGCAAGACCCCCAGTAGTTCGCTGGCGAACTCGAGTTCAATGCTGTGCTCGCGGACGTCTGGGCACTCTTCTACGACCTTCCTGCCGTCGGTCGGGTCGCGCAACCAGCGGACGCACCGCTCGTCCTCCGCAC
>WHSY01000561.1:0-275 GCA_009379815.1 Pseudonocardiaceae bacterium
CGGGTGTGCCGGGCCTGCGTGGCCTTGCTGCCGGTGGACGGAGCCTCGATGTCGGTCATCAGCGGAACCCGGCATCGGGAGACGCTCTTCGCCAGCGACGAGGTGATGGCGCGGGTCGAGTCGGTTCAGTTCACCCTCGGCGAGGGACCGTGTTTCGAGGCGTTCGCCACTCGTCGGCCGGTGCTCGTGCCTGATCTGCCGCACGCACTGGCGCAACGGTGGCCGGCCTTCGCCTCCGAAATCGCCGACCAGCCGATCGGCGCGATCTTCGCCTT
>WHSY01000561.1:285-562 GCA_009379815.1 Pseudonocardiaceae bacterium
ACCGCGGAGCTGGCCACCGCACTGCGGGTGGTCGACGTGGCCGCGATGGCCCTGGTCGGCGCGTCCTCCGACGGGCAGGGCAGCGACATCGACCTCGACAGTCTCGCACCGCTACGCCGGGACCGGGCCGAGGTGCACCAGGCCACCGGCATGGTGATCTCTCACCTCGGTGTTTCGCCGGAACAAGCCCTCGCCCGGCTGCGTGGCTACGCCTTCGCCACCGGACGACCCATCGAGGACGTCGCCCGCGACATCGTCACCCATCGACTTCCTCTGG
>WHSY01000562.1:0-208 GCA_009379815.1 Pseudonocardiaceae bacterium
CACTGCGCGTCCAGGCCGTAGCCGCCGCGTGCCCTGCTGGTGACCAGCCGCGGATCGCCGAGATCCGACTCGGCGATCAGAAACCTGCCGCACCCGGAGGCCGCGGCGAGCTCCTCGACCTCGATGGCGAGCTGCTCGAGCAGGTGCGTGGCGGACCTGTCGTGGAACGCGTGCACCGCGTCGATGCGCAGCCCGTCGACGTGGAAGT
>WHSY01000562.1:218-562 GCA_009379815.1 Pseudonocardiaceae bacterium
AACCCCAGCCGTGGCGGCCGGGAAGCCGTGCACGGGCAACAGCTCGACCACGTCCACGCCGAGCTCGACCAGGTGGCAGAGCTTCCGCGCGGCCGCCTCGAAGGTCCCCTCCGCGGTGAACGTTCCGATGTGCAGCTCGTAGACGACCGAGCCGGGAAGCGGGCGGCCGCGCCAGTCGGTGTCGCCCCACTGGTAGGCGTCGTGGTCGTAGACGCGGGAGAGTCCGTGCACGCCGTCCGGCAGCCACACACCGCGCGGATCCGGTCTCGGTGCGGAACCGTCGAGTACGAAGCCGTACCGCGTGCCGGGCTCGAGCCCGGGCAGGTCGGCCGCCCACCACCCGG
>WHSY01000563.1:0-297 GCA_009379815.1 Pseudonocardiaceae bacterium
GGCCGTCCAGCCGGAACCGGGAAGTGTCGTCGTCCGCGCTCATGGAACCGGCTCCGGAGAAGGTGTCTCCTCGAATGACTGCGTCATCCGCCGCAGGCTGCCGCCGGCCGCGAGACCTCCCAGCGCCAGCGAGAAGAGGTCGTCGGCGAGCCGGAGGTCGGCGGCCTCGCCCCGCGGGGTGAACCAGTGCTGCATCCAGTCGAGCATGCCCACGATCGCCCTGGCGACCGTCCCCGGTTCGGCCGGCAGAGAGAACTCGCCCGTTGCGGCGCCGTCGGTGAGCAGGGCCTCGACCGC
>WHSY01000563.1:307-562 GCA_009379815.1 Pseudonocardiaceae bacterium
ATGTAGCGAGCGTCCATGTCGCGGAACTCCGCGAACTTCCCGGACAGCTCCAGGTGCCCGATGTTGCGCAGGTACACGAACGCGGCTGGGTAGTACTCGCTGAAGATCCGCACCTGGGTCCGTACCAGCGAGCGCAGGCGCAACGTGACCGGGCTGGCCGTGTCCGCGCGGAGGCGGTCCAGTTCCGCCAGCAGCGCCCTGGCCGGTTTCTCCACGACGGCGAGCAGGAGGTCTTCCTTGCTGTCGACGTAGTTG
>WHSY01000564.1 GCA_009379815.1 Pseudonocardiaceae bacterium
CTCTTGGTAGAACACGTCGTCGCCCGTGCCGGTGGTGGTGAACCCGGTGGCGGCGAACGCGCCGATCTCCTCGTCGACTCGCACCGCCTCGGCCACGATGTCGGCCGCCGACGGGCTCTGCGACCAGTTGAGGCCGCTGCCGGGGACGAGGTCGAGCCGGCGGCCGTGGAGCTCGTAGCGATCGTTGAAGTGCGCCTCGAGCGCGGCGAGCAGCCGCTCGGTCACCGCCGCGTCGATGACGTCGGCGCGTACCGAACGACACGTGTCGGTGGTGGTGCGATCCGCACGGGAACGGGCGCAGTCGTAGTAGCCGTGGTTGCCCTGGTAGCGGGTCGACATCGCCTGGCCGCAGCTGCCGCACATCACGATGCCCTGGCACAGCGCCGCACCTTCCCGGGCGGGACGCTCCCCGGCGTTGGTGCGGTTGGCCGCCAGGCGTGCCTGGTTGGCTTCGAAGGTGTCGAAGTCGATGTAGCCGGGATGATGGTCGCGGATGACGACCTCCCACTGATCGGGCGGAAGCTCTTGGGTGCGGGTGCGCACCGTGCCGTCCGGGTCGAC
>WHSY01000565.1 GCA_009379815.1 Pseudonocardiaceae bacterium
CCCACGCCACCTCGAGGAGCTCGGCCGTGATCGGCACCCGTCCCATCGCCAGCGACCCGAGCCGTTGGAGCAGGCCGGTCACCTCCTCGGCGTCGAGCAACCCCGCACGGTAGTTGCGCGCCAGACCCGAGAACACCTCCGCATCGAGATGTGCCACCGTCAGCAACAGCGGCTCGGGCTCGGCGGCCAGGAACTCACGGACGCGTTCACCCCAGTCGCTGCGAACGAGAAGGTCAACCACGGCGGACGCGTCGAGGACGTAGATCACAGAAGCTCATCGCGGACCGCACGGATCGTCTCGGCTCCCGATATCTCGGGATGACGCGGCAACTCGGCCAGGCTGCGCAACCACTCCTCGAGGGAGGGTGCGATGGTGTGCTGCCCCAAGACCTGGGCGGCGTAGGCCTGCAGGCTCATGCCAGCTGCCTGCGCACGCCGTTTCAGCTCATCATGCGTCTGGACGGGCAGATCGCGGATCAACAGATCACCCATGCTGCTACCTTACTCGTCGCCGCTATCCCGATGATAGCGACAAGCGACGCGGGTAGAGCGACACTGCC
>WHSY01000566.1 GCA_009379815.1 Pseudonocardiaceae bacterium
GGAGCAGCTGGTGGACGAGCTCGTCGGACAGGAGGTTACCGGTCGGGATCAGGCAGTTCTCCCACGCCGCCTTGAACGCCTCCTGCATGTTGGCGAACGTTGACCGGTCGAGCCCGGCGCCGAGACCGGCGACGATCGCGGGGATCCCGAGCACGGCGGAGACGCGCTCTTCCGGCACCCGGCGCAGGGCCCGGACCATCTCGTGGACCGCCACCCGCAGGATCCCCTCGGCGCACTCGTGCAGCTCCAGGCCGAGCCGCTCGGCCAGTGCCTTGCGTCTTACTTGGTGCCTCGGTTGCCGGCCCCGATGACGGCCAGTCGGACCACGTCGCTCATGAGTGTCCTCTCGATGGTCTCCGCGGAGACCGACCGTGCCAGGTCACCGCAACGTAGCGAGCGGGTCTGGGACGGGCGCGGCGGGGCACCCCGGCCGGCGTCGGGGTGACTGCGGTCCGTGATCACCGAGAGGCCGTTGTCTCACGATGCGATACGCTGGTCTCTCGCGAGTTGATCTTGCCCGTGCCGCCCACCGACGTTCGACAGACTTGGCGGTATGCGAC
>WHSY01000567.1 GCA_009379815.1 Pseudonocardiaceae bacterium
CGGTGTCGACACGATGATCGTCTCCGGCGATCTCGACGGGCTGCACGTGGTCGTTCGCCAGCTGCAGCCCGTCGAGATCGCCGGAGACGATCATCGTGTCGACACCGGCCGCGGTCGCCTTACCCGCCAGGGTGCCGATGACGTCATCGGCCTCGTAGCCCTCGAGCTCGCGGGTGGGCATGCCCATCATCGCCGCGATCTCGCGCACGATCGGGAACTGGCCGCGCAGGTCGTCCGGCATGCTCGGCCGGCCGGCCTTGTACTCGGGGTGGGCTTGCCGACGTCGAAGCTGACGATGGCGAAGTCCGGCTTCACGTCCTGCATGCCGCGGAGGACGATCTGGAGGAAGCCGAAGACCGCGTTCACGAGCGTGCCGTCGGACATCGTCAGCGGCGGCAACGCGAAGTAGCCGCGGTAGACGAGACTCGGCCCGTCGATGAGCATGAGGAGGGGTCTGCGGTCGGCCATGGGTCTCCCAGAGTCTAGACCGATGCCCCGGGCCCCCGCCCCGCGAGGCGGCGGCTTCGGGCACACTGCGCACCATGCCGGAGCTTCCCGAG
>WHSY01000568.1 GCA_009379815.1 Pseudonocardiaceae bacterium
CGGACTCGTCCGGAGCACCGTTCTGCCCACCACACGCTGCCAGCACGAGAACTCCGATTGCTGCGAGGCACACGGCAACTCCACGGATTCGCATACAGGACCTCCCTAGTTCACAGCGGCTGGCCGGCACCCACTCTCCCAGGCTTGACGCCGGGGCGGGCTACGAAGGACATGCTCATCCCTCGGGCACCCCTCCTCGGGCCTCGCCCACCGGACCACAGCCGGGACTTCCATGTACTCTATACAGTGCAGCACGCCACGCCAAGTGTCGAAAGCACCGCCGGTGACGTCAGGGAGCTATATCCGGAAGAGACCCTCGACCTCCTCGCGGCGCTCCATCACCTCGAGCAGCTCGTCCCACAGGTCCATGCTCGGGCACTCCAGCCGGCTTGATGATTGCTATGGGGCCACGGCAGCGCTCGACCCCGACGCTCGCGCTCTTCAGGACGGCGGAGCAGATCGCGCATGCTTCGGGCTCTCCCGACAACCGGTGCGCCGCGCGTGGCTGAGCATGCTGCACGCCGACGCGCATGCCGGCCCGAGCATCGGCGAGCGGGCGG
>WHSY01000569.1 GCA_009379815.1 Pseudonocardiaceae bacterium
CGTCGCGCTCTACGTGCTCGTGCTGGCGGTGCTCAGCCCGCTGCTCGCCGCCCAGTCGCACTATGTCGCGCGGATCATCCCCGACTGGATCATGCGGTCGGGGTGGCGCTACGTGCGCGAGGAGACGATGAGCACCTCGTGCAGCCATCTCGACCAGATCCGGGAGACCGAGACCGACGTCGATGTCTGCCGGCAGTGCCAGGAGACCGGCGACGACTGGGTGCAGCTGCGCATGTGCCTGACCTGCGGACACGTCGCGTGCTGTGAGGACTCGCCGCACCGGCACGCCACGGCTCACTTCCACGACAGCGACCATCCGCTCATCGGGTCTCTGGAGCCGGGTGAGGCCTGGCGCTACTGCTATCTCGACGCGACGCTGGTGCAGGAGCCAATGGGCGCCTCGAACAGATGATCGCTACCTGCGGTGCTGTGTGGACCGTGGACGGCTACCGTGAGTTCATCCTGGTCAACCGCGAAGGGCTACTGGTCGAAGCGGCTGCCGCCGCCTGATCTCGTAGTCCAGTCGCCTCGCCGAGGCACTCGCGACAAGCTCGTCGGC
>WHSY01000056.1 GCA_009379815.1 Pseudonocardiaceae bacterium
CAACCCCCGCGGCGTAGCCGGCGGCACGCACCGGCCCCCACCCGGGACCGCTGGTCAGCACGGCGTAGCGGGCACCAGCGCGGCGATGCGCTCCTCGGCGGCGGCGATCTGGCCGTCGAGGCCGGCGAGCAGCCACAGGTCGGCGGCCAGCACGTGCCGGGCGACGGCGGCCTCGGGGGTGGGCAGCGCGTCACGGGCGGCGGTGACGAGCCGTTCAGCCGTGGCCACGTTCACGCGCACGTCACGGCGTGCCGCAAAGCTGCGGAACCGGGCGACACCCATCCGGGCGAGCCGGGCGGGGTCGGCGAACTCCACGGCGACCAGGCGGCCGACCTTGGTGCCCAACACGCTCGACAGCGTCGCGCCCAACCCGGGGAAGCACCTCGCCCCGCCGCAGCTGGTCCACCTTGGTGCCGTCGGTGTCGGCACAGACGACCCGGTGACCCAGCGAGGCCAGGCAAGCCCCCGTCGTCAGTCCCACGTACCCGGTACCCACGACGGCGATTCGCCGGACGAACATCGCGCCTCCCTCATGCCGAGCTGGCGTGCGGAATGGTGGCACAGCCGTTGCGCCAACGCGGTGTCGCCGCAACAGCATTGCCCGAACGCCGCGTTGGCGCGAGCGGCCGGCAGGCCCGATAGCCTGCATGTCCGTGGAGCAACGTCGCCTCGGTGGGTCCGGCCTGGTCGTCAGCGCCGTGGGGTTGGGTTGCAACAACTTCGGGCGCCCCGGTACCGCGACCGGGACGGCGGAGGGCGCCCGGGCAGCGATCGACGCCTGCCTCGACGTGGGTATCGGGTTCTTCGACGTCGCCGACGCCTACGGCTCGCCCCGCGGCCGCAGCGAGGAGCTGCTCGGTGAGGCGCTGCAGGGGCGGCGCGACCGCGCGGTCGTCGCCACCAAGTTCGGCGCCGATATGGGCGGTGCGAACGGCGGGGACTTCGAGTCGCGTGCGTCGCGGCGCTACGTGCGCCACGCGGTGGAGGCCTCGCTGCGCCGGCTCGGCACCGACTGGATCGACCTCTACCAGCTACACCGGCCGGAACCGCTCACACCGATCGGTGAGACGCTGTCCGCGCTCGACGACCTGGTGCGCGAGGGCAAGATCCGTTACGTGGGGCATTCCAACCTCGCCGGCTGGGAGATCGCGGACGCGGCCTGGACCGCGCGCAGCTCCGGGCTGGTCGCGCCGATCAGCGCCCAGGACCACTACTCGCTGCTCGAGCGCGACGTCGAGCGCGAGGTGATCCCGGCCTGCGAGCACTTCGGGCTCGGCATGCTGCCATACTTCCCGCTGGCCAGCGGGCTGCTGTCGGGCAAGTACCGGCGTGGCGAGCTCCCGCCCGCCGGCAGCAGGCTGTCCGGGCGGCAACAGCTGCTCGACTCGGCGCCGTGGGACCGGATCGAGATGCTGGGCGCTTTCGCGGCCGAGCGTGGCCTCTCATTGCTCGACGTCGCGATCGGCGGCCTCGCGGCACAACCGACGGTGGCGTCGGTGATCGCCGGAGCCACCACGCCCGACCAGGTGCGTGCCAACGCCGCCGCACTGCAGTGGCGACCCGACACCGACGATCTCACCGAACTCGACACGATCTGCCCGCCCGGCCACAGCTCAGCTGCCCTGTGAGTGCTGATGCGAGTCCTGACTCGCATCAGCACTCACGACTTGTCCACAGGTCGGGTGGGCGTGCACGGTCGCGCCGCTGAGCTTCCCGACCGCATCGTGCAACCGGGCCTCCGCATCGTGGGCGACGACGTGCGCGTCGGAGAGCGTGAGACCGCCCGGCACGGTGATCTTGACCTCGGCGCGCAGGGCGTGCCCGATCCAGCGCAGCCGCACGCCGTCCACCCCGGTGACGCCGGGCGTGCCTGCCACGGCGGTCCGTGCTGCGTCGACCAGCGCCGGGTCGACCGCGTCCATCAGACGGCCCAGCACCTCACGACCCGCGCTCCAGGTCACCGCGGCGATCGCTACCGCGATCGCCAGCCCGACGATCGGGTCGGCCAGCCGCCAGCCCAGGGCCGCGCCGCCGGCCGAAGCCAGCACGGCCAGCGAGGCGAGCGCGTCGGTACGCGCGTGCAGGCCGTCGGCGACCAGCGCGGCCGAGCCGATCGCCCGGCCGGTCCGGATCCGGACCTGCGCGGCGACCTCGTTGCCGATGAAGCCGACGACCCCGGCCAGCGCCACCGCAACGAGGTGGTCGACGTCGGTGGGATGGGCCAACCGCCGCACCGACTCGATCCCGGCCGCGATCGCCGTGGCGGCGATCACCAGCACCACGACGACACCGGCGAGGTCCTCGGCGCGGCCGTAGCCGTAGGTGAACCGCCGGTTCGCCGGTCGGCGGGCGAGCAGGAACGCGATCCCGACCGGGACGGCGGTGAGCGCATCCGCGACGTTGTGCAGGGTGTCCGAGAGCAGCGCCACCGAGCCGGAGGCCACCACCACCGCTGCCTGGGCCAGCGCGGTGACCGCCAGCACCGCCAGCGAGACCCACAGCGCCCGCATCCCGCGCCGGCTCGACTCCATCGCGGCATCGACCCGATCGGCGGCATCGTGGCTGTGCGGGGTGACGGCGTGCCGCAGCCGGTGCACCCACCCCTCGCGGGCCGGCCGATCGTGACCGTGCCCGTGGCCGGCATCCTCGCCGCCAGGACGCCGGTTCGCGGCATCCCGGGTGTCGCGTCCGCGGTGCATGGTTGGCATGATACGTGCTCATGTACGCACGCGACGACGATGCAAGTGCGGAGCAGTGGCAACAACTACCGGCCGGCACGCACATCCGGGAGGCTGCGGAGTCATTCCGGCTGCTCGGCGACCCCACCCGGCTGGGAGTGCTGTGGCTGCTCTGCGGCGGCGAGTACGACGTCACCAGCCTCGCGCACGCGGTCGGGGTCGCGCGCCCGGCGGTATCACAGCATCTGGCAAAGCTGCGGCTCGCAGGGCTGGTCAGCACTCGTCGTGACGGCCGGCGGGTGCTGTCCCGAGCCCGCGGCGGGCATGTCCGGGGGCTGCTCGCCGAGGCGGTCAACGCCGCCGACCACCGGCTCACCGGCGCCCCCGAACACGACTGAGACCGGGGAGCACGCCTGACGACGACGCCGCTCAGAGGTCTCCGGCGAACGGGACCTGCGCCACGGCAGCCGAGCTCATCCAGCGACGCAACGCGCAGGTGGCACGCACGTCGTCGGCGTTGTAGGTGAGCAGCCGGTCGCGCTGCACCGGGTCGGGCTCCACGCCGTCGAGCCCTACCGCGTCGCGGTACCAGCGCATCGAGTTCTCCCCGCCCGCCTCGGAGTCGTGCCACGAGAACCCGGCGGCCGGGGCGATCGTCTTCAGCCCCTTGCCGTGGGCGCAGAGGAACTCGGCGCTGACCACCCCGAAGAGGTCGACCCAGTGCGACGAGGCGATGAACTCCTCGACGTCGGCCACCGGCGGCACACCGGGGGTCCCGGCGAAGCGCTCCGCAGAGGACACCATCCAGCGGTTCTCGGCCAGCTCGTTGTAGCAGTAGGCGGCGAAACTGTAGCCGCGCGCGGCAGCCCGGGCCCGGACGTCGGCAAGCCAGCCCCAGAACTGCGCGAACGAGCGGGCCTCGTCGGACGTGGGAACCGGCTCCCAGGTGGCGAAAGCCCGGTAACCCGGGGTCACCCCGATACCGGCACCGGAGAGCAGGCAACCCCACAGGTAGGCACCGGCGTCGCCGAAGCTCTCCATATCGATGTCGACCTCGACGTCGGCGCGCGGGACCGTGACCTCGGTGTGCCTGCGCACCAACGACAGGTCGCGCTGCCACGCCCTGGCCAGCAGGACCGCGTCGGCGAAGCCCATCCCGGCCAGCGGGACGGGCGGGTCGGCGGCGGGGTCCAGCGCCGCGAGGTCGTCGACCGTCGACACCTGCGCGCCGCGCAGCGCCACGGCGTCCTCGCCGCGCAGCACGAGGCTCACGTCACGGCCACGCCGCAGCGCCTCGCCGCAGGTCGGCCACCACGGGCAGGACCGGCATTCGGTGATCCGGGAGGGGAAGGCCAGCGGCTCGGCATCGCTCGCCGCGGCCTGCGCGACGGCGAGCCGGTCGGCGAATCGCAGGTCGTACTCGGCCATCGCGGTGCGGCCGCCCGGCCAGGTCGGCGCATCGAGGTCGTGCCAGACCACCACGTCGGCGTCGAGCCCGATCACGCCGCCGCGGGCACGGCCGAGAGCGGCCACCCCGGCCGACTGCAGCAGGCGCAGCGCGTGCGCCAGCCGCAGCTGGTCACGGGGCTGTGCTCGCACCTTGCGGTGCGCATCGTGGCGTGCCTTGCCGGGCCACGGGGCCGACAGCGGGGCGGTGCGCGCCCCCGCCCCGGGATCGGTGACCTTGTGCCGTACGACGATCACCGGCAGGTACCCGGTGCGGCTCGCGACCAGCAGATCGGCACCGCCACGCCGGCCACCATCGGAGTCCGCGGGTAGCAGGCCGCCCCAGATCGCGGGCGCGCGCGCGTCGAGCAGCGAGCGCGTCGCCGCGACCCGCTCTGCCGTCGGCAGGTCGGAAGGTACCTGCGCCCACCGCGATCCGACCAGCCGCGACAGCTCGCCGGACACGCTGCGGCGGTGAGCGGCGGCGTCGGTGATCCGCTGCTGCGCCGTCGGATCCTCGGCAACCGTGGGCCGCAACGCCTGCGGGTCGTACTCGAGATGCACCCGGCGGCGGCACCGGTTGACGACGCCCGCATCGAGCAGCACGGGAGGTTCCACACCACCACACTAGGTCGGCAGGCCGACAGCAGCGGGCTGGCCTATGGTGGATCACACCGATGGTCAGCGGCGATCCGATCCGGGAGAGACGATGGGGCTGCGAGGCAGCAAGAAGGCCAACGACGCACCCGCGCGCAAGCCCAGGGTGACCCCCAGCAGCGCGAAGCGGGCGATCGGCGTCGCGAAGCTGGTCACGCCCGTCGTGGCGCCGCTGGCGCTGCAGGCCGCCGCGGCCACCCGCGACCGATGGGACCGGCTGCGGGCCCAGCGCCTCGGCATCGACGTGGACCGGCTGCCCGAGTTCACCGGCAAGGGCGCCGCGCTGCACGTTCGGGTGTCCGGGCTGGCCACCTCGGTGGGTGAGCTGCGCGCCCGCCACCCCGAGGAGTCCGCGTACGCCGAGACGACCGAGCGCAGGCTCACCGACCTCGCCGGGGCCGTGCGGGCCGCCGAGCAGATGCCGGCCGGACGCCGCCGTGACGCCCACCGCAGCGTGTCGACCGAGCTCGACACGCTCGAGCGCGACCTGCTGACCCGCTTGGGCCTACCGGCCTCGTGAGCGTCAGCCCTGGCCGCCGATGAAGCCCTCCTGCTGCAGCCAGTCACGAGCGACCCGGCGCTCGGGGACGTTCTCCGAGGACTTCCTCCCGTTCAGCGCCAGCATGACGTCGTCGGTGAGCGCCTGGGCGATCGGCTCGAACACCCGGGCGACGTCGGGGTTCTGGTCGTAGGCCTCCTTGCGGATCTCGATGGCCGCGTTGTAGAGAGGATGGTAGGTCCTGTCGTCCTCGAGCACCCGCAGGTTCAGCGCGGGGATCCGCCCGTCGGTGGTGAACACCTCACCGAACAGGCAGTCGTTCGGGTTCGACGTCGCCTGGTAGATGGCCCCGGTCTGGCGTACCTGGAGCTGATCTTGTGGGACCCGGAAGTCGTACGTCTGCTGCAGACCCGGTAGACCGTCGTCGCGGTTGATGTACTCGCTCTCGACGCAGGTCCGGCCGGGCTTGCCTGCGTTGTAGTGCGCGGCCATGTCCGACAGCGTCTCCAGGCCGAGTTCCCGCGCCTTGGGCTCGTGGACGGCGAAGGCGTAGGTGTTGTTGAACTCCGTCGGGGCCAGCCAGACGATCTGGTTCTCCTGCATGTCGCCCTGCTTCACGGCCTGGTATTGCTGCTGGCGGTCCTGGATCGGTTGCTGGCCGAAGAAGGTGACCCAGGCCGTCCCGGTGTAGCCCCAGTACATGTCGATCTCTCCACCGAGCAGGGCGTTGCGCACGGCCTCGGTGCCACCGACGTTGCACTGGTTGGTGACATCCGCCCCGACCGACTCCAACGCGGCGACCGCGATCTCGCAGAGCACGAGCTGCTCGTCGAAGTCCTTGCCGCCCACCGTGTACGAAGCTCCCTCCAGCGATACCGCCTGGGCCAGGCTGCCGCCCTCGGCCGCCGGCCCCCGCTCTGGCTCAAGCCGCCGCAGCTGGCGAGTGTGACGGCGGCCACCGCAATGGTCGTGGATGCGCGCCAGGGGCGGTGCCACGGTGATCTCATCCGCACGGCTTCCTCCTCGATACCCGATGGATCAGAAAGTCCCCGACTCATTCGGTCCGACCGCTCACCAGCCGCTGGGAGACGCCCGCCAACCAGTCGATGAGCAGCGCCAGCGCCGCGACGATGGCCGAGGCCGCGAAGGCGACCTCGACCCGGCCCAGCTTCAACGCGCTGTCGATCGCCACCCCGAGGCCACCGGCTCCGACGTACACCCCGAACGTCGCGGTGCCGACGTTGAGCACCAGCGCCACCCGGATGCCCGCCACCATCACGGGCACTGCCAGCGGCAGCTCCACCCGCAGCAGCGTCCGCCACGCCGACATCCCCATCCCGCGGGCAGCCTCGATCAGGGTCGGGTCGACCTGCCGCAACCCCACGACGGTGTTGGTGAGTACCGGCAGGAACGACGCCAGGACGAGCGCGACCGTCGCGCCGAACGTGCCCGCCCCCAGCCAGAAGGCGAGCAGGATGATCACGCCGAACGGTGGCAGCGCCTGCATGAAGCCGCCGAAGGCCAGTACCCCGGTCCGGAAGCCACCCGCGGCGGACCTGCTCAGCGCGATGCCCAGCGGCACGGCCAGAGCGATCACGACCACCGTGGAGTAGCCGGTGAGCAGCAGGTGCTCGCGCAGCCGTGCCAGCAGCCCGGCGGGATCGAGGATCCGTTGCTCGACGCTGTCGAGTCGCTGGGTGGACATGTAGGCGAACACGAGCGCGAGGCCGACCAGGACGATCACCGGCTGGATGGTCAGGTCGCGGTTGCGCCACAGCCAGCCTCCCGGCCGCCCCGGCGCGGCCGTCACACCGGCCGGTGCGGTGGTCACCGACGTCATCGCAGCCGCCCCTTCGTCCGCAGGTCGCCGATCAGCGCGTCCCAGCGCAGCGCACCGCGGGGTTGGGACTCGTCGTCGACGACGGCCACCAGCGGGGTGTGGGAGTCCAGCATCAGGTCGACGGCGTCGTACACGGTGCCGGACAGCGGCACGGTCACCAGCGGCGGCGGCTCGGTGAGACCCGGCATGTGCTGCCACGACGTGGGCCGCCGGGCGTCATCGACCCCGAGCACGGCGTGACCGTTGGTGGGAACATCGCCGGTGGAGACCACGACCTCGTCGAGCTCCAGGCGGCTCAGCGACAGCAGCGACAGCCTGCGCACCGCGGCACCGCTGCCGACGAACTCGGCGACGAAGTCGTTCGCGGGATGGGTCAGGACCTCGTCGGGCGTGTCGTACTGCTCGAGGCTCCCGCCGTGACCGAAGATCGCGATCCGGTCGCCGAGCTTGACCGCCTCGGTCAAGTCGTGGGTGACGAAGCAGATGGTCTTGGCGATCTGCTGCTGCACCACGAGGAACTCGTCCTGCAGCCGCTCGCGGGTGATCGGGTCGATGGCGCCGAACGGCTCGTCCATCAGCATCACCGGCGGGTCGGCGGCGAGCCCGCGGGCGACCCCGACCCGCTGCTGCTGGCCACCCGAGAGCTGGCGCGGGTAGCGAGCGCGGAATTCCTTGGGCTCCATGCCCACCAGGTGCAGCAGCTCGTCCACCCATGCGCTGACCCGGTTGCGGTCCCAGCCCAGCATCTTGGGCACCACCGCGATGTTCTCCGCGATGGTCAGGTGCGGGAACAGCCCCACCTGCTGGATGACGTAGCCGATGCGCCTGCGCAGTTGGTCGGCGTTGACGTCGGTGACGTCGTCGCCGTCGAGGACGATGCGGCCGCCGGTCGGCTCGATCAGCCGGTTCATCATCTTCAGCGTGGTCGTCTTGCCGCAGCCTGACGGCCCGATGAGCATGACGATGGCGCCCTCGGGTATCTCGAGGTCCAGCTCGGCGACCGCCGGCGCGCCACCCCGGGTGGTCATCGTCCCGCACCGACGCAGGGCCCGGGCAGCACGCACGCTGCCCGGGCCCTGCCTACGATCCGGCAGGTCAGCCGGTCATGGCGACCCATCCGCACGGACCGGGAGGGATGCGCCGGCCGGTCGGGGTTCCTGACCACCGTTGCCGCCGGCCGCCACGCCCGCAGGCTGCGGCGCCCGCCTCCCGTCTCCGCGTGCCGGAGCCTCGGGCTGGCGCTCGGTGGGTGCCGTCGCCGAGGGCGGCACGTGGCCACGGACCGGACCGATCCTGCGCTCGCGTAACGGGTCGCGGCGCAGGTCGGCGTAGAGCGCGAAGCACAGGCCGATCAGGACGAGCACGAACGGCACCGAGGCCAGGATGGTGAACGTCTGTAGCGCCTGCAGCCCGTCGACGGTCAGCAGCACGGCCGCCACGACTCCGGTCATCACCGCCCACAGCACGACCAGCGGCGTCCACGGTTCGGTGCGGCCCCGCGACGACAGCGTGGACAGCACCACCGCCCCCGCGTCGGCACCGCTGACGAAGAAGATCGAGGTGAGGATGATGACCATGATCGCGGTCGCGGTGAAGAACGGGAACTCCTGCAGTGCCACGAAGAACCCGGCCGCCTCGTCGCCCTGCCCCGCGATGTTCACGCCGTTGAGCTGCAGGTCGAGCCCCGCACCGCCGAAGACGACGAACCACAGCATGCTGACCAACGACGGCACGAGCAGCACCCCGAGCACGAACTCCCGGATCGTGCGACCGCGCGAGATCCGCGCGATGAAGGTGCCGACGAACGGGGTCCAGGAGATCCACCACGCCCAGTAGAAGATCGTCCAGTTCGCCAGCCAGTCCCCGCCGGCGAAGGACGCGGAGTGGAAGCTCATCGGGACCAGGTTGGCCAGGTAGGCACCGATCGAGGACGGGATCAGGTCCAGGATGAAGACCGTCGGTCCGACCACGAGCATGAACAGCAGCAGCAGCGCCGCGATCACCATGTTCGTGTTGGACAGCCATTTGATGCCGCGGGAGACGCCGCTGGCCGCCGACAGGATGATGAACACCGTCAGCACGCAGATGGCGAGGATGGCGATCGAGACGCTCTCGGAGAACCTGCCGGTCCGCAGCAGGCTGACGCCGGCGGCGATCTGCAGCGCTCCCAGGCCCAGCGAGGTCGCCGAGCCGAACTTCGTCGTGACGATCGCCAGGATGTCGATCGGCTTGCCCCAGCCCTTGTCCTCGATGCGCTCCTTGCCGAACAGCGACTGGAACGGTGAGCTGATCAGGTTGCCCCGACCCATCCGGAACGTGGAGTACGCCAGCGCCAGACCCATCACCGAGTAGATCGCCCACGGGTGCAGCGTCCAGTGGAAGAACGTGTAGGCCATGGCCTCGCGAGCCGCGTCGCCGCTGTTGGGCGGCGCATCGACGAAGGGCGGTGGTTCCGCCAGATGGGTGACGGGTTCGTAGACGCCGAAGAACATCAGCCCGATGCCCATGCCGGCGCTGAACATCATCGCCACCCAGGAGATGGTCGAGAACTCGGGTGGCTCACCGTTACGCGACAGCGGGATCCGACCGTAGCGGCCGAACGCGAGCACCAGCGAGAACACCACGAACGCGCTCGCGGCCAGGATGAGCAGCCACCCGAACGAGGCGACGACCCAGTTCAGCGCCGCCGTCGACACCGACTGGACGGTGTCGGTGTACACCAGCCCCAGCAAACAGATCGCGAGGATGATGCCGAAGGAGGCGAGGAAGACGGTCCAGTCGATCGACTGGCTCTTCGCCCGCCTGACAGCTCGGTTCAACACATCAGTCATGATCACCCCGGGTAGACGTCAGACTGCGTCGAGCATCCGACCCACAGTCCACCATGAGCCCTGCCGACCAACTTGCCCACCCGTTCGTCGGGCGAGGCCGGTCGGATCGAACCGGCGCCGACGTGCGTGGATAGCGGCCAGTAGGGTGCCGCACATGACCGAGCGCGACACCAGGCCCGCCGGAGAGGGTAGTGCGGACAGCGGTGCCGAGAGCGTCGCCCCGTCGACCACGTACTCCCGAACGGGTGATGACGGCTCCACCGCGCTCGGCGACCAGAGCCGTACCGGCAAGGCCGACCTGCGGATCGTCGCCTACGGCGAGTATGAGGAGGCGGGCGCGGCCATCGGGATGGTGATCGCCCTCGGGGCCGGCCTGTCCGACGAGGTCATCACGATGCTCGCCCGGTTGCAGAACGACCTCGTCGACGTGGGCGCGGATTTGTGCGCGCCGCTCGAGGGGCAGCCGACGCCGGCGCTGCGAATCGACACGGGGTACGTGGAGCGCCTGGAACGGGCCTGCGACCATTTCGACGCGGACCTGCCGGCGCTGCCGGCCTTCGTCGTACCCGGTGGAACCGCGACGGCTGCGATGCTGCACCGGGCGCGGGCCGTCGTGCGCCGGGCCGAGCGAGCGACACAGGAGGCGCACCAGCACCACGGCGAGCACATGAACTCCGTCATAGGCGGCTACCTCAACCGGCTGGCCAGCCTGCTGTTCATCCTCGCCCGTGGGGCCAACGCCGAGCACGGCGACACGCTCTGGCAGCCCGGGCTCTCCGCCCAGCTGGGCGAAACCGAACTGTGGGAGATGCCCGTGCCGGAGCCGGTCGAGACCTGACCCATGTCGAGGACACGACTCATCGCGGTGACGCTGGTTGCCTTCGCCCTGCTGCTCGGACTGGCGGCCCCTGCTGCTGCGCACGTCACCGCGCAGCCCGAGCAGGCGACCCAGGGCGACTACACGGCATTCACGTTCCGGGTGCCCAACGAGCGCGACGACGCCGGCACCGTCAAGGTCGAGGTCCGGCTGCCGGCCGAGCATCCGATCTCGTCGGTACGTACCAAGCCGATCCCCGGCTGGAGCGTGGCGATGACCAAGAATGGCCAAGCCGTCCGAACGATCACCTGGACCGCGCAGCCCGGCGTGCGCATCGCGCCCGACCAGTACCAGGAGTTCGAGATCTCCGCGGGGCCGCTGCCTGCGGACACCGAGCGGCTCGTGATGCCGACCGTGCAGACTTATGCCAGCGGTGAGGTCGTGGCCTGGGACGATCCACCCACCCAGGGTGGCGAGCCCGAGCACCCGGCACCCGTGGTGGAGCTGCTGCCCCCGGGAAACGAGGGTGTGGAGCACGGCTCTCCAGCGGCGACGGCCGGCACCACACAGGCAGGGCAGGACGCAACGGCACGCTGGCTCGGCGGCACCGGGCTCGCCGTCGGCGCCCTCGGGCTCGGCCTGGCTGCGGGCGCGGTGCTGCGGATGCATCGCCGGGATTCGGCATGAGACGGATCGCGCTGCTGCTCGCACTGATCGGGATCGGGCTGCTCGCCGGAGCCGGGCCCGCGTCGGCCCATGCCGCGCTGATCGGCAGCGACCCGCCGGAAGGCGCGAGCCTGGCCAGCGGTCCGCAGCGGGTCAGCCTGACGTTCAGCCAGTCCGTGCAGACCGGGTTCAGCGAAGTCACCGTCGTCGGGCCGAACGGCGAGCAGTGGCAGGCTGGTGAGCCGGTCGACGACGGGGCCGTGGTCTCGGTGCCGGTGCGGCCGCTCGGCCCGGCGGGCGAGTACACCATCGGGTACCGGGTGCTCTCCGCGGACAGCCACCCCGTGCAGGGTTCGGTGCGCTTCACGCTCACCGAGCCCGGGTCGGCCGCCGCTGCACCGGCGGCTCCGACCAGCACCGCGCCCCCGGACGGTGCAGCGGGAGACACCGCTGCCCGGGATGCCGCTGCCGGCGATGGGGGAGCTCCGGTGTGGCCGTGGCTGGTGGGCGCCGGGGTGCTGGTGGCGCTCGGCGTGGTCGCGGCCCTGCGGGTGGGCCGCGCCAGGTGACCCGTCGTGAGTGCTGGGCTCATGTAAGGAGCTCCGGGACTTGATCGGCCCGGGGTTCCAGGGTTGCGTGCGCATCCCGGCTGGTCCGGTGGGTGGCGACGAGAAGAGCTCTGGGGGTGGGCGGTCTGCGGAGACCGTCTGGGCCTTGTTCGACTGATTGCCACTGCTGGCCTGGCCACGGATGCCCCGGATGAGGGAAGTAGGCCGACGCCGGTCGAGGTCGGGCCTGTTTGCAGCACATGAGTGGGAGCCGTCGTCAGGATCGCTTGCCGCTTTGGGGACCGTGGACGATGAGTTCGCCGCCGCACGCGCGGGGCTTGCCGGAGCTGTGAGGCAACGGCGAGGAGGCGGCGATGGTGCAGCGACGGCTGGTCGGGATGGATCTGGGGATCGCGAGCGCGCACACGGTGCGGGTGCTTGCCGAGGACGGACGGGAGGTGTGTAGGCGGCGCTGCGAGCTGACGAGGGAGGACTTCTCACGCATTGAGGCGGCGGCGCTGGCCGGCGCCGCACCCGGGGACACGGTGGGAAGTGGTGATCGAGCCGACCGGGCCGGCGTGGTTGCCGGTGGCGGTGTTGTTTACCGGCCGCGGACATGTCGTTCATCGGGTGTCGAGCGCGAAGGCGTCGGACCTGCGCCGGTTCCTGTCCCGGCACGCCAAGAGCAACGGTATCGACGCCGACACCCTGGCCCGGC
Organism: Pseudonocardiaceae bacterium; assembly: GCA_009379815.1. Taxonomy (GTDB): domain Bacteria; phylum Actinomycetota; class Actinomycetes; order Mycobacteriales; family Pseudonocardiaceae; genus WHSY01. The sequence continues at coordinate 12,701 of WHSY01000056.1, forward strand.
TGCCGCTGGTCGTCCCGGCGGGGCTGCAGGCGCTGGAGTTGCCCGGCCCGGAGGCTGCGGCGCTGGGCCGCCGGGTGCGCGCGGCGGATCGGCTCACCCGCGTCGCCGCCGAGCACAAGGTGCGGATCAAGGACCTGGTGCGCCAGCTGATGCCGGTGACCCCGCTGACCGGGGATCTGGGCCAGGCCGACCTGGCGGTGCTCGAGCGCTACGCCGACCCCCGCGCCCTGCTCAAGGCCGGTCCGGCCCGGCTCACGGCGCTGATCAGCAAGGCTTCCCACGGCCACCAGGGCGCCGAGCGCGCCGCGGTCTGGCGGGCGTCAGCGACCGCGGCGGTCCAGCTCTACGCCGCCTACCCGGGCATGCCGTTCACCGACCTGGCCGACGAGGTCGCCACCGAGGTCCGGCTGCTGCGCACCACCCAGACCGAGCTCGGCCGCCACGGCGCACAGCGCGAGCAGGCCTACCGGTGGGCCGACCCCGGCCAGCTCGCCCGCAGCCTGTGCCCGGCATCGCCGAGATCGGCGCCCCGGTGCTGGTCACCGCGATCGGCCGACCCGACCGGTTCCCCACCACCGCGCACTTCCGCTCCTACACCGGGCCGACCCCGCGAGCCTCGGAGACCGGCAACACCGACCGCAACGGCCAACCCATGAGCAAGGCCGGGTCGTCGCTGCTACGCACCACCCTGGTCCGCGCCACCGACACCGCCCGCAACCACGACCCCCAACTCGCCAAGATCTACTACACGCAGCTGGTCGACCGCGGCGCCGAACACATCACAGCCCTCTGCGTGGTCGCCGCCGCCCTCGCCGAACGCTCCTGGGCCGTGATGCGCCACGGCATCGACACGACCCGGCCGCAACGTCAAGCGCAAGACCTCTTGACACCGGGATCCCCCATAGGGAATCAGTCGAGGTGGTTCATCGCGGAAGGGCCCATCAGATCGAGACGGACGCGCGTCGCGTCCAGGTCGTCCAGGTCGTCCTGGCCGTCCAGGTCGTCCAGGTCGGACACGGCCCGCTCGGACCGCCGCCGCAGCTCGCGCCTGCTGATCCAGCCCTGCGCGTAGTGGCGGTGGTCCTGGGCGAGCATCACGAGCACGGCCAGCGCTTCGGCCGGGCGCGATCGCAGGTGGACCGGCAGTCGGCGCACGAACTCGAGTTCTGCGTCGACAAGCCGGTCGAGCACGTCGGCACTGCAGATGGCAGCCCGTCCTCGGCGCCACCGGCCGAACACCGGCCTGCCGGGCGCGGCCCGGGTCCACCCGACCCGATCCGTCGGCTGCACGGTCATCACGCACCCCTCTCCAGCGGCTGTCACCGGGGTCATCGCTTCCGCGGCGCGCATCGTTAACCGGGCCTTGCGGTCCCACCGCATCGGACGAGCGGTGACCTCAGCGGGACCGCAGCCGGGCGGCGGCGAGCAGCTCCGGATCGACCCGCCTGCACCCGTCGGAGAACACCGTCCGGGCGAACGGCACCATCAGCATCGGCTGATCGCCGTCGTCCTCGGAACCGCTGTCGGAGCCGGACAGCTCCGGGGCATGGACCGCGAGGAATCCCCGGTCGAGCAGGCTGACCGCGAAGTCGGCGCACAACCGGCCGCGCCCGTCGAGGCACCCGGTGGCGTGCCATGGCAGCAGCGTCGAGCCGCCGAGATAGGAGAAGCCGCTGGCGCCGTGACGGGAGGCGACGGTGGCCAGCCGGACGTGCAGCGGGTAACGCGCGGCCACCCCGACGGCGTTGTCGGCTGCCGACGCCGACAGATGGTCCACCGCGTTGCGCCAGGCGGAGCCGAGCACCGCCCGCCGGGCCCGCACAAGCTCGTCCGGCACGCCGGCGTCATTGAGCGGATCCGGATACGCCAGCAACCGGCAGGCCCAGCTCAGCGGATCGGTGTCGTGCGGCGTGGGTACCGGAACGGAGTAGATCAGCGAAGACACGATGTCACGGAAGGCGGGCAGGCCGTCGAGCAGCTCGGCGGACAGCGCATCGGCGATCCGACGCTCGGCCACGCCGGCCTCGGCCAGCGAGCGTGGCTGCCCCGCGACGGCACCGATCCGCTCACGCAGCCGCCGGCGGATGCCCTCCCGTTCGCGCCAGCCCTGCTCGCCGAGCAGCCTCGCCACGTAGCGGTTCTGGTCGGCGAACTCGACGGCGCCACCGACACCCGCCAACTGGGCGAAGTGCGCCAGCCGGTCGCGGTACCGGAAGACCTCCGACCATGCACGCGGCCGGGCGTACCCGCCGTCGGCGAGCACGATGATCCGCAGCCCGGGCGAGTACAGCTCGACGAATGCCCGGTGCAGCTCTCGCAGCCGCAGCAGGGCGCCGAACTCGGCCAGATCGGGATGCGGCCCGACCGCTTTGAGGCCGTTGTCGTGCTGCTTGAACGGGAAGCCGGTCACCATGAGCGTGACCGGGCGGTGCTGCTCGACGAACGGGACGATCTGCTCGGCTGCCGTGGCCGGCGGGAAGCACGAGCGGGAACCCTTGAGGAAGCGTGACCTCGTCAGCATCCGGTGCAGCGCCGCGGCGACGTCGTGCGGACGCTGCAGCGACCGGCCGGTGTCCCGGCGCCCCAGATGGTTCCGGGTGGCCTCGGCGAGCCGGGCCGATGCGGCGTCCGCGTTGCGCCGCAGCGCTCGCAGCAACGTCCCCACCTCGCTCGCGTCGAGGTGCAGCTGCTCGCGCGCCACACCTGCCGCCGAGGCGAGCTCGGTGAGCGGGAGCCCGCCCAGCGACCGCGCGTTGGACACGCTCAACGGGTCGGACGGCGGCCGGGTCTCGAGCGTGCGTCCGGTTCCCAGCTGCTGGGGCCACCCCGTCGGGCGGGTCTCGGTGCCATACCCGGCAGCCCCGGCGGGCAGCGGAACCACCGTCGCATCCACGCTCACCCTCGGCCCACCATCACTTCGCATCGGCCGAGCTCGGCAGGCCCGGCAGTCCGATCATGCGTTGTCCGATGCCCCGCTGCTCGACCGCGCCCGTTCGTCGGGCACCAGCCGGACGCGGATGTGGCGCTGCCGACCCCGATCGGATACACCGCCACCGATGCTCGACAGTAGAGGCCATCAGTCGCGACAGCCACCCTGCAGCCGAATACGGGTGGAGACAGTCCGATGACGTGCGGTGAGGGGAATGCATCACCGCTCACGCTCTGTTGATCGACCGTCTCTGTTGATCAATCCTCGCTGTTGACCAACCCTCGCTGTTGACCAACACAGGGTCGCCAGGCGTCGGTCGGATCAGCGAGTCAACGACCACCGGTCGTCGAGTCGGCCGGACCGCAGGCTCGCCATCCGTCGACGGAACTCGGCAGCCACCCGCGCACCACGGCCGGGACCCGGGAACACCCCGGCGACGATCTTGAGGTCGCGGATGTCGCGGAGTATCTCGAAGCCCTCCCAGGACGTCACGTCGAACTCGTAGCCGGCCGCGAGGTCCGCCTGGTGTGCCCACGGCCGGCCGAACCGCACCGCCGAGACCGCCATCGGGGTGAGGTCCCACTCGGGGGGGCCGATGCAGCACGAGTCGAAGTCACAGAGCACCGGCCCGCGCGACCCCGGGATGACGTTGCCGAGGTGCGCGTCGCCGTGCACGACCGCGCGGGGCAGCGGGAAGTCCAGCTCCTCGACCGCTGCGGCGAGCTCGTCGGTGCGGCGGTCGAGGAACCGCAGGTCGCCGGCATCGAGCTCGGCGGCGTCGCGCAGCCGGTTGCGGAAGTCGCACAGCGGGTCCCACTCCGGCAGCGCGCCGACCGGAAGCGGCAGCCGGTGCACGACTCGGAGCATCCGGGCGAGGTCGGCACCGGTCGGGGCCGGGCCGGCGCGCGGGACGGTCTGCCACAACGTCGCCACGTGGTCCTCGGCGCGCACCGGCTGCGCGAGGCCCGGCACCAGCCTGATCGCAGGCACATCGTGCTCGGCGAACAACGTCGCCGCCGTCACCGCCAACTGGGCGCGCGGCACGTAGGAGGGCAACGTGACCAACCGGACGACGACCGGATCGCGGGCCAGCCGGACCACCGCGTTGTTGACGTTGCGGATCAGCACCGCTCCGGTGGGGTCGAGCCCGCACGCCCGGCAGATCGCGCCGAGGGCCTCGGTGTGCCTGTCCGACAGGGGTGCCGCGGAGGCTGCGCCGACCGGAGCCATGACGTTCGTGCCGCCCGAGCTCAGCTCGCCCACAACCGCTGGATGCCCGCCGAGAGATCCCGCGCGTCGGAGTTGGCACCCCGCCGGGCCGCCTCGATTTGCAGCGGCTCCAACCGGTCGACGACCCGGACCGACTTCAGGGTCCTCGCGAGGGTCAGCGCGTCACGGCCGATCCGGACACCGTGATCGACATCGCCCTCCCGCATGTGGTTGGTGGCCAACATCGTCAGGTTGAACGCCTTGCTTCGTGCCATCGCATCGTTGTAGCCGGCCAGCGCATTGCTGATCGCCGGGATCGCGATGGCGGAGTGCTTGACATCCCATGCCGACAGTTCGGTGTGGACGGTGCCGATGGTCGCCTGCATGTCGGTCTCGTTGAAGAACCGCACCCAGTCCGGCGCCTCGTCCAGGTTGGCTCGGGAGAACTCGTCCCGGGCCCGCCCGATCAGCTTCTGCGTCTGGATGGGGTCGTTCATCATCGCGTACGCCCACGCCTCGTTGGCGCACAGCACCGCCACCGCGAGCTCCGACCCGGAGTTCTGTGCGGCGATCTGGCCGAACTGGAACATCTTGAGGGCCTCGTTGGGCTCATTGTGGTGCAGGTACACCCTGCCCATCCGGTAGAGCACGTTCGACATCAGCCCGTCGTCGCCGGACAGCTTGGCGAACTCGATCGCCCGGGCGAAGTGGTTCCGCGACGAGTCGAGCATCCCGACGTCGAAGGTCGTCCAGCCGGCGAGGTTCTGCAGGTCGGCCAGCGCGCGGAACAGGTTCTTGCGCGTCACTTCCGTGGTCGTGGCCGAGATCAACCGCTGGCCCCAGGAGAGCTGGGCGACCACGGCGTCGCGGCAGGCACCACCGCCGTACTGGTAGTCCAGGGCGCGCAGCACCTTGGTCGACGCCTCGACCTGCTTGACGTCGGTCATGCCGATCCGGTCCGGCACGGGTGTCTGCGGCAGACTCGAAAGCCATTCACTCGGGTCCGTGTCGAGCACGCTCGACCCGAACATGACAGCGGCGGTGTTCGTGATGAACTTCCGGCGCTTCACCGACTCATCCTCCTCAGCAAGCGCGCCGTCGGGTTGTCCGACGACGCTCGTCGCTGTCCCCTCGTCGTAGGCGAGTCCCATATAGCCCCGGTTGACCCCGAGACCGTCGGAGACCCGCGCCAGCACGTCGTAGGCCATGACCTGGCGACCCTTGAGGATCTCCGAGACCTCTGACTGCGACTGCCCGGTGAGAGCGGCGATCTGACGCTGTGAGATCCCGACACGGCGCAGCAGCTTGTACACCGAGCTGATGTCCCGAGCCGCCAGGGCTCGCCGCATCTCCGGCTCCTCCCAGGCCTCGAAAGGCACCGGGTGGTCCTGCGATCCGATCACGTTCATCTCGCCCCCTCACCGTTCCGACGGGCGACGGAAGGAAGAGTAAGCACGCAGCTCCTAACTGGAGAAGCGTGCATCTGCGGAGGTGATCGGCCCGACCGGTCACCCCTTGCCGCTTACCGTAACGGCTGGGCCGATTGGCGCACCATATCCCCACTCACCGGCTCGAAGACGCACGCTGGGACTCGAACGGGACGCGATCGGGCTTCACGCTGGCACTGGAGCCGGTAGCCAAGCAGGGCCGGAACCGAGCAGGAAGGTGACGAGGTGGACCAGATCCTGGGCCAGATCCTCCGGCAGGGCGTGTGGGAGCGGCTCGACATGCTCGACGAGCTGGCATCGCACGCCGACGCGTCCTCGCTGGCGTCGGTGGCGCGGACCGAGGTGCCGCGACTGACCGACGGGCTGCGGGCGCTGCTCGCGGCGCACGAACCGGACTCACGGGGTCGCTGCCCGGAGTGCTCGGGTCGCTGGCGCCCGCGCCGGGGTCCGTGTCCCGTCTGGCGCGCCGCGCACGACCACCTCGTCACCACGGAGACGGCCGCGCAACAAGCCCGGCGCGCCTCCAGCGGCCACGAGACCTCCAGGATGCCTGCCGCCTCGGCACGATGACCGTCGTCGCGCCACAGACGGCTACAACACAGACGGCTACAACTCCATAGACGGCGGCCCTCGCCGCCCGCTCCGGTGACCCCCAGCCGGAACGGACACGAGCACCGCCACGTGGCCGGTGATCCGCTGACGCCCGCGCCCCCGACCGCGGCGTCGGCGGATCGCCGGTCACCCCCGGCCTCCGCGGGCCGGCGGCGTGACCCCGACACCGGCGCCGGCCCGCGGGCTCGACACTCACAACTCCACACGTTCCGCTCCCCCGCGGATGGAGCGCAGCGCCGGTGGCGCCACCTCCCGGCAGCCACTGATTTCGCAGGGCCGTTGATCGCCGGATCCCCGCCCGGTGCCCGTGACACCACGGCCGGGAGAATCCCCCGTCCGGCGCCGGACCCGCGAAGCGCAGCGCCCCGCTATGGGGCGGGGCCGTTCGATCGCAACGGCCCCGCCCCGCTTCTCTCCTCCCCCGAGCAGCAGCCGTTCGGCAACGGATTTCGATCAGTGGCGAGGCGGTTGCGCCGAGTGGATCCACGACCGGGTGAATCGGGAGTGTTCGCACCTTTCGTACGGTGTGTCCGCAAGTTCCGTGCGGTCCCTCGATTCCGTGAGCGCTGTCACAGCCCGTATGACTCGAGCAGCCGCAACCACACCTCGCTGATCGTGGGGAAGACGGGCACGGCATGCCAGAGCCGGTGCAGCGGCACCTCGGCGGCGACCGCGATCGTCGCGGCGTGCGCCAGCTCCGCGACGTCCTGCCCGACGAAGGTCACGCCGACCAGCACCCGCCGGTCGGTGTCCACGACCATCCGGGCCTTGCCGGTGTAGCCCTCGGCGTGCACCGCCGAACCCGCGACGGCGATGTCCAAATCGACGACGTCGATACCGATGCCCTGGGCGCGGGCCTGCTCGGCGGTGCGCCCGACGGCCGCGACCTCGGGGTCGGTGAACACCACCTGCGGGACCGCGACGTGGTCGGCGGTGGCGGCGAACCGCGTCCAGGGCACCGGTTCGGCCCGCTCGCCCCGGGCGCGCGCGGCGATCACGTCACCGACCACCCGCGCGGCGTACTTGCCCTGGTGGGTCAGCGGCGCCCGGCCGGTGACGTCGCCCGCCGCGTAGAGCCAGCCGCCGGTCACACCCAGCACCCCCCCGTCGTCGCTGACCGTGAGCGGATCGCCGGGAGTCAGGCCCACGGTGTCGGCACCGAGGTCGCCGGTGGCGGGGCGGCGGCCGGTGGCCACCAGCAGCTCGTCGGCGTCGACGAGCTGCCCGCCGGCCGGCTCGAGACGCACGGTGCCGCCGTCCCGCCACGCCCGGCGGACGTGCACGCCCAGCCGGACGTCGACACCCCCGTCGCGCAGGCCTGCGCCGACGAGCTCGCCCGCGATCGGCTCCATCCCGGCCAGCAGCCGGTCGGACTGCTCGATCACCGTCACCCGCGAGCCGAGGCTGGCGAAGGCCTGCGCGAGCTCGGTCCCCACCACGCCGCCGCCGAGCACGGCGAGCCTGGCCGGTACCTGCTTGGCGGAGGTGGCCTCGCGGGAGGTCCAGTGCTCCACCTGCGCCAGCCCGTCGACCGGCGGGAGGACGGGCACGCTGCCCACGCACAGCACCACCGCCTGCCGGACGGCCAGCGTGCGCACACCACCGGCCTGCTCGACGTCGACGGTGCGCTCGCCTGTCAGCCGCCCGCGGCCACGGATGACCGTCAGCCCGGCGCCCTCGGCCCAGGACACCTGCGGCCCGTCGTCCCAGTGGGAGGCGAAGGCGTCCCGGTTGGCCAGCACTTCGGCGGCATCGAGGTCTCCGGTCACGGCCTGCGTGGCGCCCCGGGCACGTCGGGCGGCCGCCAGCGCGTTGCCGGGACGCAGCAGCGCCTTGCTCGGCATGCACGCCCAGTAGGAGCACTCGCCGCCGACGAGCTCGGCCTCGACCAGCGCGACGGCGAGACCGTGCTGCGCCGCACGCGCTGCCGCGTTCTCGCCGACGGCGCCGCCGCCGACCACCACCACGTCGTACTCGTCAGCCATGCGCCCAGCCCACACCGCCGCCCGGAGGCCCGCAACTCGCACGGCGGGACGCTCGCCCGGCCGTGCCGCTGCTGCTCAGGACCGGGTCCCGCCGTCGCGCCGGTCCGACACGCGGTCGCTGCCGGCCGCTCCGCCGTCGTCCCGGCGGCGCCACAGCACCAGGAACGTGGCCCCGAGCAGCAGCAACCCCGCGAGCACCGCCAGCGCCCATGCCCACCGCTCGCTCGCCAGCCGGAGCAGCTGCCGAGTGCTCGACGTCGGATCGACCAGCACCAGCGCGACGAAGGCAGCCGCCACCACCGAGGCCAGTCCGAGCAAGGCCCGGCCCCACCACTGCCCCGGGTCGAGGCGCCTGCGCAGCACCCTGCCGGCTTTGAGGATGCGGCCCGCACGCAGCACCCGCAGCGTGCCCACCAACCTGACCAGGCGCAGCAGCTGCGCGGGGCCGACCGCGAAAACCACGGCGGGCACGGTGAGCGCCACCACGAAGACCAACCAGCGGTGCGTCCGAAGCCACTCGAGCCGTTGCCCGCTGAGCAGGAACAGCAGCACCGCCTCACCGACCAGCACGGCGAGCGAAAGCCAGTTCAGGACGCGCCCGAGCACGCCCGCGGCACCGTCGAGCGTGGTGAGGAACACCGCTGGTACCGACACCACCGCCGCGATGATCACCGGCAGGGCGAGCCGCCGCTCCGCCCGGTCGGCGAGCGGCTCCCCCGAGGACGCCGGCGTACTCATCGCGCCAGGAGCCTAGAGACCCGAGTCGGTCGTGAGTGATTTCGGGTGCCATAGCACCCGAAATCACTCACCGGCGCGAAAGCGCACCACCTGCTGAAAGGTGGGGCGGTTCTGCCAGTCGATCGGCCGGGTCGCGACCACCCCCGCGGTGACGGGACGGATGAAGTCGCGCGACTTGTCGTAGGTCAGCGCATCGAGCTCGGACACGCCCTGCTCGGCCAGCACCCGCCGCGCCGCGCCTGCCAGCGAGGCACGCAACCGCTCCGTGCAGTCGCCGGAGCAGTAACTGCGGTGCCAGCTGCTCCCGCTCAGTTCCTCGACCACGTAGCCGTACCAGGCAACCCCGTTGAACGCGCTGCCGAGACCCTGGCCGGGGTGGTCGTCGAGCACCTCGGGCAGCTCGTCGACGAGGTCACCGAGCCCCTCTCGCAGCACGTCGTGGGCGACGCCCCCCGACCACCACTCGTCGAACAGCGCGATCGCGGCCGCATCGGTATAGGCCCCGTCACGGTCCCGGTCCTCGCGGTGGCCCGACCAGCCTCGTAGCAGCGCGACGGCGTCGGCGAGCAGCGGGTCGTCCGGGCGTCGGACGGCGGACAGCAGCGCGGGCAGCACCCGCGCCGCTCGGGTGTCCACAGTGGCCGCGTCCTGCACCGCGCCCACCAGCTCGGGGAGTGTCGAGACGCCGGCGACGCGGGATGCCAGCGGCTGGCTGCGGTGCACCGGCCCGTAGCCCCACTGGTCGTCGGCGGCGACGAACCCGGGCGCCGTCTTATTGTTCCAGTTCACCAGCTGGCCGGACGGCGGGTTGGTCTGCTGCGGGTGTCCCTCGTCGGGCAGCCAGCCCTGCCAGTCGTGGCGCGCAGCACCCCATCGCGGTAGGTCGGGCTCGGTCCCGCCGGCACGCAGCGGCAGCAGTCCCGACGAGAAGAACGAGATGTCGGCCGAGTCGACGTAGAACCAGTTGAAGGTGTAGTCGATCTCGGCGACCGCGCGGGCGAACGCATCCGGTCCCGTCATGTAGCCGGGATCGTTGAGCCGGGAGAATCCGATCACGGAGTCGACCTCGCGGCCGTAGGTCGAGCGCTGCCGCACGACCGCGACCGCAGCTCCGTCCACAGTGGTCCGCTGTTGCACGATGCCGTGGTGGGTTCGCAGCACCAGGAACCGCAGCTGTTGCGGGGTGCCCGGCGCGGCGGCGGTGGGCAGCGCGGTCTCGGTGTGCTCGAAGCGCTGCATCGGCACGCACGCGCCGTCGCGCAGGTAGTGCGTGGAGTCCACGGTGGCCGCGGCGCCGGACGGGTCGCAGAGCCGCTCGACGACGGTGTCTACGTTGTCGGAGCCGGAACTGGTGGCGGAGAACGCGTAGCCCTCGCCGCGGCCGAGCTGGACGAGGAAGTTCACCCCGGCGAAGGCCACCCCGCGGGCGCGGATGCCGGGGCCCGACAACGAGATCTCGGTGAGCAGCTGCGGAGTATAGTAGCCGGTCTGCGGACCGAACACCGCGATCGGATGCCCGTCGGGAGTGCGCTGCCCGGAGACCAAGGCGGCGTTGCTCATCCCGGTGATCGCACGCAGGTCCAGCGTGCGCAGCGGCGTGTCCAGTCGCCCGCCCGGGACGGTCGGTTGCGGCCCGCCGTCGAGCCGCGCACCGGTGCCCGGTGCGGTGGCCGTGGGGTCCAGGTCGGGCAGCGCCACCCCCGGCCGGGACGGGTCCACACCGGACGGATCGCCGTACTCGAAGCGCGTCGAGATCGTGGTGGGTGCGGTGGCCGCGTCCTCGAATCGCAGGTCGTCGTAGACCGCACGCGCCTGCTGCGGCCCGAAGCGATGTCTCAGCTGCTGCAGCCAGCGCGCGTTGGCGGCCTCGCTGCCACCGCCCTTGCCGAAGATCCCGCCGACCAGCGAGGCGACGTAGGTCAGGTCGGCGCGGTCCCAGGGCTGCGGTATCCGGCCGAGCGCGGCGTACTCCGCGGGGCAGTCGGGCCCCACCGGGCCGGCCGGGCACAGTGCCCGCTGAGCAGCGTTGATGCCGGCCAGGTAGGCGTCGACCTCGGCCAGCAGCTGGGCGCCCTCGGCACCGTGCCGGGCGGCGGCCCCGACGACCTGCTCGGCGGCCTCGCGCTCGGTGTAGTGCGCGGTGCGCAGCTGCTCGACGTCCATGGCGATGTTCGCCGGCGTCGGGCCGAGGAACTCCGCCGAGCGGGCCGCGCCGGCGTGGCGCAGCACGTCCTGCAGAAACATCCGGTCGCGTGTGCCGGCCCATCCCGCGCCGAACGCGACGTCGGCGGCGGTCTGCCCGACGACGTGCGGGACGTCTGCGTGGTCCCGGGTGATCGTGACACCTGGCCGCGGCCGCGCGACGCGCGCAACGTCGCCCGGCGCGACCTCGAATCCGGCGGGCTTGTAGTAGGTGCCGATGTCGGCCTCGGTGATCGACGACGGGGCGACGGTGTTGAGCGCGTCGTAGCGTTCGAGCGCCCCGGCGAAGTTCGGCGGTGCGTTGCGCCCGTCGATCGCCACCCGGTTCACCGGGTCGGTGGCGATCACCCGGGCGAACTCGGCAACGTCGATCGTGCCGGACTGGCCGGGCGGCAGGATGTTCCACACCTCGGGTCCGGTGCTGCGGTGCGCCCGTGCCGGCGTGGCCACCGAGGCGATCAGGGTGACCGCGAGCACCGCCGCGGCGGCCAGCACGGTCCGACGCACCCCGGGTCAGATTCCGAGCACCGCGCGCACGGCCTGCGCGACCGGCTGCACCCCGCCCACCAGCTCCAGGGTGAGGCCGGCGGTACGTGGCTCGTCGAGCAGCGCGACGAGCACTGCCGCCACGTCGGCCCGGCTCACCTCGCCGCGATCGATCTTCGGTGCCGCCAGCTGCACCTTCCCGGTGGGTTCGGTGTCGGTGAGCCTGCCGGGACGCAGCACGGTCACATCCAGATCTCGGCTACCCAGGTCCCGCTCCGCAGCGGCCTTCGCCTGCAGGTAGGCCGCGAAGACCTCGTCGACGTCCGGTGGTGGTGCCCATTCCGGATCGTCGTTGTCCACCCCGATCGAGCCCACCAGCAGGTAGCGACGCACCCCGGCCCGCTCCGCGGCCTCGGCGAGCAGCGCCGCGCCCGCCCTGTCGACGGTGTCCTTGCGGCCGACCCCACTGCCGGGACCCGCGCCCGCGGCGAAGACCACCGCATCGGCACCCTCGAGGTGCTCGGCGAGTTCGACGATGCCACCGCTCTCCAGATCGAAGACCACCGGCTCGCCACCGGCTGCCGACACGTCGTCGGTGTGGTCCGGGTCGCGGATCAGGGCCACCGGCGTGTCCTGCCGCCCGCTCAGCAGCCGCTGCAGGTGCAGCGCGATCTTGCCGTGCCCGCCCGCGATCGCCACTCGCATGCGTTGACGCTAACTGATCCGATGCGACAGCGCGACGGCGCGCGTGCCGTCAGCGGCCTCAGTCCAGGTCTCAGTCCAGCTCGGCGAGCAACTGCTCGTAGACCACCTCGTGCACCCACCGGCTCGTCGTGGTGGACCCGGCGGAGCCGACGGGACCGGGACGGCCCGCCCGTACGACATCGACGTCATCGTCGTCCACATCGGACGCCGCGGTGGTGGCGAGGACCGAGCAGCCGTAGTGGTCGGCGTAGCGCAGGCATCCGGTATCGCGCGCGATTCCCGGCGGCAGCAACAGCGCCGTGGCACACAGACCCGTGAAGGGTACGGCGCCGGCGAGCCCGGAACGCCAGTGCCTGGCCGGGGCGATCACACCACGCAGCCGCACCGCGGCAGGGGGCACCCGGTCAGCCATCTCCGGCCAGCTCCAGGTGGCCACCGACATCCGGTCGGTCACCGGCCCCCAGCCGGTGGCGGCCCGGAACTCGTGCGCCGCGCGGTTCAGTTCCGCAACGACGACGACACGGCGTCCCACCAACACCGCCGCCGGGAGCACCGCACCGTCCCACCCGAGCACCGCTGCCGCCTGCGGCGTGGCGTGGTCGGGTGCCGTGAGGACCTCCACCCCGCTCCCCGCGGTGCGTGGGCGGCCGATCTGCTGGGTCAGCGAATCCTGTGACACGGGGCTGGATCTCCCTCGTCATCGGCGATCGCCAGGCGCTGGATGACCACGCTCGCAGCAGCGACGCAGCCAAGAAATGTTTACCAGCCGGTGCGCCACGAACGGCGCGACGATAGTGCCTCGCGCGTCGGGCGGCACTTCTCGCGCGCCGACTGGTCGGCCCTGTTTCAGCCGCGCGATGCCGCTGATCGCAGCAGCGCCTGCGCCGGCGGGCCTGCCGGCGCGGACCCGCCCGACGCGGCCCCGCGTGACTGCCGGGTGGACAACTCTACCTACTCACCGGTAGGGTTACCGCCGGTAACATAAGCGGGACGGGAGCAAACATGACTCGCACGTCGGGCCGGGAGCACCACCGCGTCATCGTCGTCGGAACCGGGTTCGCCGGGATCGGGATGGCGATCCGGCTGCGGGAGCGGGGGATCACCGACTTCGTCGTGCTCGAGCGCGCGGGCGACATCGGCGGCACCTGGCGCGACAACACCTACCCCGGGGCCGCCTGCGACGTGCCCTCGCACCTGTACTCGTTCTCCTTCGCGCTCAACCCGGCCTGGAGCCGTAGCTTCTCGGGGCAGCAGGAGATCTGGGACTACCTGCAGCGGTGCACCGACGCCTACGGGGTGCGGCCGCACCTGCGGTTGCACCACGAGGTGCTCGACGCCTCGTGGGACCACGACGCGCGGCGCTGGCACGTGCGGACCAACCGCGGCGGGCTCACGGCCGACATCCTCGTCACCGGTACCGGGGCGCTGTCCGAACCGTCCACTCCGGACATTCCAGGGCTGGAATCCTTCCAGGGCAGTGTTTTCCACTCGGCGCAGTGGGACCACTCACATGACCTGTCCGGTCGGCGGGTGGCGGTGATCGGTACCGGCGCCTCGGCCATCCAGTTCGTGCCCGAGATCCAGCCGGAGGTCGAGTCGTTGACGGTGTTCCAGCGCACCCCACCCTGGGTCATACCGCGGTTGGACCGTGACCTGACCGGGGCCGAGAAGGCCCTCTACCGCGCTGCGCCGAGACTGCAGCAGCTCGTCCGGGCGGCGATCTACTGGGCCCGGGAGTCCTACGTGCTCGGATTCTCGTTCAACCGGCGGTTGATGAAGGCGGCCGAACTGATCGCCCGCCGGCAGCTGCGACGCCAGGTGCCCGACGAGGCGGTGCGGGCCACGCTGACCCCGGACTACACCATCGGCTGCAAGCGGATCCTTATCTCCAGCGACTACTACCCGGCGATCATGAAGTCCAATGTGGACGTAGTGACGTCGGGCATCACGGAGATCGGCCCCCGTTCGGTGTGCACCGGCGACGGCGCCGAGCGCGAGGTCGACACCATCATCTTCGGCACCGGCTTCCATGTCACGGACATGCCGGTGGCGTCACGGATCCGTGGTCGCGAGGGCCGTTGCCTCGCGGAGACGTGGGCCGACAGCGCGCAGGCCCACCGCGGCACCACCGTCGCCGGGTTCCCCAACCTGTTCATGCTGGTCGGCCCCAATACCGGGCTCGGGCACACGTCGATGGTGTACATGATCGAGTCGCAGGTGTCCTACGTGCTCGACGCGCTGCGCCATCTCGAGCGAAGCGGCGCCGCGGCGGTAGAGGCGCGCCTGCCGGCACAGGTCGCCTACAACGAGTCCGTGCAGGAGCGGATGCGCGACACCGTCTGGACGACCGGCGGGTGTGCCAGCTGGTATCTCGACGCCCGGGGCCGCAACACCACGCTATGGCCGAGCTTTTCCTGGCAGTTCCGCCGCGCCACCCGCCGGTTCGAACCGGCCGAGTACGTCGAGCACGAGCGCGTCCCCGAGCACGCGGCTGCCTGACCCCGGTGTCCGGGACGCGCAACCACACCGTCCGAAATCCGCGGACACTCCGGGAGGTCAGGGCATCTCCTCCACCTGCACCGCGTGGTCGAGCTTGCGCAGCGTGCCCGAGCGTGTGGTGACCACGGGCCAGCCGCGGCGCCGGGCGCACCGCAGGACCTGCCCGAGATCCACCTCGGCGGGATCGAACCCGGCGAGCAGCGTCCCCACCTCGCGGGCCGCCGGACGGTCCAGCTCCTCGATCACGGTGATCGGCAGGTCCAGCAGCACGTCGAGCGCAGGATGATCGACAGGATCGAGCTCGGCCCAGACCCGGGTGAGAGCGCTCGACGGGACGGCCAGCACCACGTTCTCCTCGACGGCCGCCCAGACCAGCGCGCGGACGTAAACAGGCCGTCCGGTCGCGAAGCCGGTGAGCGCGTCGGCGTCGAGGACGCGACCGCCGATCACGACGGGCGCGAGGCAGTAGCGGTCCCGAGCGCGTCGCGAGCCGCGGCGAGCTCCTCGTCCGGCGGTGCCCCGCCATAGAGGTCGGACAGTGCCGTGAGCGCCCGGTCACGGCGCAGGCGTGCCCGCACCGCTTCGGCGATATACGCCGACACGCTGGTCGCGGTACCCGTCTGCACCGCGTGCCGCGCCTCGGCCAGCAGATCGGCCGGCAGGCTCACGGTCACCCGCTCAGTGCTCATACCGGCAGTCTATCGCGCGCATACTCGCACGCGGCAGGGCCGGGATCCGCTCAGCGCCGCTGCGCCCCGCCCGGGCGCCGGCTCCTGATCCAGATCACCGCGGCACTCGCTACGGCCACTGCGGCGGCGGCCTCGCTCAGCAGAACGGTCCAGATGGTCGACAACGCCCTCGACCCCCTCTCAGGTCACGGCTTCCTACGATCGGGCACCGGTGGTGCCTGGATGCGAGCCCATTGACTCTCACCAGGTAAATCGCTCTCCGAGGGCCGCAGTGTTCCCGCCTCCGCGGCGGTGCGGGCATGGCGTGCATCACCGTCGTTGACGCTGTGGCCGGCGCACGACACAGTGCGGTACATGGCAGCATCGCGCCGCTTCGAGGTCCGGGACCGGATCGCCGGGCTGGATGCCGAGCGGGACTGCGAGGAGATCGCCCGGCTGCTCGCGACCATCGAGTTCCCGTGGGACGTGACACGGGCTCTGGAGCTCGCGCTCTACCGCACCTACTGCGTGCCCTCGATCGGTGGGCTGCTCGACGCCACCCAGGAGTTCGCCCAACGCACACAGCGGCGCTACGACGACACCGCGCTGCTGCTCGCCGAGGTGATGAAGCAGGGACTCGACAGCCCGCTGGGCCGGCAGGCCGTCCGCCGGATCAACCGGATCCATCACCGCTTCGACATCTCCAACGACGACATGCGCTACGTGCTGTCCACGTTCGTCGCGGTGCCGCTGCGGTGGCTGGATCGCTTCGGCTGGCGGCCACTGTCCGACCACGAACGCGCCGCCACCTACAACTACTACAAGCGGCTCGGGCACCGGATGGGGATTCGCGGCCTCCCGCCGACCTGGCGGGAGATGATCGCGCTGTCCGACGCCTACGAGGCCGAGCACTTCCGCCCCACCGCGGCCAGCGCGCGGGTCGGGGCGGCCACTCGTGAGCTGTTCGTGCACTGGATGTGGTTCCTGCCCGCGCCGCTGGTCCGGGTCGGCGTGCACGCACTGCTCGACGAGCCGGTGCTGTGGGTCTTCGGGTTCCGCCCGGCTCCGCGTGCGGTCCGTGCGCTCGCCGCCGCGGCGCTGCGCGCCCGCGGGCGGCTGGTGCGGTTGCTGCCGCCGCGGCAGCGGGCGCACCGGGTCGCCGAGTCGTGGACGATCCGCTCGTACCCCGACGGGTACGCCGTCGACGAGCTCGGCACCGACGGCGTGCCGATGCCCGGCGCGACCGAGCCACGTCTACAGCCGACCGCGCAGCACGACACCACGGGCTGACACCGAGCGACGGCGCCGCTTACTCGCGGGCTTCCCCGCCGGCACGATCGCGGAGCGCGACAAGGAACGCCCGCAGGTCCGCAGGACCACTACTCGCGATCGCGTGGACGCGCTGCAGGTCGAGCCGCCCATATGCGTGGACGACGAGGTTACGGAAACCGGTCGCGCGCGCGAGCCGATCGGCCAGTTCCGGCGAGATGATCTGGGCGTCCGCCAGCTGACGGAACGCGTCGGCGTAGGTCGGCGGGCTTCCCAGTCCCAACCGAACGCAGGTCGACACAGCGAGGTCGATCACGACCTGCACGGCCTGCCACAGGTGCAGGACCACCGTGTCGGTAGCGGCCGTCTCGGGTCCCAGGTCCGCGGGCTCCTGCGGCAGGTGGTGCGCCACGCGGTCGAGATGCCGACCGACCGCTGCGGCACGCTCGGCGAGGAGTTCGCGGTCGATGCCGGGTGTCATGCCAGAAGGTGTCATTCCAGAATGAGTCATCACAGCGCCGCGAGGACATCCGCCTGGGCGGCACGGATGACGGGTCCCGCGTCGCACCAGAAGTGCACCGCATCGAGCTGGAAGTCACGGAACGCGCCGGCACGATTCTCGAACAGCACCACCCCGTCCCTGGCCGCGCGGAAGCGCAGCAGTGCACTCGCGCCCGCCAGGTCGACGAGGTCGACCGCATCGGTGCCCACCGCAACGCTGAGTTCGGTGAGCACGACAGCGATGTCGGTACCCGGGTCGGCCAGGTAGGCGAAGTCCCAATCCGAGTGCCTACCGGTATCACCGCGTGCCCGGGAGCCGTGCAGGACAAGCAGGCGCATCCCCGGCACGTCGGCAATCGTCGACAGCTCCTCCCTGGTCATCGGGGAGCAGCCTACGCGCCGGAGGCGGTCGGGCGCGGCTCAAATCCGTGCTGGTCCTAGCCGAGCAAGCGCCTGACGGTGACGAGTTGGCGAGATTGGCTGCACCCGGTATCGCACTACTCGAACGACACCGGGTCAACGGTAACGGTCGTTGCCGTTACTGCAGGTCGAGCCGTGGCTGGTGGCGGAGGCGGACAGACTATGCGGCCTCGACCGACTTGAGCGCCGGCTGCTCCTCGCGCTCGCGCGGCTGCGACGGCCCGGGGGACCAGGGCATCGCGAGCGTCACGAGCTGGCTGAACACGGAGCCGAGCTGCCTGGTCAGCCCGCCGGCGTTGTAGGGCAGTCCGTAGCGCTCGCACGCCTCCCGCACGTCAACTGCGATCGACTGGTAGCGCCGGGCGGGCAGGTCGGGGAACAGGTGGTGCTCGATCTGGTGCGACAGGTTGCCCGACAGCAGGTGGAATAGCTTCGAGCCGGTGATGTTAGCCGAGCCCAGCAGCTGCCTGCGGTACCACTGGCCGCGGCTCTCGTTCGCGGCCTCCTCCTCGGTGAAGGTCTGCACCTCCTCGGGGAAGTGTCCGCAGAAGATGATGGCGAACGCCCAGAGGTTGCGGATCATGTTGGCCGAGGCGTTGCCGGTCAGCGTGAACAGGAAGAACGGGCCGGACAGCGCGGGGAACAGCACGTAGTCCTTGGCCACCTGGCGCAGCGCCTTACCCGCCATCTTCTTCCCGTCGTCGGAGACCTCGTCCCAGCTTTTCTCCCCGGTCAGGAGCTGGTCGGCCTCGAGGTCGTGCAGCATCACGCCCCACTGGAAGAAGAACGACAGCAGCACTGCGTAGACCGGGTTGCCCAGGTAGTAGGGGTTCCAGCGCTGCTCGGGCGTGATGCGCAGCATCAGGAAACCGATGTCGCGGTCCTTGCCGACGATGTTGGTGTAG
>WHSY01000570.1 GCA_009379815.1 Pseudonocardiaceae bacterium
GTGGCGGTACTGGATCGACGGGAGTCTCGCCGTATCGGAGTATCGGGCCGGTGGGCGTCGACGGCCCCGAACCGGCCAAGGTCAGCCGCAATGACCTGCAAAAACGCCGAAACTGGGCCCCGATTTGACTTTGCCCCGCCGGGGCGCATAGATTTCTCCTCGCCAGCGGGGGAACGGACTGCAGCGGTTGATCGCAGGCCCGACCCGATGGTTCAACGGCAAGCACCAGCCTGTATGGTTGGGTCAAGCCACCCGGGACAGAGCCGGACCCGATTTGGTTCGGCCGTCGAGTACCGGGTACACTGAGCGGGTTGCCCTTGATCGGATCTAGCGGTCCGTGACGGTGCGCGCTTGTTCTTTGAGAACTCAACAGTGTGCCGATAAGTCAAGTGCCAATTATATGTATGTCCCTGACTTCTGGCACATGTACACACCGCTCGGTGTGGCCGTGTCCAGGAGGGGATTCCTTTGGTATTGATACGAGCATTACAGCTCGTTCATGCTAGTGATCAGAAACGCAAGCTGAACGTCTTCGACGTGCTGCTGCGTTTTTCTGTTG
>WHSY01000571.1 GCA_009379815.1 Pseudonocardiaceae bacterium
GGCACCGCCCTCGCCCTGGCCCGCGTCTACGACTGGCTCACCCGGGCGACGCCGGCGGGCTGGACGGCGCGGGGCGCGAGCATCTGGGAGGAGCGGCCCGACGCCGTGGTCGGGCGGGCGGTGCCGCGCGGGCTGGGCTTCTGGGTATCGGGCTCGACCCGCGCGCCCCAGTCCGCGCCGCTGGACGGGGCGCACGGGCGCTTCGGCCATCCGGGGGCTGGTGGCAGCATCGCGTGGGCGGACGTGGACCTGGGCGCGGGGTTCGCGGTACTGCGTAACCGGCTCACCCCGGAGGGCTGGCGGGATCCCAGCCTGCAGCGAATCGTCGCGGCCACCGTCGCAGCGATCCGTAGCCATAGGTACTGATTGATTGCGGGGCAGCAATGAGTGACACGAGCCTGGTCGGACGGGCGGTCATCATCACCGGTGCCGGGCGCGGCCTTGGTCGTAGCTACGCGCGGCACCTGGCCCGGCTCGGCGCGCGGGTGGTGGTGAACGACCGGGACGAGGACGCACACGGTGTCGCCGGCGAGATCCGCGCCACCGGCGGCGACGCCCT
>WHSY01000572.1 GCA_009379815.1 Pseudonocardiaceae bacterium
CCAACGGACCCGGGTCTTGTCGAACCGGCTGGTCTTCGGTGTGATGTAGGCCTCCGTCCCGAGAATGGGGCGGATACCGTGCTTCTTAGCCTTGGCGTAGAACTCGTAGGCGCCGAACACGTTGCCGTGGTCGGTCATCGCCAGCGCCGGCATGCCCTGCTTGGCCGTCTCGGAGAACAAGTCGTCGATCCGGGCCGCGCCGTCGAGCATCGAATACTCGGTGTGCACGTGCAAGTGCACGAAGTTGTCTTCACGGCGGACCAGGTCTGGCACGGCGGACTCACGCCTCCTCGAGGGCACGTTGACGAGCACAACGCGGCCCACCGGGGGAAGGGCGGCGACCGCTATCGCTGCGAGTCTAGATGGAGGGTCCGACAGCGGCGCAGTGCCACGCCGTCCACCCGACGACCCTCCTTATTGATCATGGGCGATCTCTGGTATCCGACCGCGTTTTACCAGTTTTCGCCCATGATCAACAGCGGACGGACCTCCCCACTCGCGTCTGGTGGTGCTCAGAGGCGCCAGATGGGTGGATCCGGGTTGACGGCCGTCGCCTC
>WHSY01000573.1 GCA_009379815.1 Pseudonocardiaceae bacterium
GGGCTCGAATCCCCACGGGTGCACCACGCAGCCACTGCTGCTGACCAGCGACGGTGTGCTCCTCGGCCGCGGAAGCCAGCACGCAGACTGCCACCAGCCGCAGGCTGGTCCAATCCGCCTCAGACCACCGGCCGTCACCAGCGGCGAGCGGCTGCCAGTCACGTTCCCGCGCGTGCTCGAGCACGCCAGCGCCGTAGCTCGCCAGCAACCCGACACCGGCGACCGCGGCAGACCCCTCGAAGCCGAGCGTGGCGGCATCGCGCACCGCCGCAGCGTGCTGATCGATCATGGCGGCAAGGCCTGGGATCGCTGCTGCGGCTGCCAACCCCGCGGCACCAATGTCGCTGTGCAGCCGACTGAGCCAGCGTCGCGCTCTCCACTGCAGGACGAAGCTCCCTACATTCATCACGAGCACGGACGGTACCTCCCCCGAGTGACCACGAAACGCGCCCGGACGGTGCCGCGCGTGACGATGCCGCCGAGCCCGTCCAGCGAGCCCGGCGGCATCGACCGGCACATTGGATCAGGTGGCGCTGTAGCTGCCTCCCGGCTGAGCC
>WHSY01000574.1 GCA_009379815.1 Pseudonocardiaceae bacterium
CAGACACGGATATCGCTGTTGCCATGCCTCGGAAGATACACTATATTCACAACAGTGTGAACGTTCTTTACGCCCCTTGATGGGTGGGCGCTGTCGCCTCGGAGGTGTGCATGGGTGGAGCGGGCTACACCGACGAGGACGTTCGGCAGTTCGTCGAACACACGGCCATGGCGCTCGCCGAGTGGGGCTTCCCGAGGATGGCGGCCCGGGTGCTCATGGCCGCGATGGTCAGCGACGACGGGGTGGTGACCGCACGGGGCCTCAGCGGCCAGCTCGGCGTGAGCCCGGCGGCCGTCTCTGGTGCGGTGCGCTACCTGATCCATGTCGGGCTGTTCACCAGGGAGCCGGCCGCCGGTTCCCGGCGGGACCATTACCGGCTCAGGCAGGACCTCTGGTACGAGGCGAGCCTGACGAAGAACGACAGGTTGCTCGCCCGGCTGGCCGAGCTGGCCGAGGACGGGGCCAAGGCGCTGGGCGGACCGTCGACGGCCGCCGGTGCGCGAGTGGCGGAGATGCGCGACTTCTTCGCGTTCCTGCAAAGTGAGGTCCCCGCAATG
>WHSY01000575.1:0-271 GCA_009379815.1 Pseudonocardiaceae bacterium
CGATCCAGTCGACAGGTGACTTTGAGTCCCTTCGCCGTGGTTGTCGCGGCGATGAGATTGACGATTGTTTCGTAATCCCGCAATGGCTCGCCGCGCCAATTTGACGAGATAAAAGAAAACAGCCGGTGCTCGATCTTGTTCCATTTGCTGGTGCCGGGAGGAAAGTGACAAACCGCAATGCCCAGTGCGGTCTGATCGGCGAATTTTTGCAACTCCAACTTCCACAGCCGCAATCGCCACCCGTTACTGCCACCGCCGTCGGCAGTAATCA
>WHSY01000575.1:281-556 GCA_009379815.1 Pseudonocardiaceae bacterium
GCCAATGTCGTAAACGCCATAGGGATAGGCGCGGGGAATCTGCGGACTGGGAAAATCGTGACCTTGAACCGGCGTTGGCTGCTTTGCCGCACGCCATTGCTGGCCGGCATTGTGGTAATTCCCAACGAGTTCCTTCTTCTTGGTGTCGACCGAAATGACCGGAATGCCTTGCTTCAGGCATCTTTTTACCGTGACGTTGATGTGCCGAAACTGCGCATCGCGATCCGGGTGATCCGCACCCTCCTCGGTCTTGCGATTGCTCTGCAGGCTATAGT
>WHSY01000576.1 GCA_009379815.1 Pseudonocardiaceae bacterium
GTTCGTCGACGAGGTTTTTGCTGGAGGCGAACGCGGCGACCAGGGATTGCAGGGCGAGGTTGTTGACTGCGCGGGGGTAGCCGCGGGCTGTGGTGTGGATCAGGTTGAGCGCGTCTTCGGTGAATAGCTGGTCGGCGCGGCCGACGAGTTTGAGGTGGTGTGCGACGTAGCTGCTGGTTTCGGTGGCGGTCATGCCTGGCATGCTGTAGCGCAGCGCGGTCCGCTGCTCGAGCGCGGCGAGGACGGCCAGCTTCATGGTGCGCCGCAGTGTGGGTTGCCCGACGAGCAGGCAGGCCAGCGGCGAGTCCTGGTCCATCGATTGGTTGGTGAGCATTCGGATGGTTTCCAGCTGCTCGTAGGTGAGCAGGTGTGCCTCGTCGAGTTTACCGACCGCTGATGCCCGGATTGCTCCTTTGACCTGCGCTTATGTGTAGCTTACATGTCCGCGACGGCCGCGCCGCGCCGTTCGTGTCGCTCATCTGGGTGGTCTCATGAAAGAACCGTCCACTGTGGTCAGTGGACGGTCCAGCGGGACGGAATCGGTAGAGGTCAGGCT
>WHSY01000577.1 GCA_009379815.1 Pseudonocardiaceae bacterium
GTGGCGCGCCGAGCGTGCGGACCATTCAGCGTCACTTCGCCCGCACCGGGCTGAACCGGCACCCCGACGGGCGCCCACCAAGGGTGTTCGGACGTTTCGAGGCCGCCGCGCGCAACGACCGGTGGACCGGCGACGCGCTGCACGGCCCGACGATCGCAGGCCGCAAAAGCTACCTGTTCGCCTTTGTGGATGACCACAGCCGGCTGGTGGCGGGCCACCGCTGGGGCCGCGCCGAGGACAGCCTGCGGCTGGAGGCCGCGTTGCGGCGGGGGCTGGCCTCACGGGGCGTGCCGAAGGTGATCTACGTCGACAATGGGTCCGCGTTCGTCTCTGCGCCGTTGGCCCGCGCCTGCGCGGTGCTCGGGATCCGTCTGGTGCACTCCAAGCCCGGCGAGCCCGCCGGCCGCGGCAAGGTCGAGCGATTCTTCCGCACCGTACGCGACCAGTTCCTCGTCGAAGTCGACGCCCGCGGGGTCGCCGACCTCGAGCAGCTCAACCAGCTGTTCACCGCCTGGGTCGAGCAGGTCTACCACCGCCGGATCCACCGGGAGACCA
>WHSY01000578.1 GCA_009379815.1 Pseudonocardiaceae bacterium
CGGTGATCAGTTCTCGCTTGCGGCGTCCTTCGCTGTGGTCTGCGACGGCGTCGAACCGTTGGTGCTTACCGCGCCAAGGGGCGCGTCGGTCGGCGCGGTCGCCTCACGCCAAAGGTCGGCCTCGGCCTTCGCGTTTTGGCTCCGCTTGAGCACGAACATCACGCCACCGGCTATGCCCGCCAGCACCAAAAGTTTCTTCATACCGGTCGCCTCCTCACCTACGATCACGGATTCTGACCGATGATGCTACCGGCAAGCCCCGCAGCCGTGTTGGCAGACCCCATCAGCGACCGGTGCGGATCTTGACCCGCGAGGCGAGCGCGTGCGATTGCTTCACGTGAAACAAAATCCGATCAACCCGGCCCAAGCCCCGGCATGATCAACCCTGGTCAGGCGCTACGAAACCGAAATGGTCGCCGGCGTCCCACCTCGCTTGCTGATTTCCATACGCCGGCATGCCGCCCGCCCGCTTGAGCATCGCCGCGATATGCATCAAGTTGTAGGTCATGAAGGTCAGGCTCCGGTTGGTGAAGTCGTTCTCCGGACCGTGTGAG
>WHSY01000579.1 GCA_009379815.1 Pseudonocardiaceae bacterium
CCACGGCGTCGAAGGAGGCATCTGCGTAGGGCAGGTCCAGCGCGTCGGCGCGATCGATCGTGGCGGTGGGTACGTTGTCGTGCGCGGTCTTCACTGCGTCTGGGTCGATGTCGCAGCCGTGGGCGTCCCAACCGGCGCCGAGTGCCTCGGCCACGATGGTTCCGGTCCCGCAGCACGGGTCGAGCAGGCTGCCGGGGGCGTCCCCGGCGAGCCGCACCATCGCTGCCGCGACGACGGGGCGCAGGGCTCCGTGTCGCTCCGCGGCGCGGCCGGTGCCGACGTAGCGGACCAGCCCCGACTTGGCCTTCAGGGCACCGCCGACACTCAGCACCGCGGCGCCGGGGTACGCCGGAGAGCCGGCCACGACGCCCACCACCCCGGTGGAGTACTTGTCGTCCCCTCGCTTCGGCGCCGGCCAGAGCGCGCCCACGTCGGCATCGGTCAGCAGTCGCGCCCTGGGCGAGGGCTGGTGCGGCCCGAGCCCGATGTCGACGACCTCGACCCGGCCGGCGTACGCCGATCCGGGCTCCACGACCAGTCCGGGCTTCAGGCAG
>WHSY01000057.1 GCA_009379815.1 Pseudonocardiaceae bacterium
CTGCATCGGGCTGTGGGGTCCCCGGGCACGCGATGTGCTGGCGCCGCTGGCCAGCGCGGACGTCTCGCACGAGGCGCTGCGCCCGTTCCGCGCCGCGGAGTTCTGCGTCGGGGAGGTCCCGGTGACCGCGCTGCGGCTGTCCTATGTGGGCGAGCTGGGGTGGGAGCTCTACACGTCCGCGGAGTTCGGGCTGCGGCTGTGGGACCTGCTGATGGGTGCGGGCGCCGAGCTCGGCGTCATCGCCGCCGGGCGCGGCGCGTTCGGCGGGCTGCGCATCGAGAAGGGCTACCGGGCCTGGGGCACCGACATGTGGAGCGAGCACGACCCCGACGAGGCCGGCCTGGCTTTTGCCGTCAAGCCCTGCAAGGGCGACTTCCTCGGCCGCGCCGCGCTGCTGCGGCGGCGGGACCGGCCGCCGGCGCGGCGGCTGCGCTGCCTGACCGTCGACGACGGCACGGTCGTGCTCGGCTCTGAGCCGGTGTTCGACCCGGACGGGGCCGGCCGGGCAGCGGTCGGCTTCGTCACCAGCGCCGCCTACGGCTATATCGTCGGCCGCAGCCTCGCCTACGCCTGGCTGCCCGCCGAGCTGGCCGCCGAGGGCACCGCCGTCGACATCGGCTACTTCGGCCGCCGCCACCGGGCGACCGTCACCGCCGACCCGGTGTTCGACCCCGCCATGCACCGGATGCGGTGCTGAGGCCGGCTGGAGGGGGCGACCATGACCGCTACCATTTCCGGGACCGTTGCCGGGCCGGTCCGTGCGGCGACCGTGCTCGACGGCATCGGCGACACCCCGCTCGTCGAGCTCGACGGCGTGTGGGCGAAGCTCGAGTTCTGCAACCCGTCCGGCTCGGTCAAGGCCCGGGTCGCGCGCTACATCGTCGACCGCGCCGAGGCCGCGGGGTTGCTGTCGCCGGGTGACATCCTCGTCGAGGCTTCCAGCGGAAACACCGGCAACGCGCTCGCGATGGTGGCCGCGGCGAGGGGCTACCGGGTGCGCGTGATCATGCCGCGCGGGATGAGCACGGAGCGGCTGGCGATCTCGCGGGCGTTCGGCGCCGAGATCGAGATGGTCGGCGACTTCCACGTCACCGCAGCGCTCGCCCGCGCCGAGGAGCTCGGTCGCCGCCCGGGGTTCTTCGCCACCCGGCAGTTCTCGTCGGAATGGAACGTCGAGGAGAACCGCACCTGGCTCGGGCCCGAGATCGTGGCCGGGTTGCCCGCCCCGCCGGACGCGTTCGTGATGGGGGTGGGCACCGGCGGCACGCTGGTCGGCGTCGGGCAGGCGTTCAAGGCGGTCGACCCCCGCTGCCGCCTGGTCGCCGTCGAGCCGGCGGAGTCGCGCACGCTGGCCCGTGGCGAGGTCGGCCCGCACCTGCTGGAGGGGATCTCCGACGGTTTCGTTCCCGCGATCATCGAACGCCACCGCGGCCTCGTCGACGACGTCGTCGCGGTGCGCAGCGACGACGCGGTGACCGAGACCCGCCGCATCGCGCGCGAGCACGGGATCTTCGTCGGCCCGACTTCCGGCGCGCACCTGCTCGCGGCCCGGCGGCTGCGCGCGCGACACCCCGAACTCGGCTGCGTCGTCACGGTGCTGGCCGACGAGGGCGAGAAGTACCTCAGCAGCCACTTCGCTGCTGCGACCGGTTTCACCCAGCACGTTGCCGCACCACCGGAGACAAGGAGCAGGACATGACCGTCAAGGCCAGCAACATCAACTCCGGCCAGATCAACCCCGGCCAGATCAACCCCAGCCCCGGCGTGCTGCAGTACCCGCGGCTTCGCAAGTCCCCTTTCTTCTACGCCTCGCGCGAGCACGGCGTGGGGCTCTACAGCGTCTACAACCACACCTACCACCCGCGCCACTACGGCGACCCGGTCGGCGAGTACTGGCACCTGCTCGAGGCCGTCACGCTCTGGGATGTCGGCGTCGAGCGGCAGGTCGAGATCACCGGCCCGGACGCGTTCGAGTTCACCAACATGCTCGTTCCCCGTGACCTCACGAAATGCCGGGTGGGACAGTGCAAGTACGTGTTCGTCACCGCCGAGGACGGCGGCATCATCAACGACCCGGTGCTGCTGCGGCTCGGTGAGAACCACTTCTGGCTGTCGCTGGCCGACTCCGACGTGCTGCTGTGGGCCAAGGGCCTGGCCTACAGCCTCGGGATGAACGTCGCGATCACCGAGCCCGACGTCGGCCCGGTGCAGATCCAGGGCCCGCGGTCGGCGGCGGTGATGACCGATCTGTTCGGCGACTCGATCCTCGAGGTGCCCTACTACTACACCGTCGAGCGCGAGCTCGACGGGATGGACGTCGTCGTCTCCCGCACCGGCTACACCGGCGAGCTCGGCTACGAGATCTACCTGCGTAACGCCAGCCGCGACGGGGTGCGGATGTGGAACGCGGTGTGGGAGGCCGGCGCCCCCCACGACATGCGAGTCATCGGGCCGTGCCACATCCGGCGTATCGAGGGCGGGATCCTGTCCTGGGGCAACGACATCTCCTACGACACCAACCCCTTCGAGGTCGGCTACGGGTTCGAGTCCACCTGGATGGTGGACCTGGCGCAGCAGGCCGACTTCATCGGCAAGGCCGCGCTGACGCGCATCAAGTCGGAGGGCATCTCCCGCAAGCTGGTCGGAGTCGAGATCGGTGGGCCCGGCGTCGGCTCGTTCAACGACGGCTCGATGATCGACGCCTTCGAGGTGCACGACCCGAAGGGCCTGCGGATCGGTGACGTCACCTCCGCCTGCTACTCGCCGCGGCTGCACCGCAACATCGGCTTCGCCATGGTGCCGATGGCCTACCAGGACCTGGGCACCGAGCTGGTCGTGCACACCCAGCACGGTCCGCAGGACGCCGTCGTGGTCGAGAAGCCGTTCCTCGACCCGACCAAGGACATCCCCAAGCGCCTCGAGCGCGAGGCGGTCGCGGCCTGACCCATCCGGCGACGCGCCCGTGGCTGCGGCGGGCGCGCCGCCGGACCGCACGAACACAAGGAACCGATCATGATCGAACGCAGGCTGGCACTCCACGACGTGCATGTGCGTGCAGGAGCGCAGATGGTCGTCGGTGGCGGCGACTACCTCTTCCCCGTCAGCTACACCTCACCACTCGCCGAACACGTCAACACCAGGACCAACGTCGGCATGCAGGACCTGTCGTCGATGGGCGAGATCGACATCAAGGGACCGGGTGCCGAGCGGCTGCTCAACCAGCTACTCGTCAACGACATCCGCGACATGGACCCGGGGCGGGTGCGCTACTCGACGATCTGCGACGAAGACGGCGGCATCATCGACGACATCACCGTCTCGAAGTTGCACGACGAGCACTTCCTGATCGTCACGAGCTCGGCGCCCCGGCGGCAGACCTACGAGTGGATCGCCGAACACGCCGCAGGCGCCAGCGCCTACGTCACCGACATCTCCGCGACGATCGTGTTCCTCGCGGTGCAGGGACCCCGGTCGCGGGAGCTGCTGCAGACGGTGATCGACGACGCCGACCTCGCGGCACTGCGGTTCTTCCGGTTCACCTCGGCACGGATCGGCGAGACCCGGATCCTGGTGTCGCGCTCCGGCTACACCGGCGAGCTCGGCTACGAGTTGCTGATCCCCGCCGAGGAGGCGGTCGGGGTGTGGGAGCTGCTACGTAGCCGGGGCGCCGCATTCGAGCTCAAGCCCTACGGCGTGGCGGCGATGCACACGCTGCGGCTCGAGAAGTCGCTGCCACTCTACGGACCCGACATCAGCCGCTCGGACACCCCGTTCCACCTCGGGCTGGACCGCTGGATCCGGTTCGACAAGCGGACGTTCATCGGGCGCGACGCGCTGCTCAAGGTCGCCGAGCGCGGCCCCGACCGGCGCTGGGTGGGACTGGCGCTCGACGCCGACGCGCCCGCGGCGCCGAAGGCATCCGTCTGTGCCCTCGGCGGCATCGACCCGGTCACCGAGGAGGTGCTCGCCGGGCCCCGTGCCGGGGAGCCGGAGGACCGGGTGCGGCCGGGCGGCGACGTGGGGTGGGTGACCGTCAGCCAGTGGTGCCCCACGGCCGCGCGCCATCTCGCGATGGCCTACGTCGACACCGCGCACTGCTGGCCGGGCAGCCGGCTGGTGGTGCGCGTCGGCGGCAGGCCGGTCACCGCGAAGGTCGTGGCCACGCCGTTCGTCGATCCCGGCGGCGCGCGCATGAAGGGATGACGGTGACGAGAATGCCCGACATTCGGCTCGGTCGCCCCGGCCAGCACTTCGACGTCATCGTGCTCGGGGTCGGTGGGATGGGCAGCGCGACGGTCTACCAACTCGCCCGGCGGGGCAAGCGGGTGCTCGGGCTGGAGCGCTTCGACATCCCGAACACCATGGGGTCGTCGCACGGCGAGACCCGGATCATCCGGCTGCCCTACTACGAGGACCCCACCTACGTGATGCTCGTGCAGCGCGCCTACGAGTTGTGGCGCTCGCTCGAGAGCCGCGCGGGCGAGCAGCTGCTGCATGTCACGGGCTCGATCGACGCGGGCCCCGCCGACAGCTGGGTGTTCACCGGCGCGCTGCGCAGCGCCGTCGAGTACGACCTGCCGCACGAGGTGCTCAGCGGCGCCGAGCTGGGCGAGCGCTTCCCCGGCTACCGGCTGCCCCGCGAGACGATGGCGCTCTATCAGCCGGACGGGGGATTCCTGCGACCCGAGCGGTGCATCGTGGCCCATGTCGAGGCGGCGATCGCGCACGGCGCACAGGTGCACGGCAGGGAACGGGTGCACGACTGGCAGCCCACCGCCGACGGGGTGCGCGTGATCACCGACAAGGATGTCTACACGGCGGAGCGGCTGGTGGTCACGGCAGGTGCCTGGAACCGCGAGGTGCTCCCGTTCCTGTCGTCGCTGGCGGTCCCGGAGCGCCAGGTCGTGGCCTGGCTGCAGCCACGCCGTCCGGAGCTGTTCACCCCGTCGCGGTTCCCGGTGTTCAACGCCCTGGTCGAGGAGGGCCGCTTCTACGGATTCCCGGTCTACGGTGTGCCGGGGTTCAAGTTCGGCAAGTACCACCACCTCGGCGAGCACGGCGACCCCGAGACGTTGGATCCGGCGCCGGGCGCGGGCGACGAGGACGTTCTCGGCCGCTTCGCGGCCCGCTACTTCCCCGACGGCTTCGGCCCGACGATGGCGCTGCAGACCTGCATGTTCACCAATTCCCCTGACCACCATTTCCTGATCGACCTGCATCCGGTGTACCCGCAGGTGTCCTTCGCGTCGCCGTGCTCCGGGCACGGGTACAAGTTCGCCAGCGTCGTCGGCGAGATCATGGCCGATCTCGCCGTGCGGGGTACGACACGGCACAACATCTCGCTGTTCTCGTTGCAGCGCTTCGGTATCCCGGACCGGCGGGCGGCCGGGGTCGCCGCCGCCCCACCACCGCGACGCGCCCTCGGGACGGGTGCGGCCGCCGAGCTCCTTGCCGGGCACCGGCGCCAGCAGGCCAGCTCCACGGTCGCGGGCGACGATGCCGCAGCGATACGCCCGTTCTGGTGACCCTCGGCCGGTGGGAGTGTTCGTATTGGGGTCGAAGGGGTGACGAATCCGGCTAGTCGCCTATCGTCACGATGTGGACGACGACGATCAGCGACCGTACGTTCAGTCAGTGGACCGCGCGCTGGAGATGATGGAGATGCTGGGCCGCGCCGGCTGGACCGGTGTGACCGAGCTCTCCAAGGAGCTGCGGATCCACAAGTCGACGGCCTACCGGTTACTGTCCACGCTCGAGCGCCGGGGGATGGTCGAGCGCGACGCGGACACCCAGAAGTACCGGCTCGGGCTCGGTGTGATCCGGCTGGCCGGCGCCGTGCGCGCGACATCCGAGCTGATCCAGGCCGGCCACCCGATCTGCGAGCGGCTCAGCCGTGCCGTGGACGAGGCGGTGAACCTCGCCGTGCTGGAAGGGCACAACGTCGTGAACATCGACCAGGCGGACCTGTCGACGTCGATGATCAGCGTCAACTGGGTGGGGGCACACACCTCGTTGCACGGCACATCGTCGGGAAAGGTCTTTCTCGCGCACCTGCCCCAGCGGGAGCGCGAGGCGGTCCTCGCGGGCCCGCTGCAGCGGTTCACCGACCGCACCCTCGTCGGCGTCGACGAGCTGCGCACTGAGCTCGCGGGGATCCGGCGGGCCGGGTTCGCCGTCGCGTTGGAGGAGCTCGAGGAGGGGCTGCACGCAGTGGCCGCACCGATCCGGACTGCCGACGGCTCGGTCAGTGCCGCATTGTCGCTCTCGGGTCCCGCCTATCGGCTGACACTCGAGCGGATCGAGCGTGAGGTCGCCACGTTGGTACGGCAGGCGGCCGACACCGTCTCGCGTCGCATCGGTTATCACGGGCACACCTCGACCGACCCGTCGGTCGACGCATCCGGCGTGCTCGATGCACCGTGAACTCGCGGCGCGCGCTGCTTCGTGCCGTCAGACTCGGTGTTCCGGCGGGTGTTCACGAGGCGCGGCTGCGCGAGTTCCATGATCGGGAGTTGCCGCCGCCGTTGCTGGTAGCGGGGGTGGAGCGGGCAGGCGCGTCGTGCTCGGTAGACTGGTCGAGCTTGTTGTGAGTCGCGGCGGTGGGGCCCGCCGCCTCTTCCCGATGGGAAGGGATGATCGTGGCATCGCGCCGCCAACGGTCCCTACCAGCCAGTCAGGCCTGATCGCGGTTGGTAGGAGAACACAGATGTCGCAGGTCACCGAGCCGGTGGGGGCCGGGCTGCGACGGCGGGCGCCTCGCTGGCGCCCCAGGAGCGTCGGTGCAGGGCAGTGGCCGGTGCTCGGGGTGATCTCGTGCGGCGGTGTGGTTGGCGCCCTAACCCGCTACGGGGTGCAGCTGGTGTGGCCGTATCGGGCTAGCGGGTTCCCGTGGTCGACGTTCACGATCAATGTGACCGGGTGCCTGTTGATCGGCGTGGTCATGGCGCTGGTGGTCGACGTCTGGACCGGCCGGCGGCTGCTGCGGCCGTTTCTGGGTGTGGGTGTGCTGGGTGGCTACACGAGCTTTTCGGCCTACACGCTCGACGTCGGGCAGACGCTGGCCGACGACGCTCCGCGGGTTGCGGTGGCCTACCTCGTCGCCACGGTGCTGGCCGCCCTGGTCGCGGTGTGGGCCGCCTCGACGGGGACTCAGTTGCTGCTGCGACGCCCGTGGCGAAGAAGAAGAGGGAGGGCCCGATGAGCCTGCAGGGCCCGGCGCTGCGACTGACCATCCTGATCGGCGAGGACGACATCTGGCACCACAAGCCGCTCTACACCGAGATCGTGCACCGCGCGCACCTGGCCGGGCTGGCCGGAGCCACCGTGCTGCGCGGCATCGAGGGCTACGGGGCGTCGTCGCGCATCCACACCACCCGGCTGCTGTCGCTGTCCGAGGATCTCCCGGTTGCTGTGATCATCATCGACGCTGCGGACCGGGTGCGTGCCTTCCTGCCCCAGCTCGACGACCTGGCCACCGAAGGCCTGGTGGTCATCGACTCGGTGGAGGTCATCAGCTACCGCGGCCGCGACCGGGAGCAGCTGTGACGGTGGTGCTGATCGCGCTCGGTGCCGCGCTCGGCGCCCCGCTGCGCTACCTGGTCGACCGCGCGGTGCAGGCCCGGCACGACTCGGTGTTCCCGTGGGGCACCCTCGCGGTCAACGTCGGTGGCTGCTTCGTGCTCGGGGCCCTTGCCGGGTTGCCGACTCCAGGTCCGATCATGAGCGCGGCCGGCGTCGGGTTCTGCGGCGCGCTGACCACCTACTCCACGTTCGGTTACGAGACGCTGCGGCTGGCTCAGGACGGCGCCCGGTTCTACGCGGTGGCCAACGTGGTCGCCAGCGTGATCGGCGGGCTCGGTGCGGGCGCGGCCGGCCTGCTCCTCAGCGCCGCAATCACAGGCTGACGCCGCCGACGTCGTTTCCTGGCCCCCTCGGGCCTGTCGGCCGGCGCGACCTGGCCCGCGTCGTCGCCGGGCGGAGCGAGACCGGCGCCACCCTCGCGCCCAACCCTGGGCCATCCCGGAGCGGAAGCCCGCCGCAGGTGAAGGCTTCTCCTTCTTCATGTGCCGACTCCGCCCCAGATGGCGTCCAAGGTGGCCGGGTCGAGGGGAAGCAGCCAAGGCGTTGGCTCGTTAGGCGGCCCAGGCCGTCAGGTCGAGCTGGCGGAGGCGGGCGGGGTCGGCGAGTACGTCGATGGCGATGATCTTTCCGTTCCTGACCGTGAAGCCCATGACCGAGACCGGTCGTCCGCGCGGCGCCACGACGACTCCCGCGGCTGCGTTGACGAGTGCCGGTCGTACGAATGGGGAGAGCCGCGCGAAGGTGAGCGCTTGTTCGGCCACGGTCGGCCCACCGTGAATGACCGCCGAGGCGCCCGGTCGCGCGAGCCCGCCATCGGATCGCAGCACGACGTCGGGGTCGAGCACCGCGACGAGCGCGGCGAGGTCGCCGTTGCGGGAGGCAGCGAAGAACGCGTCGACGACCTCTCGCTGGCGGGCGAGATCGGCGTCTGGCATCGGGGCGGCTTGCTGCACTCGGCGGCGCGCGCGGCTGGCGAGCTGCCGTGCCGCGGTCGGGGAGCGCCCCACGATGGGAGCGATCTCGTCGAAGGGCACGGTGAACATGTCGTGCAGCACGAACGCCAGCCGCTCGGCGGGAGCCAACGTGTCGAGCACCACGAGCAGCGCGAGCCCGACCGAGTTGGCCAGCAGCGCCTCGTGCTCAGGGTCGACCCCGTCCGGGCGGTTCACGACCGGGTCGGGCATGTGCACGCTCAAGGGCTGCTCGCGGCGGGAGTTGCGCGAGCGCAGCATGTTCAGGCACACCCTGGCGACGACGGTTGTCAACCATCCGCCCATGTTCTCGATGCCGCTCGCCTCGGCGCGGCTCAGCCGCAGCCACGCTTCCTGGACGGCGTCGTCGGCCTCGCCGAGCGAGCCGAGCATCCGGTAGGCCACCGCCCGCAGATGGGCCCGGTGCTCCTCGAACCGCTCGGCGAGCCAGTCGGGTTCGTCCATCGGTCACATTCTCTCGCCGCGGCGTGTCATAGCAGTAGACCGATGAAACCCGGCTGATGTGGCACGGGGATCGACTTTCCCGTGCAACGCGGGTGGTCCGGCACAGCCACCACACCCCTGTGAAGGAGCGCAATCATGACATCCCCCGTTCTGGTCACCGGCGGTACCGGCACGCTGGGCCGCCTCGTTGTCCCGCTCCTGCGGGATGCCGGCTGCACAGTGCGGGTACTCAGCCGGCACAGCCACGAGTCCGGGGACGGCGTCGAGTACGTGACCGCTGACTTACTCAAGGGCGAGGGGATCGAGCCCGCGGTGGACGGGGCCGAGATCATCGTGCACCTCGCGGGCGGCCCCAAGGGCGACGACGAGGCGACCCGGAACCTGGTGCGGGCCGCGTCGCGGGCCGAGGCGAAGCACCTGGTGTACATCTCGGTCATCGGGGCAGACCGGGTCCCGCTGGGCTACTTCAGGTCCAAGCTGGCCGCGGAGCAGGCCGTGGCCGACTCCGGCCTGCCGTTCACGACGCTGCGTGCCGCCCAGGTCCATGACCTGGTCCTGACCGTGGTGCAGAAGATGGCGAAGCTGCCGGTGATACCGGTCCCGGGCGGACTCCGGTTCCAGCCGGTCGATGCGGGCGAGGTGGCCGCCCGGCTCGTGGAAGTGACGCTCGGTGAGCCGGCCGGTCTGGTGCCCGACCTGGCCGGGCCGACGGTGTACGGGATGGCCGATCTGAGCCGCGGATACCTGCGGGCGCGCTGCAAGCACCGGTTGATGATGCCGGTCCGGATGCCGGGAAGGGCCGGCCGCGCGTACCGGGCCGGCGAGAATCTGTCTCTCGAACGGGCGGTGGGTCAGCGGACCTGGGAAGACTTCCTGGCCGAACGGGTCGGCACATCACTCCAGCCGTAGGCCATTGATCTTCCGGCCTGATGTTCCCAGCACCAGCCGGGCGCTGGGCCGGACGACCGCTGCGGCTGTTCCCATGATCGGGGGCGGCTGCTGTTGTCGCTGGTGGCGGAGGTGGAGCGGGCGACGGGGATCGAACCCGCATAGCCAGCTTGGAAGGCTGCGCCGAGCGCCCGGTGCCCCGTGGTGACCTGCGGCCGGCAGCGTCAGGGGTGCGCGTTTGCGACCGTGGTTGACCGGGCCGAATAGCACGCGGACAGCACGGGCCTGGTCGTCCTCGACAGGACAGGGGAGTGGCAGAAGCGGGTATCCCGTCACGTCGGCGAGCTTGCCTCGGAGCGGGCCAGGGGCAGGGGTCCAGGTGGAGCACCCGACGTGCTGAACGACCTGGACCCCTGCCCCTGGCCCGCTACGCCTCTGGCGCCGGCGTGACGGGGTGCCCGCACCACCTGGTGACCCACCACCCTCGTGCCCAGCCCGGGCCATCCCGGAGCGGAGGCCCGCCGGAGGCGCCCGGTCTTGGCTCGCAGTCTCCACGAACCTCACGATCCGGACGGTCAGTGGGGCGGTTGCCGGAGGTGGTCGAGCAGGCCGCGGATGAACGGTGCCTTGCCAGCTCGATAGGCAGTCCGGTCGCGGGTCGTCGCGACTGGCCAGCTCGGCCTTGATTCGGCCGTACTCGGCGGCGGCATCGGGAGCTGCCGTGAGGTGGTCTCGAAATGCCAGCCAGTCGCGCCAGTACGGCGATCGGTGCTCAACGACGTGCAGGTGGTGTGTCCGCCAGGCGACCTTGGGGAAACAGATCGACCACTTCCTCGCTTGCTCGTCACCTGGCTCCGGGGCATGGATCCAGCCCAGCTCGTTCAGCGCCGGTAGTGCCGAGTGGAACTCGGGGTAGCTGGCGACCGGAGCCACCATGTCGATGATCGGTTTTGCCGGCAGGCCTGGGACCGCAGTGCTTCCGATGTGCTGGATCGGCTCGACCAACCAGGGCGCCAGAACGGGCTGGAGCCGGTCTCGTTCCCGTGCGAACAACCTCGGCCACTCTGGGTCGTAGGCAAACGATCTTGATCGGATCATCTCGGCGCATGTCTCATGCTGGCATCGCACACGCAGCGCAAGTGCCGGGTGGTTGGTCAGCGGTCTGTCCCCGCGCGGTATCTGGCGGTGGCGCTGCGCAACGCTGGGCCGGCCCGCGCGAGCACGGCCGAAGGCCGCGCGCAGCAGGCGGAGCCGGCCGCGCCGCCGCAGGCGGCGCGCCTTGATCCCTTAGAGGCAGATTCGGCAGTAGCCGCAGGTGAACGTGGGACGTCGAACGAGCGATAGAGGGTAATAGAGCCGTTGGGACGGCTGCCGGTTGAGGATGTAAGAACCGTCGCGGTCTGGCACGCACGGTGCAAGGCTCCGTGTAGCGTGCTTGGTGCTTCGATCCTGTCTGGTACGCGGGGCTCGGCATCGGTAGGGCAGACACACCGACGATGAAGGTGTTGTAGTCGGCCGTTGATCGCATGTGCTAGCGTTTCAACGTGTCCATGGATCGTCGGTTGAGGAATCGAGGAGGTGTCCGTGCCGAACTTCGAGACGTTCACACGACGGATGGTTCCTCTCGCTAACGATCCCACAGTGACCATCCAGAAGAAGGGCACTTTGTCGCTGAACAAGGCAGCACAGGTGGCTCTAGGTGAACCGGATGCAGTGGAGCTGCTGTTCGACGCTAGTGAGCGGATCGTTGGGATGCGTGGCGCCGACCTGTCGTTGGCGCACGCATATCCACTGCGAGCGCAGAAGCCGGGCTTTGGGCCGTACGTCGTAGCCGGCACGGCCTTCACCAAGTACTACGGCATCGACACCACGACGGCGCGTCGGTGGATTGCGTACATGGACGAGGGCGTGCTGTGCCTCGACCTGAAGGAGGAGGGCACCATCGCCACAAGCAACCGAAACGGCCACGGTAGTTCTGATGAGGAACCGACCGCGGCCGCGTCGGAGGAGGAGTCCCGAGGTTAACTGCCGTTGTAAGGCAGCGCCTGCGTACCGGGGCAGCAGCAGGGCGGATGTACGCTCCGTCCTGCTGTTTCCTCTGCGCAGATACTACATCAAGATCGCCGAATGTGTTGCAAGCTCGCGGCCCGCATGTCGCCCGGTCGTCGTCGTGCAGGTGATGTGGCTCCTACCTACGGTGAGCCCTAGACAGCGGCCTTGACCGTGCGCGGATAAGGCCCCCTACGCCGTGACGACTTGGACGCCGTCGTGTGCCCGCGTGACGGTGGAGTCGCCGAAGGCATCGATGACGCGAACCGCGTAGGCAGGGTCCATCATGGTCGCGATCTCGGTGGGGTCGGCCCAGCGGACGGCTACGGCTTCGGCGCTGTTCGGGTCCGGGGTGCTGAGTGGGTGGCAGCGGAAGACCAGGGCGACCACACCGGCGGTGAGGTTCTTGTAGACGCCGGTGAGGCGGTCGACGTGGACGTTGAGGCCGGTTTCCTCGCGGACCTCGCGGCGTACGCCGTCCTCGAACTGCTCACCGAGTTCGAGGACGCCGCCGGGGGGTTCCCAATGGCCGTTGTCGCGGCGACGGATGACTAGCACTTGGCCGGCGTCGTTGATGACGATCCCGGCGACGCTGACTGAGTGCCGCGGAGTGTCGGCCATCCGACTGCCTTCCTCGCTCGGCTGAGTGTGGAATGATCGTACCTGCCCAGACGTGTAGGGAAGTGACCGGTGACGATCGACCTTGCGGCAGTCGACAAGGCGGACGAGCGCCCGCCGTATCGTCAGATCGCGGCGGCTCTACGGGAGGCGATCCGGCGCGGGAAGCTCGGCCCGGGCGACAAGCTGCCGTCCGAAAGTGAGCTGGTCGACCACTACGGGGTAGCCCGGATGACTGCCCGTCAGGCGATTCAGGACCTCAAAGCCGAGGGCTTGGTGGTCGCCGAGCACGGCCGGGGTGTGTTCGTGCGCTCGGTCCCGGTGGTGCGCCGGCTCGCGTCGGAGCGCTTCGCCCGCCGTCATCGCGACCGGGGCAAGGCCGCGTTCTCGATGGAGGCCGAGAAGGTCGGCTATACACCTGGCGTGGATCGGCTGAGCGTGACCGAAGCACCAGCAACGTCGGAGGTCGCCGAGCGGCTGGGCCTGGCGGTCGGCGACGCGGTCGTGATCCGGGATCGCCGCTACCTCGCCAACGGCGAGCCGGTGGAGACCGCCGTCTCCTATATCCCGGCCGACCTGGCGCGGGGAACCGCCATCGTCGAGTCCGACACCGGCCCGGGCGGTATCTACGCCCGACTCGAGGACGCCGGTTACACCCTCGGCCACTTCGTGGAGGAGGTGGCCGCGCGGATGCCCACACCCGACGAGCGCCGGGCGCTCCAACTGAGCACCGGAGTCCCGGTGATGAGTGTCGTCCGCACCGCCTACGACACGACCGGCCGGGCGGTCGAGGTGTGTGACACCGTCAAGGCCGCCCACGCCTACGTGCTGGAGTACGACTTCCCGGCCCGCTGAGCTGGGCCTTCCTCGTGCGACACGCCGAGGCCGGCCTTTCCTATTGCAGTTCCCTAGACGAGTAGGCATGATGGAGCTTGTCTAGGGGAGCGATGGTCGCTCCGGAGGAGACAGGGAGAGCGCGATGGCGATCAACGGGAAGTTCCGGGTGTCGATGGAGGACGTGTTCCCTGAGGGCGCGTTCGTGGTCAGCGAGGTCGAGCAGGTGCGCGATTTCGACAAGTCGACGCCGCAGAAGTTCGTGCAGCAGCTCGATAAGGAATCGGGGCTGCCGATGTGGGCGGTGTCGGTGCTCGACGCTGACCCGGGCGCGCGCAAGGGCGACAAGACGATCACGGTCAAGGTGCTCGACGAGGTGCAGCCGGTGCCGCCGGAAGCGGTGGTGGTTGCTGGGCATGAGTTTCGGCCGGTGGAGTTCGACGGGTTGACCGTGACGCCGTATGTCGATGACCGGCGTAACCGGGTCGCCTACAGCCTGCGGGCGCGGGCGATGCGGGCACCACCGGCCAAGGGCGGCAAGCCGGCCTCGGCGTCGACCGAGACCAAGCCAGCGGGCGGTTCGGCCGAGGGTAAGGCGGTCGCGTGATGGCCCGGGGCCTGCAGACGGTTATGTCGGTGCACGTCGACGAGGACACCCGGATCATCCGCCGTGTGCACCCGGCCGAGGACCGGGTCACGGTCGACCTGCGCTCGGCCGAGGAGTTCGTCAGTGACCGGGTGACTTTGTTCGCACACCAGCCCGACCTGGTGCGGCTGCGCGACGCGCTCACTGAGGTGATCGCCGAGCTGGTCGACGCTCGGGCCGCGTGGGCGGCGGAGCAGTCGACGGAGCCGCCGAGCGCGGCGTGAAAGCCGGCACGGGGACGGGTGCTGAGTTGGCGCCCACGCCCGTCCCCGGTGCCTTCCAACCCATCACCAAGCAGGCGGGGTCGGTGCTGCCCAGGCTACGGCGGCGGGGCGGTGCCGGTCTCGTGTGTGTGGACGGATCGGGAGGTCCGTGAGTCATGCGAGCAACACCGGAGACTGTCCTGCGCCGGGTGCGCGGGCTGATCGGGACCGCCGGCAACGAGCGGTCCAACGTGGCGGTGACGCGGCTGGTGCTGCGCGTCCTGCTGTTCGACGGGGGACCGGTACCGGCCTGGCGGGCTGACGCTGCCTGCGCCGCCGAACCGGCCGAGCTGTTCGACCCGGAGCCGTCCGACACCGCGTCCATCGCTGAGGCCAAGCGGGTCTGTGCCGGCTGCCAGGTCCGGGCGGTGTGCCTGGCCGATGTGCTCGGCTGGGAGCCGGTCACCCGCCGGCACGGGATCGCCGGTGGCCTCACCGCGGGCGAGCGAGACCGCCTCGTCGCCGCCCGGCGCCGCACCGCACGGCAGGAGGTGGCGGCATGAGCAGCTCGCCGCGCTCGTCGCGGGTGCCGCGCCAGCTCGACCGCTGTGAGGTCTGCCAGCGGGTACTGGAAAGCCGCCCGGACCCCAAGCGCCGCCGCTGCGCCGAGCACCTCGACCAGCTGCACCTGTTCCCAAGCTCGGCGGTACGCAGGCCGCGCCGCTGGCCCGGCCGCCGGATCGGGGGTGAGTCGCGATGAGCCGCACCGAGTGGACCGACCCAGCCCCGCTGGAGGTGGAGCGACCGCAGCTGCCGTGGTGGACGATGCTGCCCCGCAAGCTGCTCTACATCGTGTCGCCCGTGATCGCTGCGGTGCTCGCGGTGTGGCTAGCGGTGTTCGTCGCCCGCCGCATCTACCGATATCCGCTGGCGCTGCTCGGCGCCGCGGTCCTGGCTGGCATCAGTGTCGGATACTCGTGGTGGGTCGCCGCCGGGCTGCTCGCCGCCCTGGCCGCGTCGGTCGGTGCTTGGGCGTGGGGACACCGGGACTCCTTCGACCGCACTGCGCTTCGGCAGGCCCGCTCGGAGTGGCGCCGCGTTCGGGTGTACGCGTTCCCGTGGCGGCGGGTGATGCTGTTCTGCGAGCTGACCAAGCGCACCTCCCGCGCGCTGCGCGGTACGCACTACCCGCGGATCCGGCGGGTGCGCTCGGACGGCTGGCGGGACCGGGTCGCAGTCAAGATGCTGCACGGCCAGACCGCCGACCACTACGCTCACCGGGCCGAGGCGCTGGCCAACTCATTCGGCGCGTCCGCGTGCCGGGTGCGGACGGAGAAGGGCCGGCGGATCTGGCTGGACCTGCTCCACACCGACCCCCTCGCGGATCCGATCCCCACACCCGCGCTCGCCGAACCGGGCGCGACCCTGGACCTGGCCCGCGTCGTCGTCGGACGGACCGAGACCGGACGGGACTGGCTGCTGCGCCTACTCGACCGCCACCTGCTCGTCACGGGAGTGACTGACGCCGGCAAGTCCTCGGTGGTGTGGTCGGTGCTGCGTGCACTGGCCCCGTGGGTCCGCTCGGGGGCGATGCAGGTGTTCGGGATCGACCCCAAGGGGGGCATGGAACTCGGCCGCGCCGAGCGGCTGTTTCACCGGCTCGTCTACGGCAATGGCGCCGACGCGGTGGCGCTGCTCGAACACGTCGCCACCCTGACGCGGCAGCGCGCCGAGATGCTGCGACAGCAGGGGACCCGTAAGTGGTCGACGGGCTCGGGGCAGCCCTTCGTCGTGCTGGTCATTGACGAGCTGGCCGACGTGATCGCCTACCAACCCGACGCCGCACTCCGGAAGCGGGCAAGCCTGGCGCTGCAAGCGATCGTGTCGCAGGGCCGCGCGCCGGGGGTGTGTGTGATCGGGCAGATCCAAGATCCCCGCAAGTCCATTCTGGACTTCCGGCACCTGTTCCCGGTCAAGATCGCCATGCGCCTGGATGAGGTCGAGCAGGTCGACATGGTCCTCGGCGAGGGGGTGCGCGGCCGTGGTGCCGAGGCCCACCGGATCGCCGAGGACACGCCCGGCGTGGCCTGGGTCAAGGTCGACGGTCGCCGCGAACCCGACCGCGCCCGGGCCTTCCACGTCACCGACGCCGACCTCGACGAGCTATCCGACTACGTCACCGAGGGTCGCACCGAGGCGCCCGTGTCACTGGCGTTGACCGGGACGGGGGCCGCGTGATGACAACACCGGTTCCACCGGCCTGGCTCGGCCCGCTGCACACCGAACCGGTGTCGCTGTATCCGCCGTTCGCCCGGCGCGGTGGCTGGCTGCGATGCCCGCTGCCACCGGAGCGATACATCGCTCTGCTGACCGCCCTGGACGGGGCCGAACTCGGCTCCCACGACGTGCGGGTCCTGCACTGGATCGCCGACCTCGATGCCGCGACCGTGGCCACCGTCTGCTCGCTGATCCACCGCGCCCACGCCGCCGGCTACTGCGAAGGGAGCACCCACCCGTGACCACCACGCAACCCGCTACCGAGGAGCAGCCGGCCGCGGTGGACCAGGCCTCGATGACCCGCGCCGAACGTGCCGCGCTCGCGCTCACGTCGGACGTGGCGCAGAGCCTGGCCGAGCAGCACGGCGTGTGTGTCCGGCCGCTGCCGCGGCGCCGGATCGACACCACCACCGGCCGCGTGGCCGTGGTGCCGGTGCCGTGCGGGTCGACCCGGGAGGACCAGTGCCGCCCGTGTGCGGACAAGGCCCGGCGGCTGCGGGCGGTGCAGTGCCGGCAGGGCTGGCACCTCGAGGAAGAACCGCTCGAGGAACGGGCGGAACCGACCGACGAGCAGCGCGAGCTGATGGCCACCCGGGCGGACCTGTTCGCTGCCCACGTCGACTGCAAGGCTGCGGGGGACGCCGAGGCGTGTGAGCAGATCGCCGACTCGGTCGCTGAGCTGGATGCCGCGATCCGGGCCGCCGGGGTGCGCGGCCGGCTGACGCCGCTTGAACCCCCCGACATGCCCAAGCGGCGCAGCACCCGGCGCCGGCAAGATGCCCCGAACCTGCCCCGGCGGCCGATCGACAAGCGCACGGTCGGGCAGGTCTTCGCCGGCCGCTACCGCCCGTCGACGTTCCTGACGCTGACGCTCGACTCCTACGGGCGGGTCGATGCCGAGGGCGCGGCCGTCGACCCCGGCTCGTATGACTACCGGCGGGCCGCCCGAGACGCGGTCCACTTTCCGGCGCTGCTCGACCGGTTCTGGCAGAACACCCGCCGCTGTGTCGGCTGGGACGTGCAGTACTTCGGCGCCGTCGAACCCCAACGCCGCGGCGCGCCACATTTTCACGCCGCCATCCGCGGATCGATCCCTCGCTCGGAGCTGCGCCAGATCACGGCCGCCACGTATCACCAGGTGTGGTGGCCGACCCATGACGAGCAGCTG
The DNA here is from genome assembly GCA_009379815.1 of Pseudonocardiaceae bacterium. GTDB lineage: Bacteria > Actinomycetota > Actinomycetes > Mycobacteriales > Pseudonocardiaceae > WHSY01. Next base: position 17,701 of record WHSY01000057.1, read on the forward strand.
TACTCCGCGGATCGGCCGCCGCGGTGGGACTCGCGGGCCAAGGGCTTCACCGACCCCGAGACCGGCACCGTGCTGCCCACCTTCGACGAAGCCTGCGAGGAACTGACCGAGCCCGCCCACGTCGTCACGTTCGGGCAGCAGGTCCACGTCAAGGGCATCCTCGGCGGCACCGAGGAAGCCGGCCGCCACGTCGGATACCTCACCAAGTACCTCACCAAGAGCGTGGGCCAAGCCACCGGCATCGCCGAGTCACCCACCGATCGCCACCGCGACCACGCCCGCCGGCTCCACGCCGAACTGGCGATCACCCCATGCTCGCCGCGGTGCGCCGTGTGGCTCCTGCACGGCGTCCAGCCCCAGGGCGCCCGGCCGACCACCGAGCCGGGCCGCTGTAAGGGCAAGGCCCACAAGCCCGAACACCTCGGCATAGGCGGCCGCCGCGTCCTCGTGTCGCGCAAATGGTCGAACAAGACGCTTGACGACCACCGGGCCGAGCGCGCGGCCTTCGTTCGGCAGCTCCTCGATCAGGCCGGCGTCAAGCCCGTGCACGCCGTCGAGGACGGCCCGTACCTGTGGGAGACCCCCGCACCCGACGACACCGACATACCGCCGCGACCGACTCTGCTCCTACACGCGGTCGCCGAGCGCCAACGCTGGAAAGCCGAATACACCGCCGCGCAGCTCGCCGCCAGCGAGTTATCACCGGGCGACAACTGTTCTGCAACTCGCGATCACGCCGCCTGAGAGGGGAGCAGGGCCGTGGAGAAGTACTTCACCGTCGCGGAGACGGCCGAGTACCTGAACACCTCGGAACGGTTCGTGCGCCGGCTCGTCGCCGAGCGACGGATTGCCTTCCACCACGTCGGCCGGCACGTGCGCTTCGCGCTGTCCGACCTCGACGGCTGGTTGGCCGCCGGCCGGGTCGAGCCGATCACCCGACGCAGCGTGTGGCACGCGGTACGGGAGGTGGCGTGATGGCGAACCGCAAGGGCCGGCGCCGCTTCGGCTGGGTGCGCAAGCTGCCGTCTGGTCGGTTCCAGGCGAGCTACCTCGGGCCGGACGGCCGCCGCCGCATGGCGCCCGAGACCTTCGAACGGAAGGGCGACGCCGACCGGTGGCTGTCGGTCGTAGAAAGCGAGGTGCTGCGCGGCGAGTGGACGGACCCGCTGCTCGGGCGAGTGCCGTTCGGCGAGTACGGGCAACGGTGGATCACTGAACACCGGCTGGGGGAGCGGACCCGCGAGGAGTACCGGAGCCTGTGGCGACACCACGTAGCGCCGTACCTCGGCCACATCGAGCTCGCCGAGCTGTCCACCGGCACGATCCGGAGCTGGCGGGCCAACCTGCTGGGCGACGGGCGGTCCGAGGACAGGACGGCGAAGGCGTACCGGCTGGTGCGCGCCATCCTCAACACGGCCGTGGACGACGGCCGCATCAAGCGCAACCCGTGCCGTATCAAGAGCGCCGGAGAACACAGGACCGCCGAGCGGGCAACCGCCAGCGTCGCGCAGGTCTACGCACTCGCGGAACGGATGCCCGACCGCTTCCGGGTGCTCGTCCTCGCGGCTGCGTTCACCGGCCTGCGCTGGGGCGAGCTGATCGGGCTCCGGCGGTGTGACGTTGACCTCGACGGCAGTGTGCTCTACGTCCGGCGGCGCCTGGCGCAACTGAGTCGCGGCGGGATGCAGACTGGAGCGCCCAAATCGACGGCCGGGGTCCGGAACGTCGCAGTGCCCGCCGTCCTGGTCGCCGAGCTGCGCCGACACATCGCGCGCTTCGCCGGTCTCGGCGCCGAGGGGTTGGTGTTCCGGGGTGAGAAGGGCGCGATGTTGCGCCGGGGAAACTTCGGCCGGGCGGTGGAATGGCCGGCGATGGTCGTCGCAGCGGGGCTGCCGGCCGGCTTCCACTTTCATGATCTGCGGCATACCGGTAACCAGCTCGCCGCGAACTCGGGCGCGACGACGCGGGAACTGATGCACCGGATGGGGCACGGCTCGATGCGGGCGGCGCTCGTCTACCAGCACGCGACGACCGACCGGGATCGCAACATCGCGGACGCCCTGGGCGCGCTCATCGACGCCGGCAGGAAGGACGACGAGAGCGACGACGAGGGCCAGGGCCAGGACGACGAGGACGGCGACGATGGATCGGCCGGGGCGCTCGTGCCCGTGGCCCAATAGCACGCTAATAGCACGAACGATCGCGGCGGCCGCTCCTACGATCGGGACCGGGCGCCGTTGTCGCTGGTGGGACGGGTGGAGCGGGCGACGGGGATCGAACCCGCATAGCCAGCTTGGAAGGCTGGGGCTCTGCCATTGAGCTACGCCCGCATGCGGCGTCGGTGCGCCGTTCGTGACAGCCTACCGGGTACGCGTGGCGAACCGAGGCGCACCTTGGGGAACCCGCCTCCGAGGCGTGCGCAGGTCGCGTACGCTTCGATGCGGACCGCGAGGTGCCGCGGGGTGTGGCGCAGCTTGGTAGCGCACTCGCTTTGGGAGCGAGGGGCCGTGGGTTCGAATCCCGCCACCCCGACCAGGTAAAACAGGTCGGGACGTGATCGACAAGGGGCCAGATGTAGCAACGGTGTAGCAACGACGCTTCACAGGTCCTCCCACTCGATGCTGTCGACGGCTTCGCGCATGGCGTCGAGGTTGGTGTGCGCGTAGATCGACAAGGTGATGTCCACGTCTGCGTGACGGGCGATCGCCTGGGTTGGTGAAACGGGCGCTCTTAAAGAGAGCATCGACCATGTGAAAATCCCGGGCTGGGGCTCTCGGGCCCCGGTTGCCAGGATGGTTCCCGTGAGCGATGACGCCTGGGCTTCCCTTGCCGACCAGTTCGTAGACGGGGCGTATGAGTCGGTGAAGGGGCAGGTCCGCACCTATGTGCTCCACCACCAGCTGATGGAGCACTTCCCCGAGCCACCGGGGGCCGTCTTGGACGTGGGAGGAGGGGCCGGCCATCAGTCCTTCCCTCTGGCCCGGGCTGGCTACGAGGTGACCCTTCTCGATCCCTCCCCGACGATGCTGGCCAAGGCTGAGCAGAAGCTGGCCTCCGAAGCCCCAGCGGTGCGCAACCGCGTTCGGCTGGTGCAGGCCCGTGGTGAGGACGCCGCCGAGGCGACCGGCGGCCAGCGCTTCACGGCGGTGCTCTGCCACGGCGTCCTCATGTACGTCGACCACCCCGGCCCGCTGATCACTTCCCTGTGCAGGTGCGCGGCCGCCGATGGAATCGTGTCGGTGATGGCCCTCAACGCCAAGACCCTGGCAATCCGCCCCGCACTGGAGCGCCGCTGGGCTGACGCGCTGGCAGCCTTCGAAGCCAGCGGTGAACGTGGGCTCCTCGGTGTCGATACCCGGGCGGACACCGTCGAGGAACTAGCGGAGCTGTTCCGAGCCAACGAGGTGGAGCCGGTGACGTGGTACGGCGTATGGCTCTTCGCCGACTGGATGGACCCCGCGGCGACCGAGGAGGTCTCGGCCGTGGCAGCTGTCGAACTGCAAGCCAGCCGCCGGGACCCCTATCGCCAGCTCAGCCGAGTCTTCCACCTGGTAGGCCGCAGTCGAGCCGACGCTTGACCCCCTGCAAAAGAACCCGAACCCCCGGCTACGGCACGCCATCGAGGCGTCCGGTAGGGGATCCAGGGGCGGACGGCGGTGAAGCAGCAGACGACGAGGCAGCAGGGAAGGAAGGGGATGGGGAGGCAGGCGGCGGCGGCGCCGCTTCGCGCGCCCCGCCCCCGGAACGGCGCGGCCTGGCAACGGGGCTCAGTCTCGAGTCACCTCTGCCCGCGTCACCGACGCCAACCAGCCGCACCGAGAGCGCGTGACGCCGGCGCTTCCAGGGCGCCGAGCTGTGTAGCATCCGTGTAGCAACCGGCCCTGTCAGCGACCGTCGCCGCGCTGCGATCGTTGGGGTTCCGCCGTAGATGCGGCCCTCATCGCACCCCGTCAGACGGCTTGCAGCGGCTGGGAGCGAGGGGCCGTGGGTTCGAATCCCGCCACCCCGACCAGCGAAAACGCGCTGACGGGTGATCGCCTGCACCACGTGCGGTGGTCTTGAGCGCCAGCAGCAGGCTCACGACCGTGTGCCGGAAGTCATGGAGTCGCACGCCTGGGTCGGCCGCCCGAGAGCGGATTCCGTCGAAGTGCCGGTTGAGACTGTGCGGTTCTATCGGAGTGGCGTCGCCGAACGGCGGCCGGGCAGGCTCTCAAGGACGCTCGCACGATCAGCCAGCGTTGGAGATCTGCCCTGTTCTACTCGCCGCGCTGTGCATTGAGCCAGGTCGACGCTCTCTTGGGCGATGCCCGAGAGAGCCAGGCGTCCTGGACTATTTCAGTCAGTTCCCGCAAGGCGAGTTCGCCGACCCGGCCCGCCCGCAGCAGCACCGATGGGTGCCCGTCGAAGTGCGATGTGGTGAAGAACGGCGACGCTTGATCTTGAACCAATGCTTACTTGTCAGACTCGGAGGGTCCCCAGAACATGATCACGTCCGTGTAGCGCTCCCCGGTTTCAGGATCGACGGCGTCGGGACGAGGGTGGCGGAAGGCGATCGATTCCGCTGCCGCGACCTCCGGGCGATGAGTTCCATGGGCGACCAGAGTCCTGCTGCAAACCGATGTCACACCTCTCGCCCAGGAGAACACCATGCGCCGAATCATCAACTCGACCGACAACTCGCTCGACGGGCCATCACGTCAGGCCACCGGGCGGTCTTGGAGGGGACGTCATGAAAACTGTCGTGTGGGTCGCATCCATCCTGCTCGCACTCACCTTTGTCGCGGTCGGCGGGATGAAGGTGCTGACCTCAACGGCCGATCTGCAACAGTCGGCGATGGGAGTCCCCGTCGTCCTGTTGAAGGTGGCGGGTACCGCGGAGCTGCTCGGTGCGCTCGGCCTGATCCTGCCCGCCGCGACTCGGATCATGCCCATGCTGACGCCCCTGGCCGCCGCCGCGCTCACCGTGACAATGGTGGGCGCCACGATCGTCAACATCGCCGTCGGCGCCTACTCCGCGCTGCCAATGACAGTCGTCCTCGCTCTGGTCTCCGCACTCGTCGGCTGGGCCCGTTTCGGTCGCTACACCATCGAACCCCGCAGCCAGACAGTAGCGGCTGCGGCAGACACTGCCCAGCGCCCAAGCCCTCGGCGTCCACGAGAGCGACCCGGCCGCAACGCGCTCTCGGCGCCATAGGCGAGAGCGGTGCAAGCCGACCTCAAGGCGAGACTGCCGGGCCGCCCGTGTCGTCGCTGCCCTGATGCTGCTGGTTGCTCACTCGCGGTGTCCATGATTGCTGGTTGTTGAGTGTGTGAACATCGACGGCGGTGGTCTGCTGATAGGCGTGGCGAAGGGTGTCCAGTTCCTCGGGGGTGAGCACGTCCTCGATGTGGCGGAAGCCGTCGGGTGCCCGTTCGTCGACCGTCTGCAGGACGCGGTCGGCGGGCATGGAGCGGTTGGCGCGGACCAGGGCATTGGTGACGTCTCGACGCTGGGTCTCGTATGCACGCAGACCACCGGTCGGTTCGCCGGCGGTGGCGAGTTCGAAGGCGAGCACCCGGCCGTCGATGACGGCCTGCGAGCCGCCGTTGGAGCCGATCGGGTACATCGGGTGGGCGGCATCGCCGAGCAGGTTGACGCGCTCGGTGCCCCAGCTCAGGAGGGGGTCGCGATCGACCATGGGGTAATCGAGCACAGCCTCGGCACGGCGGATGAGCTCGGGCACGTCGAGCCAGTCGAATCTCCACTTCTCGAAGTAGGGTAGGACCTCCTCGGCGGCCCCGCCGCGCGTCCAGTCCGGCTCCGTGTCGTGCGAGCCGCTGGGCTGGCGCACCTCGGCCACCCAGTTGACGAGGGCCCGGCCACGCCGCTCGGCCCGCTTCGAGATCGGGTAGGCAACGAACTTGGTTGCCGCGTTGCTGCCGGCAGCGGCCATGCTGCGGCCGGTGAGGAACGGGTCGGCCTCGGTGACACCGCGCCACATCCGGATACCGTCGAAGTGCAGCGGCGGCTGCTTCGGGTGCAGCTGGGCTCGGACCGTCGAGTTGATGCCGTCGGCGCCGATCAGCACGTCGCCTGTCACGGTGGCGGTCTGTCCGGAGCGCCGGTCGGCCACGCGGGCGTGGACGCCGCCGGGGACCTCGTCGACGCCGTCGAAGCGCGTGCCCAGATGCAGCGTGGAAGACCCGATGCGCTCGCGGACAGCGTCGAGCAGGATCATCTGCAGCTCACCGCGGTGGATCGAGTATTGCGGCCAGCGGTAGCCGAGAGCCCGGCCGCGGGCTTCGGACCAGATGCGGTTGCCATGGCGGTCGAAGTGCACCAGTTCCGAGGTCGGTATCCCGATGTCATCGAGCTTGTCGCCGAGCCCGAGCTCGGTCAGCTCCCGCACCGCGTGTGGCTGCAGGTTGATGCCGACCCCGAGCGGGCGTGGCCGGTCGACAGCTTCCACCACGGCCACCTCGATCCCCGCAGCCTGCAGGCTCAACGCCGCGGTCAAGCCGCCGATCCCCGCTCCGATCACGATCACGCGCATGATCGACCTCCAACAACTGCTCCGCTGTGTCCTGGGTAGGCCACCTGCCCGATCAGCAACAACTCCCACCCGACGCGACGGTGCCTACCCACCCTTTCCAACTGGTTTCACCGCGCAGCTCAGGTCGACGGATTCCCGATCGTTTCGATCAGGCTCGAGAAGCCGTCGGCGCCGTGCCCCTCGGCGACCCGTCGGTCTATGAGGGACTTGACATGCTCGAGTCGTTCGACATCGATGCCACTGGCCTGTCGGGTGGCGATGAGGTCATCCATCAGCGCTGCGTGCACGCCGAGGGGGCCGGCGTCGGGCGGGTAGTAGCCGTCGTCGGTTGCGCGTGCCATCGCGGTCAGCAGCTCGTTCATGCCGGAGAACATGCCCGTCACGAACGGAGCGAACGTCGTCGCCTTGATGTTCTCGGCCCCGACGAGGGCGAGGGTATGCAGGTAGCTGATCCAGGTCTCGTACCCCACACCGATCAGCGCCATGAAGTAGACGGCTGCCTGGCCGGCGTCGGTACCGATGTACGTGGTGACGCCACCCAGCGCCTTCAGCGTCGCCTCGCGCGTCTCGAAGGCATCCTGTGGTCCGCTGTAGAGGAGGAAACCGTTGGATGTCCCGATGTCTTGCGGGTCGGCCAGGATCCCCCCGTCGAGATAGTCGGCGCCATGCTCCGCCGCCCATCTCGCTGCCGCGCGGGCCTGGGCCGGCGTCCCAGAGGTGAGGTTCACCAGGACTCGGCCCGGCAGCGCATCGCCCACGGTGTCGAGGATCTCGGACACGGCGTGGTGGTCGAGCACACAGAGGACCACCAGGGGGCTCGCCGCCGCCGCGTCGGGAGCCGACGCAGCACGGACCGCGCCCTTGGCGACGAGCTCCTCGGCCTTGTCGGTCGATCGGTTCCAGACGGTTGTCGGGTGACCGTTCTCGAGGAACGTGGTGGCCAGCGCCGTGCCCATCGCGCCGAGACCGAGGACCGTCACCGGGGTGCGGTCGTTGTCCGCTGCAGACATGGAAGGCATGGGATTCCCTTCGGTGCGTTACGAGTTCGCCCACGGTCTCGAGTGTTCCCGTGGGACAGTGAAAGTCAGTTCCCCCGGGCGGGCCCAAAGGGCCCGGTGCGGATCCTCGTGTCAGGACCGATTTTTGACGACGGTACGGTAACAATCTCCATGTGATGGCCGTTGGGGTCATCGAAGTAGACCCCACGCCCGCCGCTGTGAAAGTAGATCTCACCCTTCCCGCCCAACGGGCCGGCGTGGTAGTCGAGTCCAGCTCCGGTGATCCGGGCGAACGCGGCATCGAATTCCTCCTCGCTGACCAAGAACGCGTAGTGGTGCCAGTAGAAGTCCTCGGCGTCAGCGAACTCGATGATGACGTTGTTGCCGAGCTCGAGGGGGGAGAAGTATCCGAAGGGGTCCGTGCCGACCTGCAGCCCGAGGATGCGGGCGAGGAACTCGGCGGAGGCCGCCTTGTCGTGGGCGGGTATGACGGTGTGATCCAGGTGCACGGGCATGGGCCCTCCCCTGTACGTCGTTGGTCGGCGCGCCCGATTTCATTACGAGCCGTAACGTAACATATCTGATAGCGTCCTGCCATGCAACCCGTACCTCCTGCATCCGCCGGTTCGTCGGCTCGCGGCGGTCGCCCGCGCGACCCGCACATCGGTGCAGCCGTGATCGAGGCGACGCTCACCGTGCTCGACGAGGTGGGATACGGCCCGCTCGCCCTCGAGGCGGTCGCTCGCCGCGCCGATACCACCAAGCCGGCGATCTACCGCCGGTGGTCCGGCAAGCAGGACCTGGTCCTGGCCGCGCTCGGCGCGCGTCTGGGTGATCCACAGGTTCCCGACACCGGATGCACGCTGTGCGACCTCAACGAGGGAATCAACGTCTTCCTCGCAGCATTCCGACGAATTCGGCCCGATGTGCTCGTTTCGCTGTTCGCCGACTGCGCGACCGATCCGGATCTCCGTGAGGCGTTCATGAGCACGCTGTTCGAGCCCCCACGCGCGGCGGTGGCACGCATGCTCGACCAAGCCATCGCGCGCGGCGACCTGCGCGACGACATCGCCCGAGACCTGATCCTGGACATGCTCGGATCATTGGTCCACTACCGCGCATTGTTCGGCCATGTCCCGAACAGCGACGTCGACGTCGAACACGCGGTCGAGGCGCTGCTCCGCGGGATCGCAACAGACTACCCACTGCTGGTCGAGCACAGTCGCCGAATCGCGAGTGGATCGCCGACCCATCCCGCCCACGGATAGGCTCGAGGCGCTCCGGGACCCGACCAGGTCAGCCGGGGTGCGAGACGATCTCGCACCCCGGCTGACGGTGGGTCGTCGACCGCGAACGGCCGGAGTGGCGCTCAGCAGTCGCGGCCGGTGTTGATGCAGTCGACCGCGGTGGCCATCAGGGCTTCGGGCATCACGTTCTCGAACTGCCCGTGGTCGGTTCGCGGGTCGTGCTGCTGGTCCGGGAAGCTGTCCAGAGCGAATGCGGTCCCGTTCGGCCTGTCGTAGGTCAGCTCGATGTGCAACTTCGGCACGGCGACCATGCCGTCCTCGCACGACCCGTCTTCCTCGGGGAATGCGATGTGCGATCGATCCTCGGTCACCGCGTTCTCGCCGTCCCAGCAACTCGGGAACTCCAGAATCCGCACCAGGTCGCTGCCCACGGGGCACCGCGGGTACTGGTCGGTGCTGATCCGGTCCTCGAACCCGGTGCAGGTCCACTGGGCGTTGTCGTCGGCCTCGTCCCCGTTGGTCTTGGCCTTGGCGTCACCGGTGATGATCTCGAGGAACTGCGGCATCGTCGTCACCGTGCCCGTGGGGCTGCCCCGGAACTCCACGTTCACCGAGATGGGCTGCAGGATCTCCCCGACGTTGCCGTCCAGCCCGCCACCGTCGGCATTCGCGTCCGCACCGGGACGGTCGGTCGCCCGTAGCACCGGCCAGAAGTAGGTCGAGAGGTCTCCCCGCTCGCAGGTGGTGTCGGCGGCGGCCAGGCTCTCGTCGGTGGTGAAGGCGTCCGTCGAGGTGTTTCCGACGTAGTCGTGCACGTGCTGGGCGGCGTTCACCTTGCCGGGGCTGGTCATGTAGTTGTCCGAGTTGCGATGCCCTTCGGCATTGGTGCCGCAGATCGACGTGAACGTGCCGGTTGAGGCGTCCGGGCCGGGAGCGGGCTCGCCGTCGCCGGGCGGCACCTGCCGAATGTCCACGAAGTCCTCCGGCGACGGTGGCGCGGCCTCGTCGCGACCGGGGAACTCCTCGGCGTCCTGTTCCTGCTCGGCGTCCTGTTCCTGCTCGGCGTCCTGTTCCTGCTCGGCATTGTCGGAACCGGGCTCCTCGGAACCGCCGTCCTCCGACTCGCCCGCGGCGTCCTCGTCCCGTCGCGGTTCGCCGTCGTCCTGGGTGGCCTCGCGGCCCGCCTCGGTGGCGGCCGCGGCGCCCGGTTCCGACTCGTCATGCTCGGGGTGGGCCGACGCGGGACCGATGCCCGCTGCCAGCCCGCCGACGACAAGGGCCGCCGCGGCGAGCGCCAGCAGGCGCGCCGGCGTGGGCAACCGGTGCTTTCCGGACCTGACCATGCAAATTCTCCTTCGGGATTGTTCGGGGTGAGTTGGGAAGCGGGGCCTAACGCAGGTGACGGGGTCGCTGCTCCGGCGGAGCGCGGCCTGCCCGGGTCGGGCCTTGCCACCGGGCGGGGAAGCGCCGTGGCCCTGCCCGTGGGGAACGCAGCGCGCGCAGCAGGAGCGCGGTGACGATCACCGCAGCGGCGAAGAGCACGGCCACGACGGGCACGATGTAGCCGCCGAGCGCGAACAGCCGGGCTACCGATGCGGTCGACGTCGGAAGCATCGAGTAGTCGACGAGGCCGCTGCTTTCCAGGTAGTCCATGTGCCGCCCGATCACCACCGCGGCGCCGGCCGCGAATTCCCGTATCATCGCGTTCCGCGTGCCGGCGCGAACACCGTTGACCAGTGGCAGCACCTCACCGTGCGCTGCCCGCAGCCGGTTGACGAACAGCCGGTCGTAGGCGGTACCGGACGCGCTGGAGATCTCCCCCATCCAGACCTGCTGCTGGTCGGTGGGTTGGCTGGGAAGTTCGACGCCGAGGGCGGCCGCCACCCGGCGGACCTGCTCGTCGAGCTCGGCGTGCTCGGTGGCGATATGCATGCCTATCTCGCGGACCCGCGGGTCCCGCGCCTGCTGATGCGCCTGCTGGCCGGTCGGGCCCTCCCACAGGCACGCCTGGCGGATCTTGATCAGTAGGTCACGGTCGGCAGCACTGACCGGGCCCCATTCGGTCTGGGTCCACTGGTCGTTCCAGGGTGCGGGACGTGGCGACGAGGGTGCCCTCCACGCGAGGACCACGGCCACTGCCACCGAGAGGAGTACGGCGCCGAGAACGATCCAACGAACGAAGCGGAGTCCGGGCAGCAACGGGGGCGACGCCTTCCTGGGGTTAGTCATACGAGGTCGAACTGTTCGGTGTGGATCCGGGAGGTCCGGACGTCGAGCGCGTCCAGGGCGGTCACCACGTCGGTGACCATCCCGGGGGGACCGCAGACGAAGTAGTCGAACTTGTTGCGTCGATAGCGGCCGGGCAGCACGCGGGCCAGCAGTGCCTCGTCGAGCTGGTCCGGAACCGCTGCGCCCCGAGCCCGGCTGATCACCTCGACGATCCGCAGGTCCAGGGCGGACTGCAGCGACTCCAGCTCGTCGCGGAACATCAGCTCCTCGTGCGTCCGCGCGGCGACGACCAAGCGGTGCTGGCGGCGGTCGGCGCGGTGCGCGAGCGTGCGCAGCATGCTCATCATCGGTGTGATCCCGACGCCGCCTGCGATCATCACCAGCCCGGTACTGCGCACGTTGTCAACCGTGAAGCCGCCGTGCGGACCGTCCAGCCAGACCGAGTCGCCGGAGCGCAGCCCAGCCAGCGTGCGGGTGAAGTCACCGGCGTGCCGGATGGTGAACTCCACCCACAGGCCGAGGTGCGCGCTGGACGTGATGGTGAACGGGTGCTCCCCGGTGGCGGTGGAGCGCCGCAGTCGCAGCCAGGCGAACTGCCCCGGGGCGAACGTCAGTGTGGGGTGCCCTGCGCCATGCCTACTACTGCGGCGGGGCTCGAGCACCAGGGTGCTCGCCGTCTCCGACTTCGGTCGCACCGTTCGCACCGTGTACTCGCTGCGCGGGTCGAACACCGGGCGCCATACCCACCGGTAGCCCAGGACCGCCAGCAGGACGGCGGCCTGCAACCCGAACGCGGTGCGCACCGCCGGGTCGTGCACGAGGTCGCCCAGCCACCAGATGTGCAGTGCGCTGAGCACGAGTACCGAGCCGGCGAGCGCCAGGTGCACCCAGCGCCACAGTTCGTAGTGATGCCGCACCCGCCGCCGCAGCACGGCGAGGCCGACGAGCGCGACCAGGGTGACCGTCGCGGCCACGCCCGCGTTCGCCGGCCGAGGTGCGTGCCGGACATCGAGCAGGGCGATGTTGGCCGGATTCGCGGCGAGCACCAGCACCACGTGGGCCAGCACCAACAGCGCGGCGAGCATCCCGATCCAGCGATGCACCCCGAGCACCCCGTCGATGCCCAGCGCACGGGTCAGCGAGCGCAGCCGCGAGGGCACTGCAACAGCACAGACCAGTGCGGACGTCGCGAGCAGGCCCGCCTGGACGGCGAGCTGCGAGGCCAGCGCGGAGTCCTCACCGGACCGCAACGTCAGAAGTGCAGGCGCGGTGAACGCGGCGACGAATGCCACCGCCCACGCCGTTGCCGCCAGGTGTCTTCGCATCGCGAGGCACCGTATGGACACCGCGCGGCATCGCCGCCGAAGCTGAGAAAGTCACCGGCCCGTTGTCGCCGAGCGAGCGCGGGCCCGCGGCGAGCGAAGCGCCGTTGCTCCGAACGCCGCGGGGGATGCTCCGACCGGCCGTGCCACGCTCTCAGGTCGTGATCTGACCGGCTGCGCTGTATGGGTCGTTGCGCCGCCCGGCGATTGTCGGTCGCCGCTGAGCGCAGGACGCTGTGCAGGTGCACAACGATCGGTGGGCTGCGCGCCGCCGCCCCGCTGTGCTCCTCGTCGCGCCGCTACACCAGATAACGAGCCGGACGCTGCATTCGTTACGGTCCGCCGGATTCGAGACCCGGGTGGTCGATGCGATACCGGACGTACTCGAGGCGGTCCGCTCGGCAGCACCGGCCGCGTTGGTGCTGGACATGGCGCTGCCGGGGCTCGATCCCGGCACACTGCTCGACAAGCTGCGCGTGCTGGCGCCAGAGCTACCGGTGATCGCGCTGACCTCCCGGGACGAGCAGTTGCTGACCGTGTCCCGGCTGCGCGGCGCCGGCGACGACTACCTGGTGATGCCGTTCCCGATCGAGGAGCTCGCCGGCAGACTGCGGCTGCGGGTCCGGTCGACGGCACCGGAAGCGGCGACGATGCTGCGCAGCGGTGCGATCACCGTGGACACCGAGTTGGGTCTGGTCAGTGTCGGCGGCACGCTGGTGACCCTGTCACCCACCGAGTACGCCGTGCTGGTAGCGCTGATCAGCCACCCGGGCGGCCAGCCGGTGCCGAAGGACCGCATCGCGCAGCTGGTCTGGGGGCGGCCGACGTCCTCCAACCTCGTCGAGGTATACGTCGGGTATCTGCGGCGTAAGCTGGGCGCCGAGCGCATCCGCACCGTTCGCAGGGCCGGCTACATCCTCGAAGGCTGAGCGACGGAACCGGGGCATTAAC
>WHSY01000580.1 GCA_009379815.1 Pseudonocardiaceae bacterium
CGTGTGCTTGGACACCCCAGGCAGGCCGTGGCGGCGCAGCCACGCGGTCATCTTCCGCCGCCCGTACATGACCTCGGGTCGAGGCCGCCCACCCGGTCCACCGCTCGTCAGCGCCCGCAGCACGTTGACGATGGCCGCGTCGGTGACCGCCCGGTCCGAGGCCGGCGTCCTCAGCCACGCCCGGTACGTCCGCGGGGCGACCTGGCAGCCCTGCTCGCGCAGGGCTGCACAGATCGACTCGACCCCGTGGCCGTCGGCGCGCATCGCATCGATGAAGGCGCAGATCAGCGGTGGCGAGGGTCGAGCTCCCTCGCGAAGAAAATCGACGCCTGCCGCAGGATCTCGTTCGCCTCGCGGAGGTCGCGCACCTCCGCCTTCAGCGCCTTGATCTCGGCCAGCTCGTCGCTGGTCGGGCCGGACCGGTCACCGGCGTCGACCTGCGCCTGCACGATCCACTTCCGCAGCGTCTCCACACCGATACCGAGCTTCGGGCCGAGCGCCTGCGCCGCCGCCCACGCCGACCGGTACTCCTCCAACCGCTCCAACGCCATCCT
>WHSY01000581.1 GCA_009379815.1 Pseudonocardiaceae bacterium
AGTTCCGCGCTCAGGTTGTCGATCATGGATTCCTCGTTTGCTTTTCGAAGTCGGGCCCGCCCGCGGCGAGCGGGCCGGTCACCTCGGTCTCGTACGCGCCGATCCACTCGGTCTTCCAGGACCGGTCGTAGCGTTGCGGGTTGCAGGCCGGGTCATAGAGGGCGATCAGCTCGTGGGTCATGGCCTCCCGATGGGAACGGCCCCCGCCGGGCGGGTTGAAGGTGCACACGTAGACCTGCCACTTCGAGCCGGCCCGCTCGGCCCAGCAGTGGGCGCCGGGGTACTTCCAGGGAAAGCCCTCCTCGGCCAGGTTGTCGGAGTGGCCGACGTAGATGACGGCGTACGTCTCGGGCCTCGTGTCGGGCTCGGGCTTGTACATCACGGCGAACAGACCCGGGTGGTCAGGTGGCGTCCACCCGCCGAGCAGCCAGGGGCCTTCGAAGGAGTAGCCGGCCAAGCTTCCCAGACGGATCACGACGTGCTCCCCGGAGTCAGTTGGTGGTGTCGTACCCGCCCCGGTTCCACCGGACGGCCTGGCGGTACACCGTTGTCCT
>WHSY01000582.1 GCA_009379815.1 Pseudonocardiaceae bacterium
GTCATCTTCTCCACCGTCTGGCCGGTCGCGTCGTTGTTGCTGCGCGAGCACAGCGTCACGTTCAGCGAGCTCCTCACGGTCTTTCCCGTCGTGAAGCTCGCGGCCCTCGCCGTACTCGTGCGGTTCACCGTCACCAGCCAGTCCCGGGTCATCTGGTGCGTACGGGTCATCGTGTGGCCGGCGGTGTTGCTCGCCGCCATCGCCATCGGCCAGACGCTCCGGGTCGGTCCCGTCCTCTCCCTGCTGGGGACGTGGTGGCCGACGCCGGGCGACGGCGAAGGTGCCCTCGAGCGTGGATCGTCCACTCTGTCGAGCTCCATCGCGACCGGTGACTACATCATCATCGCGCTCACGCTCGTGATCTGTTGCGGTGTCCGCGGCCTGCTACACCGTCGGGAACGGCTGGTGCTCGGCCTATCCTCGGCACGGGTGTCCTGGCGGCCGGCCAGTTCTCCACCTGGATCTCCGCGGTCCTGGTCTTGGCCCTCCTCGCCTGGCAATATCCGGAGCTGCGACGAAAGGCCGTACGGTTCCTGCCGCTGGGGTTGGTGGC
>WHSY01000583.1 GCA_009379815.1 Pseudonocardiaceae bacterium
GGTCGCTGAGTGGACGGCTCTTGACATCGTGAAGCATCTGGTCGAGTGGTCCCGCGGCTTCCTCAAAGGTGCCGGCATCGAGCTCCCCGCCTTGGACGTCGAGGCTGATCCGGGCGCTGCCTGGAAGCGGCACGTCACCGACATCCAGGCCATCCTCGACGACCCCGCCGGGCGGGTGCTCAGCAATCCGCACATCGGCGACAAGCCCGTGGACGAGGCGATCGACCAGTTCTACACAGCCGATGTCTGGATGCACTCGTGGGACCTCGCCAAGGCGCTCGGCCGCGAGCCCGACCTGGACCAGGAACGCTGCGCCACCGCGTTGGCGGCCATGGAGCCGGTAGAGCAGATGCTGCGCGACAGCGGGCAGTTCGGTCCCGCTGTGCCCGTCGCCCCCGACGCCTCCGTGCAGGACAAGCTGATGGCGTTCATCGGCCGCGACCCGGCGTGGCGGCCGGAAGGTTGAGTTTCCACCACGCCGTACGCGAACCCGACGGCAGCGCCGATGTACGAGTCCAGGCCCGGTTCGGCGCTCCCGCCAGCGATCACCACG
>WHSY01000584.1 GCA_009379815.1 Pseudonocardiaceae bacterium
CGCAAGCTCAGCAGGCAGCTTCAAGAGACCGAGACCGAGACCGAGATGGCCTAGGTGCACGCGAGGAACGACATGCCTGTTCAGACGAAGATGCGCCTTGTCTTTGGGGTCATGGTGATCCTGCTGTTCACGTGGACGGGCTGGCAGGCACTGGGCTTCGCCCAACTGGCGCTCTACCTGCCGCTCGCGATGTCGGGGCTCGGCGTCGTGGTCGGTGTCATCACGGTGGCGACCGATCTGATGAACTGGAAGCGTCAGGGGCTTGTCGCGAGCGCCGATGTCCCGGAGACGGCCGCGATGCACGGTGCGGAAGAGCGCGAGATCGCGATCCGTGAAGGCGGGATCGACCCGAGCGCCGAGGACACGCCCGAGGACCCTCACGCCATTGCCCTGCGCTCACTCGCGATGATGCTCTGGATCCTCGGCTACGTGCTGCTCATCTGGCTGGTCGGCATCGTGGCCGCGAGCGCGATCTTCCTCTTCGTCTTCCTGCGCCTGATCGCGCGGGCGAGCTGGCGTGTGCCGGTGATCGGCACCCTCGTGGTGCTGAGC
>WHSY01000585.1 GCA_009379815.1 Pseudonocardiaceae bacterium
CGCAGTCACCGACGGATGCCGCAGCAGCCAGCCGACGAGCTGGACGGTGCGGCGGATGGTCCAGCCGAGGATCAGCCAGGACACCGCGATCTTGATCGACGCGGGCCGCACCTGCACCGGCCCGGTCAGGGCACGTTCTCCGGTGTAGCGGCCCATCACGATCGCCCCCGATCCTGTCGACGGTCGATGATGGCGTCGAGCAGTTGCTCGAAGCTGCCGTCGTCGGGGTCCCAAGCCGCACCGATAGGACCATCGGGGTCGGCCAGGAATGCGGCCACGCTGCGGGCCAGCGGCCACGGCATCGCGCACCACGACGACTGCTCGAACAGCTCCGCCACCCGGGCGGTGGGCATCTCGAACTCGCCGCTGAGCTTGTTGTCCTTCCACAGCCTCATCACGCACACCGCCACTCGTCGCGGTGTTTGACGATCACGGTCCGCAGGTACAGCGACCGGTGATCCTCATCGCGGTAGACGAACACCGGCCGGTGAGCCTGGTCGAAGTGGTGCAGCACGATCGGCCGCGACCGGTCATGTTCGCCGTAGCGGATCG
>WHSY01000586.1 GCA_009379815.1 Pseudonocardiaceae bacterium
CTCGAAGCAGAACACCTGCTCGATCTGCGGAATCGTGGACAGCTCGACCGTCCTGTCCACCCACGCCTCGACGACCAGTCTGGCCTGCTCCCTGGACAGGCCGGCGAACGACTGGTCGTGGTCGCTGGTGAAGCACACCACCTCGCACCTGCCGACGCCTGGACGCCGCGGGTGCAGGTCGCCGGCCGGGTCGGTCGCAGCGGCTCCGCCAGTGGTGTCCGGCGGTGCGCCTCACCGCGCCACACTCCGTCCGTGCGGTCGCACCGGGGCGACCACCACCTCGCCCGCGTGTTCTTCCAGGACCCGTCGCGCGGAGGGAGCCAGCCCGTCATCGGCGACCACGACGTCGGCGTCGGCGAGGTCGGCGAACGTGCTGATCCCGACCACGCCCCACTTCGTGTGGTCCGCGACCACCGCCAGCCGGCCGCCGGCTGCGACCAGCGCGCGGTCGGCTTCCGCCTCCATCAGGAACACGGAATTCGGCTGATCTCCTTTCTGGCTTCCTGGTGGCTGTGGATTGTCAGGTGGATAATCAGCCATCTGGTGGCTGCG
>WHSY01000587.1:0-222 GCA_009379815.1 Pseudonocardiaceae bacterium
GAATGCGGACACTTGTGTAGTTATGACAATCAGGGTTCTCATCGTCGATGACCATGCCGTCGTGAGGCAGGGACTGCAGATGTTCCTGCGCACCGACCCGGAGCTCGAGGTCGTCGGCGAGGCACAGGATGGCGCGAAGGCAATCGAGATGGCGCGGGCCCTTCGCCCGGATATCGTCCTCATGGACATCCTCATGCCCGTGATGGACGGCCTACAGGCGAC
>WHSY01000587.1:275-552 GCA_009379815.1 Pseudonocardiaceae bacterium
TACCGAGGTGATTGCCCTGACCAGCGTCCTCGAGGACCGGTCCGTCGTGCAGGCGATTAAGGCTGGCGCCATCGGTTACCTGCTCAAGGACACCGAAGCAGACCAGCTTCGCGCCGCGATCAAGGCGGCTGCTGAGGGCAAAGTGCAGCTCTCACCCGAAGCTGCAGCACGGCTCATGCGCGAAGTCAGCGCGCCAGCCGGCCACGAACCATTGACCGACCGCGAGACCGACGTCCTCAAGCTCCTCGCTCTGGGGCGCGCCAACAAGGAGATCGCA
>WHSY01000588.1 GCA_009379815.1 Pseudonocardiaceae bacterium
GTGTACTGCAAGGACGACAACCGGCGAGGTGTGCATGAGCACATGTCGTTCACGTTCTTGGGTTACACCTTCCGTACCCGGTCGGCGCGGAACAAGCACGGGCGGATGTTCGCCTCGTTCCTGCCCGCGGTCAGCCGGGACGCCCTGGTGGCGATGGGCCGGCAGGTTCGCAGGTGGCGTCTGCACCTGCGGGTCGGTGCCAGCCTCGCGGACCTCGCCCGGTGGATGAATCCCATCGTGCGGGGATGGATGCAGTACTACGGGGCGTTCAATCGCTCCGCGCTGTATCCCCTGCTGTGCCGCATCAACACCTACCTGGTGCGGTGGGCTCGCAAGAAGTATCGAGCGTTGCACGGGTTCAACAAGGCCAAGGCCTGGTGGCGGGCGTTGTGTGCTCGCTACCCGCGAGGGTTCGCCCAGTGGGCCTGGACCCGAGACTTCCTCCCGACAGGATGGTAAGAGCCGTGTGACGGGCGACTGTCACGCACGGTTCTGTGGGAGCCGGGGGGTGCGAGTCCCCCCGGCCACCCGACTGGATGGCCCTCGGCGGG
>WHSY01000589.1 GCA_009379815.1 Pseudonocardiaceae bacterium
CGGGCCGATGACGGACGAGTACATCGACGCGATGAAGGCCATCTGGACCCAGCCGCACGCGTCGTACGAAGGCAAGCACGTGAGCTTCCACGACGCGGAGATCTTCCCCAAACCGCTGCAGCGTCCGCACCCACCGGTCTGGGTCGGCGGATGGACTGACCATGCCGCCGCACGTGCCGGCAGGCGGGGGGAGGGCTGGATACCCGGCTGGCTGTCGCCGGCCGAGATGGCGCGCGGCACCGGAGTGGTGCGAGAAGCGACGGAGCAGGCCGGGCGCGACCCCGACGGCGTCACGATCGCGGTGGAGAAGCTCGCGTCGATCGCGCGGACCCGCGACGAGGCGATGGAGCGGGCACTACCCACGATCCGGACCAGCACCACGACGTACGAGCGCGACGTCGACGACATCCAGTTCGCCGTCGACAGGCACATCTTCGGCTCCGTGGACGACGTGTGCCGCCGGGTGGACGAGTTCGTCGCCGCCGGCGTGCGGCACTTCGAGCTGAAGCTGATCTACCCGACGATGGACGTCCTGCTCGCCCAGATGGAGC
>WHSY01000058.1 GCA_009379815.1 Pseudonocardiaceae bacterium
GGCGATGGCGCTGACGTTCGCCACCTACGCCGCCCCCGACTACGAAGCCGCGGCCGCCGCGGCCGCGGTGGTCGCGCTGGCGGCGGTGAACTATGTGGGGGTCACCAGGACCGCGGGTCTGGCCCGGATGTTGCTGGCGGTGACGCTGCTGGCGCTGGGAGCGGTGGTGATCGGTGCGGCGGCCTCCGGCCGTGCCGATGCGGGCAACCTCGTCGGGCTTGCCGTGCCGGACGCCGGGGGCTGGTACGGGGTGCTGCAGGCGGCCGGCCTGTTGTTCTTCACGTTCGCCGGCTACGCCCGGATCGCCACCCTGGGTGAGGAGGTCCGTGACCCCGCGCGGACCATCCCGCGGGCCATCCCACTGGCGCTGGGCATCGTCGTCGTGCTGTACGCCGTGGTGGGCGTGGTCGCGCTGTCGGTCCTCGGCGCCGCAGGCCTGGGCGGCGCGTCCGCACCGCTGGCCGCGGCGGCCTCCGCGGGTGGCGCGGACTGGCTCGGGGTCGTCGCGCGGGTCGGGGCCGCGGTCGCCAGCCTCGGTGCGCTGCTGGCGATGATCGCCGGGGTGGGGCGCACCACGCTGGCCATGTCCCGCAACCACGATCTGCCGGGGGCGCTCGCCCGGGTGCACCCCGCTACCGGGTCCCGCACCGTGCCGAGCTCGTGCTGGCCGCCGTCGTGATCGTCCTCGTCGCCACCGTGGACCTGCGCGGCGCGATCGGGTTCTCCTCGTTCGCGGTGCTGGTCTACTACGCCATCGCCAACGCAGCCGCGTTGCGCCTGCCCGCCGAGCAGCGCCGGTTCCGTCGTTGGCTGCCCGTCCTCGGGCTGCTCGGCTGCCTGGTCCTGTCCGCGAGCCTGCCGCTGCCCGCGGTGCTCGGTGGAGTCGGGCTCTTCGCGCTGGGACTGCTCGGGTGGCAGCTGCGAACTCGGCTACCTCGGGTGCTCAGCGGCCGACGCTGCTGATGGCCTGGAACAGCAGGGAGGGTCGGGTGCCGATGGAGTTGATGAAGATGGCGGTGACGGAGGCGGCCATGGCGATCATGGCCCAGACGGGGTAGACCAACCCGGTGGTTGCGACGGGGACGCCGATGCCGTTGAAGGTGAACGCGAGTGCGACGTTGCCGCGGGTGCGGCGGTAGGAGCGGGCGCTGATGTCGCGGGCGTCGAGCACCGCGGTGACCTCGTCGCGCAGCAGCACGATGTCGGCGGATTCGACGGCGATGTCGGTGCCACCCCCGGCTGCGATGCCCACATCGGCCTGCATCAGCGCGGGAGCGTCGTTGATGCCGTCGCCGACCATGGCGATCCGGGTGCCGTCGGCCTGCAGCTCGCGCACGATCTGCGCCTTGTTCTCGGGGCGCACCCCGGCGCGGACTTGGGTGATGCCCAGCTGCTCGGCGACCCGGTCAGCCGTGCGCCGGTTGTCGCCGGTGACCAGCACCGGATCCATCCCCGCCCGGCGCATCGCGGCGACCGCGTCGGCGGCGTCGGGGCGCACCTCGTCGCCCAGGGCGATCACGCCGCGGGCCGTGCCGTCGGCGGCGACCACGATCACTGTGTGCCCGGCGGACTCGAGCTGATCGATCCGTGCGGTTAGCCGGGACAGTTCGACACTGGAGTCGGTGAGGAACCCGGGCTGACCAACGAGCACCTCGCGCCCATCCACCGTGGCGCGGACCCCGGAACCGGTGTGGACCGGTTCGTCGACCAGGTGATCAGCGTGGCCCAGGTGCAGCGGTGGAAGCCTCCAGCCGGAACCAGTCGCGGGCCCATTGCGGCGCAGGGCCGCGACCATCCCCTTCCCCGAAGGGGAAGGTCCGTCGTGGCAGCGACGGAGGGCGTGGGTCGATCGCCCGGGTCGCCGGCCGCCCGGTTGGACATCAACCCGGAGACGTTCGGCAACTCGGATCCGCACGGGGGCCTCCAGCCGAGTGCGCCTTAACTCGCCGAGTGCGCCTTAACTCAAGGTGCGATGACGAGTTTCCGGTGCGGCGCGGAGCGCTGGGCCTGCCAGGCGTCGGCCACCCCGTCGAGGGGCACTGCCTCGTGCTGGACCTGCAGCTCGCCACGGGCCGCATGCCGCAGCATCCGTTGATAGGCCTCGGCCAACTGCTCACGAGGCATCACCAGGTTCGAGTAACCGAGCACGGACTGCATGCGCGCGCGCAGCGTGCCGGACGGCAGGTTGACCTCGGGCGCTGCGGACTGCCCGAGGTGCACCAACCTGGCGAGCGGTGCGCTGGCCTGGGCCGCGGCCAGTGCGGGAGGGCCCCAGAGCGGATCGATGATGACGTCGAGATCGCCGCCTGCCGCTTCCCGCAACGCCGCCGCCAGCTCCGCGGTCTCCTCGGTTCCGAGTTCGACGACCGCGTCGGCCCCGAGTTCGCGGATCCGGTCGAGGGCTTCGCGGTTGCGGGCCGCGGCCACCACGGTTCCGGCACCGAGCAGCTTGGCCGCCTGCACCGCCACCTGTCCGACCGCGCCCGTCGCGCCGAGGACCAGCACCCGCTCCCCGGGTTGCAGACCGGCCCGCCACGCTACCGACAGCCAGCCCGCCAGTCCGGCGACGCCGAGCGAGGCGGCCAGCGGGTCGGGGACGTCCTCGTCGATGGTCATCGTGGTGGTCTCGTCGGCGCAGGCGAGTTCCGCGAGCGATCCGTGGCCCTCGTAGCCGGCCCGGCGCTCGAACCGGACGCGCTGCCCGGGCTGCAGCGCCTCGCCCTCGACGACCTCACCGACGCCCTCGACACCGGGGACGTAGGGGATCTCGGGCTTGCCGGCGTAGAAGTTGCCGGAGGCGACCAGCAGGTCCAGCGGGTTCAGCGGGGCGGCGGTGACCCGGACCAGCGCCTGACCGGCCTGCCGGACGGGATTGTCGACCTCGGCGACCTCGGGGGCGGCGCCGAGTTCCTGGAGCAGTGCTGCGCGCACGGTGCTCGTCCTCCTTCGGTTGTCAGGACCAGATCCGCTCGGCGACGTCGGACACGAGTCGCAGTTTCGCTTCCTGGGCGGGGGTGCTGATGTCGTTGCCGACCGCGATCGAGGCGAAGCCGCACTGGGTGGACACCGCCAGCTGGTCCTTCGGGAAGTAGCGGGCGGCGTGCGACATCCGGTCGGCCAGGTCGTCGACCTTCTCGACGTCATCGTGCTTGGTCGACACCAGGCCGAGCACGGCGACCTTGTCGTCGGGCAGGTCGGCCAGCGGTTCGAACGTTCCGGAGCGCTCGTCGTCGTACTCGAGCATGACTCGCTCGTAGTTGCCGATCCGGGAGAAGACCTGCTTGGACAGCGTCTCGTACCCGCCCTTTGAGATCCAGCGGCTGCGGAAGTTGCCCTTGCACAGGTGCAGCGCGAACGTCACACGCGGGACGTCGGCGACGGCGTTGACCATGTCGACCCCTTCCGACAGGGCGCGCTCTGGGGCGATGCCCCTGGCCTCCCAGTCCGCGTGGTGGTCCGGATCGGCCAGCTGGCCCAGGTCGGGCGAATCGATCTGGATGTAGCGGCACCCCAGTGCCGCGAGCTCGGCGGCCTCCTCGCGGATCAGCGTCACGCCGTCGGCGAACAGCTCGAAGGCGTCGCGGTAGGCGGGACGGGAGTGCTGCTGCGACCAGAGCAGGAACAGCATCAACGGGCTGGGCAGCGTGGCCTTGACCGGGACCCGGGCCTGGCCGCGCACGTAGGAGTACTCCTCCACGGTCATCATCCGGCGGCGCCTGATCCGTTCCACGACGCGGGCGGGCACGGCGAAGGTGAGGTCGTCCTCGGCGCGGGCGCCGTGGAAGGGCACGCTCGCCGCCTCGCTCTCGGGTACCGCCTCGAGTCCGTCGACGGCGCTCCAGAGCTGGTCGGCGAACCCGATGCGGCGCATCTCCCCGTCGGTGACGACGTCGACACCGGCGCCTTCCTGCAGCGCGACGGCCTGGTCGACGGCACGGTCCTCCACCCGCTTGAACTCCGCGGTGCTCATCCGGCCGTCGGCCAGCGCCTGCTGTGCCCGGGCGAGGTACTCCGGGCGCAGCAGGGATCCGACGACGTCTGCTCGCCAGGTCTTCATGCCATCTCCAATCGGTCAGGGGTGGACAGCAGTGTCCGGAGGGCGCCGAGCAGTGCCTGCTCCGGATCCGTGGTGCCGTTGCGGCTTCGCCAGCCCACGAAGCCGTCCGGCCGGACGACGACCGCACCGCTGTCGCAGACCCCATAGGCCGGACCGAAACTCCGCTGCGGGTCCTCGACGTCGATGCCGACGGTATGCGCCCGGATCGGTACGCCGAGCTGGCTTCCCGCGCTCCGGGCGGCCTCGCACCAGGCCTGCCCGTCGGGACCGGCGAGCACGACCACGCCGTCGCCGAGCAGGTCGAGGGTCGAGGCGGGCTGCCCTTCGGCCCGTAGCGCGACGTGCGGGGCCCGGGTGCCCGGCGCCCCGCCGGACGACCGGGGATGGCCGACCACCGCGCCGTTCTGGACGGCGCCCGGATCGGGCAGCACGGCGGGGGAGTGGTAGCGGTAGCCGATCTCCATGCTGAAGTCGTCGACCAGCGGGGGGAGGTCCTCGGGGGCCAGCTCCGGGGTGACCCGGCGGGCGTAGCGCGTGTAGGCCTGCTCGATGGTGAGCTCACCGACGGGACGGCGCTCGGCGTCGTAGCTGGCGAGCAGCTCGTCGCCGGCGGTACCGCGGATCACCATGGCCAGCTTCCAGGCCAGGTTGTGGGCGTCCTGGATGCCGGTGTTGCCGCCGTAGCCGCCGTTGGGTGGCAGCGCGTGCGCGGCATCGCCCACCAGGAAGACGCGCCCGTGCTGGTAGCGCTCCGCGACGTCGGCCGTCGCCTGCCAGTGCGCCACGTCCTCGACGTCCACGGGCATGTCCGGTACGCCGATGGCCGCGCGCACCAGGTCGGCGGCCCGCTGGGTGGTCAGCCCGTCGGTGACGTCCAGCGCGCCCGGGCGGGTGGGGTCGCCGAGCGTGTTGACGGCGAGGAAGCCCGAGGTGCCGGACTTCTCGAAGCGGAAGAACCCCCGCACGGCGTCGTTGAACACGTAGATCACGCCGAGGTCGCTGCCCTGCAGCAGCGCCCGGCAGTCGGCGCGGAAGTAGATCGTGGCGCTGTTCGACAGCACCCCGTAGCCCCGCATGCCGATGCCCAGCCGCTGCCGGATGGGGCTGCGGTTGCCGTCGGCGGCGACCAGGTAGCGGGCCCGGACGGTGCGTTGCGCGCCGGTGGCGCAGTCCCGGATCCCCGCCGTGACGCCGTCGTCGTCCTGGTCCACCGACATCGCCTCGGTGGCGTATCGCAGCGTCGCACCCAGCTCCTCGGCGCGGTGGCGCAGCAGCGGTTCGAGCGCGTGCTGGGCCACGAACAGTCGCCGGGACGGGCTGAACTCGGCCACCCCGTCGTTGAGGTCGGGGATGTAGCTGATCATCTCGCCGCCGGCCAGCGTCTCGACCGCGTTGATCCCGCCGTTGGGGAAGAAGCGCTCCTCGGAGGTGGTCCGGACGGCCTGCTCCAGCCCGACCGACCGCAGCAGCTCCAGGGTGCGCAGGTGGAAGTGGCCGGCACGGGGGTGGATCGCGGTTCCGTCGTGGCGTTCCACGATCAGCGACTCGATGCCGTGCTGTGCCAGGAACAGCGCGGTCGACAGGCCCACCATGCTGCCGCCCACGATCAGGACGGGCACCTCCACGTCGGGCATCGGTGTGTTGTCCACGTCACCGACGCTAAAGAACACTCCCCTCATGCGACAAGCGCATGTTATGAATAGATCGTATTGCTTCGAACTATGAGTCCTGGTGAGGTGCGGTAATGAACCTCTCCGGTGTCGATCTCAATCTGCTCGTTGCGCTCGACGCGTTGCTGGCCGAGCGCAGCGTCACCCGGGCGGCGAACCGGGTCGGGCTCAGCCAACCGGGGATGAGCAACACGCTGTCGCGGTTGCGCAAGCTGTTCGACGATCCGCTGCTGGTGCGCGAGGGCATGGCGCTGGTACCGACACCGCGGGCCGAGTCGCTGGTCGCGCCGGTTCGGGAGGCGCTGGCCCTGATCCTGCACGCGCTCGACGAGCGGACCGGCTTCGACCCGTCCGGTGACCGCGCCACGTTCACCGTCAGCTGCTCCGACTACAGCGTGCTCATGCTGATCGGGCCGCTGGTGCGGCGGCTGGCGGCCGAGGCGCCCGGTGTCACGATCCAGGTGCTGCCCCGGTCGCCCGAACCCGTCCGGGCGCTACGCGACGGCGAGGCCGATCTCGTCATCGAACCCGCGGAGATCATGCCCGACGTTGCGCTGCCCACCCAGCGGCTGTTCGCGGACCGCTGGCTGTGCTGCGTCTGGGACGGCAACACCCAGGTCGGCGACGTCATGATGATGGAGACCTATCTGCGGCTGCCGCACCTGGTCTACTCGATGGGGCGGGGCCAGCCGGTCTCTCTGGTCGACCAGCACCTGACCCAGATCCGCACGCCGCGCCGGATCGAGTTCACCGTGGAAAGCTTCCTGCTCGCGCCGTTCCTGCTGCAGGGCACCGATCTCGTCACGCTGGTGCTCGAACGTGCCGGCCCGCACCTGCAGCGCACCGCCGCCGTCCGCTTCCTCGAACCGCCGCTGCAGCTGCCACCCATCACCGAGACGCTGTACTGGCACCCGCGGCGCTCGGCCGATCCCGCGCACGCCTGGGTCCGGGCCCGGATCGGCGAAATCGCCGCGGAACTCGACCGCGCCGGGTAGCCACGCGGCGCCCACCCCGCGGCCCGTCCACCCCCGGCCCGTCCCCAGCCCCAGCGCATCCATGAACCCGACGTCATGGGGGTTTCCGCGTCCCGCCACCCCCACCGTGTCGGGTTCACGGACGCCGCGGTGAGGCGATGGACGTGGCAGTCAGCTGCCCAGCTCGGCGGCGGTGGCCGCGAGATGCTCCCGCAGCCAGTGGTGGCCGGGATCAGCCGTGTGCCGCGGGTGCCAGTACATCGTCTCGGTGATCTCGGGCAGCTCCAGCGGTGGTTCCAGCAGCCGGATCCCGGCGGCGGGCAGTAGCCGGGAGGCCCGCTGCAGCACCAGGCTGGCCAGCGGCGTCCCTCGCAGCAGGAACGGGACCAGCAGGAAGCTCTCCACCGTGACCTCGATGCGCCGCTGCAGCCCCAGCTCGGCGAGGTGGCGGTCGGCGAGGTTGAGCTGCAGCTGCGATCCGATGCTGTACACCAGGTGCGGCAGCCGCAGATACTCCTCCAGCGTGATCTCCGACGCGGCGACGGCGGGATTGGCGGCGTCGACCGCGCACAGCCACCGATCGGCGAACAGCGGATGCGCGGGGAACTCGCCGTCGCCCAGGATCTCGCGGGGCTCGATGACGAGGTCAGCCCCGTCGGCGCGGAGCAACCGGCGCGCGTCGGGTGACCGCGGCAACACGTTGATCGTCACCCCCGGGGCCTCGGCCGCCACCGCTCGGATCAGCGGACCGAGCAGCACCAGCGTCGCGTAATCCGAGGCACTGATCGAGAACGTCTGGGTCGCGGTCGCCGGATCGAACCCCGGACGCTGCTCGATGGTCCGCTCGATGCGGCCGAGGATCTCCCGAACCGGATTGATCAGCTGCTCGGCGTGCGGGGTGAGGGTCAGCTCGCGACCGACACGCACCAGCAGCGGGTCGTCGAAGATCTTGCGCAGCCGCGCCAGCGCGCCGCTCATCGCGGGCTGGCTGAGCCCGAGTTGCTGCCCGGCCCGGCTGACGCTGCGCTCGGCAAGCAGGGCGTCGAGGGCCACGAGCAGGTTCAGATCGACGTTGCGCAGGTTCATCTCAGCCAGATGTATCAGTCGTCGCGATATCAAACATCGCAATTATGCATTGGACAGATATGTGAGCCCGCTCATAGCGTCGAGGCGACCGACCGCTGGGAGGTCAGGATGACCGAATCAGCAGGCGCAGCCGCCAGACCGCAGGCCGGCGCGGCCCGCTGGGCACTGTCCAGCTCCGCCGACCCGGACACCGTCCGCACCGCGCTGCGGCGCGCGATCAGTGGTGTGACGGTGGTGACGACCGAGCACGAGGGCAGGCCCTGGGGACTGACGGTCAGCGCGTTCACACCGGTCTGCATCGAGCCGCCGACAGTGCTGGTCTGCGTCAACAGCCACACCGTCACGGGTGTCGCCATCGGCGCCGGCGGCCGCTTCGCCGCCAACCTGCTCAGCCAGGACCAGCTCTACCTGGCGCAGCGGTGCTCGCGGGCCGGCAGCCCCAAGTACCTCGACGACGACGTCGTCGCGCACGCCGAGTTGCCGGCGAAGGTGGCCGCGCCGGTGCTGCGCGACTCGTTGGTGACCTTCGACTGCGAGGTCACCGAGGCCCGCCCGGTGGGCAGCCACCTCGTGGTCTTCGGCGCGGTCCGCACGGTGCTGGCCCCGACCGCCCGGCCGCCCCTGCTGTTCGGTGACGGGCGCTACCACCACTGTGTCGACTTCGACGAAATGCCGGCGCTGGCCGGCGTGCTCGCAATGGCCTGAACCCCACTGAAAGGACGTTCCATGATCAGGACAGGGCAGCAGTACCTGGAGTCGCTGCGCGACGGCCGCCGCGTCTACTGCGACGGCGAGCTCATCCGTGACGTCACCGCCCACCCGGCGACCCGGGGCTACGCGCAGGCGATCGCGGAGTACTACGACCTGCACCACGATCCCGAGCACGCCGACACGCTGACCTTCGTCGACGACGACGGCGAGCGCCGCGCGCTGCACTGGTTCCTGCCGGGCTGCAAGGAGGACGTCGCCCGCCGTCGCGCCTACTACGAGTTCTGGTGGCGGCACTTCAACGGCGGGATGTTCACCCGCCCGCCATGCAGCATGAACGTGGTGATGTTCGCCCAGGTCGACGACCCGCAGCCATGGGAGGACAACTCCCGCTTCTCCGATGGGCGGCCGCTGGCGCAGTACATCCGCGACCAGTGGGCGCGGCTGGTGCGCGAGGACCTGTCGATCTCGCCGATGTTCATCGACGTGCAGTACGACCGCTCGCGCGACGACGCGCTGGCCGAGACGCCGATGCTGAAGATGGTCGACCGCAACGACGAGGGCATCGTGGTCCGCGGTTGGAAGGCGATCGGCACCTCGATCGCGTTCGCCAACGAGCTGCTGGTCGGCAACCTGTGGCGGCCCGGCCAGACCCCGGAGCAGACCGTCTACGCGCTGGTCCCGGTCGCCACCGAGGGCCTGTCGCTGTACTGCCGTCCCTCCAACGCGGCCCCCGAGGCCGATCCGTTCGACCGGCCAGGGGCCACCGTCGGCGACGAGCTCGATGGGATGGCCTACTTCGACGACGTGTTCATCCCGTGGGAGCGGGTACAGCACGTCGGCAACCCCGACCACGCCAAGTGGTACCCGCAGCGGCAGTTCGACTGGGTGCACGTCGAGACTCAGATCCGCCATGCCGTCAACGCCGAGCTGATGGTCGGCCTCGCCTTGCTGGTCACCCAGGCGCTGGGCACCAACAACCAGCCGGTGGTGCAGTCGCAGCTCGCGGACCTGGTGCGGTTCCGGGAGACCTGCCGGGCCTTCACCATCGCGGCCGAGGAGACCGGCTTCGCCACCCCCGGTGGGCTGTACAAGCCCAACAACATCTACGTCGACTTCGGCCGAGCGCACTATCTCGAGAACAACGGCAAGATGGTGGAGACCCTGATCGACTTCTGCGGCCGCGGGGTGATCCTGTCGCCGGCCAGGGCAGACTTCGACGACCCGTACATCGGGCCGAAGCTGGAGGAGGCGCTGCGCGGGCCGGGCATCAGCGCCCGGGACCGCACCAAGATCTTCAAACTGATCCACGAACGGTTCCTGTCCGAGTGGGGCGCCCGGCACGAGATGTTCGAGAAGTTCAACGGCACCCCGCTGTACCTGATCAAGCTGCTGACCATGCAGCGCACCGAGTACCAGGTCGACGGCCCGCTCACCCAGCTCGCCCGCGACACCCTCGGGCTGGGCAGCCTGTCCGAGATCGCCGAGCGGGCGGCCGAGGCCGAGAGCCGCTCGCACTACGCCTCGGTGCGCTACCAGCCGGAGTACGCCCGGGCCCAGGATCAGCGCGACGGCTTCTACCGTGACCAGTCCGACTCGGAACGCAAGCAAGCGGCGTCCAGCTAGTTGTCTAACCGGGGCGTCCATCACGGCCTGCCCCAGACGACCGGGCGCTTCTCTCGAGGACGGGATCGATCGGCGAGTGACCAATCGTCTCCTCCACGAGGGGTAGTCGAGCATCATCACAACTCTCAGGAGGCAGGAGAATGTCTACATCCGAGGCCGAGCCCGCTGCTGCGGGCATTGAACGTCGTCGGCAGCCCGCGCGCGCGGAGAATATTGGCAGCCTGCTGCGACCGAAAAGGCTCCTCGAGGCGATGGAGAAGGTTTATGAGCCAGGGCACACGGCGCTGCTGGCGGAGGAGCGACAGAAGGACCTGACCGAGCTCAGGGCCGTGGAGGACGAGCTGATCAGGGACACAGTGTCGCGGCAGATCAACGCAGGTCTAGATATCGTAACCGACGGTGAGTTCCGCCGCGGGCTTTTCGTGAACTCGTTTTATGATGCGGTGGAGGGTCTTCAAGCCAGCACCGAGCCGGTGCCATTCCACAACGCCAAGGGCGAGACCCTCTACTATCCCGGTCCGGCGATCATCAATCGCCGGCTCCGTAAAGTCGGCAGCCCCGCCGTAGACGAAACCGAGTTTCTGAAGTCGACCACCCAGCATCCCTTCAAGATCACGTTCCCGGCCGGGTCATGGTTCCGGATGCCCTTCCTGTGGAAGCCCGGTGTCACCGATCGGGACTACCAGGACGAGGACGCATTGGTGGAGCACGTGCAAGGCATCCACCGTGACCTAGTGGCTGACGCGGTGGCGGCAGGTGCACGCTACATCCAGTTCGACTACCCGTCCTATGTCTTCCTCCTGGACGAGGACTGGCTGGAGCTGATCAGGTCCATGGACAAGGATCCCGCCATCCTATTCGACAAGATGATCGAGGCGGACCAGGAAATCATCCGCGACATGCCCGCAGATGTGAAAGTCCTGTTGCACCTGTGCCGCGGCAACCATCAGTCGAGCTGGATGACCACGGGGTCGCTGGAGCCGGTTGCGGAAAGGATGTTCAACGAGCTCCCCTACCACGCCTTCCACATCGAATGGGAAGACATCGAACGAGAAGGGGATTACAGCGCGCTGCGATACGTGCCCAAGGGGCCGATCATCGGGCTGGGAATCGTCAGCACCAAGAACCCGGTCATTGAGGAGGAGGACGAGTTGATGCGGCGGTTTGAGGAGGCGTCCGCCTACCTCGACGTCAGCCAGTTGGCCGTGTCAACGCAGTGCGGCTTCGCGTCCACCGCTCCAGGAAATGTGCTCGACGAGGAGACGCAATGGCGAAAACTGGAGCTGGTGGGACGGGTGGCGGACCGAATCTGGGGAACCTCCTCCTGATCCAATGGCCACCGAGCCCAACCCAGCCGGTCCACGAACTCGACGCACTGGGGGTTCTCCGCCCGCTATCCCCACCGCGTCGAGTTCATGGATGCTGCGGTGGGAAGATCGCTTGCAAGGACCGCGCGTGACGGGAGGGCGAGCATGGACTTCACCGAACAGACCTCCGCGAAGGCGGTCGCCGACAGCTTCGCGAACACCCCGGATCCGCGGCTGCGGCAGGTGCTGACCAGCCTGGCCGAGCACCTGCACGCGTTCGTGCGCGACGTGCGGCCCAGCATGCCGGAGTGGGAGGCCGCGATCGGTTTCCTGACCGCGACCGGGCAGATGTGCTCGGACACCCGGCAGGAGTTCATCCTGCTCTCCGACGTGCTGGGAGTCTCGATGCTGGTCGAGACGCTCAACGACCGCCACGAGCAGGCAGCGACCGACTCCACCGTGCTCGGGCCGTTCCACGTGGTGGCCTCGTCGGCCCGCGAGCTCGGGGACAGCATCGACGAGGTCGGCGGCGGCCAGCCCTGCGTGGTGACCGGCCGGGTGGTCTCGGTCGACGGCACCCCGCTGCCCGGTGCCACCGTCGACGTGTGGCAGGCCGACGCGGAGGGCTACTACGACGTGCAGTGCCCCGACACGGTGCCGGAGGGCAACCTGCGCGGGCTGTTCACCACCGACGACGAGGGGGGCTTTCACTTCCGTACGGTGATGCCCCGGCACTACCCGATCCCCACCGATGGGCCGGTCGGGAAGCTGCTCGCCCGCTCCGGGCGGCATCCCTACCGGCCGCCGCATATCCACTTCATCGCCGAGGCCGCGGGACATCACCCGGTGACCACGCACGTCTTCGTGGCCGGCGGCGAGTACCTCGACTCGGACGCGGTCTTCGCGGTGAAGCAGGCCCTGGTGCGGGAGTTCGAGGAGGTGCACGACCCGCAGCAGGCGGATCGACACGGCGTCACGGCGCCGTTCCGGCACGCCCGCTTCGACATCGTGCTGGCGCCGGCATGAGCCTGCAGTTCATCTACCAGGCGCTGCCGATGCGGGTGCGCTTCGGTGCGGGCAGTGTCGCCGGGCTGGCCGGGGAGCTCGACGAGCTGGGGCTGCGCCGCGTGCTGGTGCTGTCGACCCCGGAGCAGCAGGACACGGCCGTGGTCGTGGCCGACGCGCTCGGCAGCCAGTCAGCCGGGGTGCACCCGCACGCCGCGATGCACGTGCCCGTCGAGGTCGCGGACCGCGCGGCCGACGCGGCGCGGGCCGCGGGCGCGGACGGATGCGTGGCGGTCGGTGGCGGGTCGACCACCGGGCTGGGCAAGGCCATCGCGCTGCAGCACGGCCTGCCGGTGGTCGCGGTGCCCACCACCTACGCGGGCTCGGAGATGACGCCGATCTGGGGGCTCACCGAAGGCGGGCGCAAGCGCACCGGCCGCGACCCGCGGGTGCTGCCCCGCATAGTCGTCTACGACCCCGAGCTCACGCTGTCACTGCCGGTGACGCTATCGGTGACCAGCGGGATCAACGCCATCGCGCACGCCGTCGAGGCGCTGTATGCCCCTGACGCATCGCCGATCATCTCGCTGATGGCCGAGGAGGGCGTGCGGGCGCTGGCCGCGGCGCTACCCGCCGTCGCCGCCAACCCGGCCGCGGTCGACCCCCGCAGCCAGGCGCTCTACGGCGCGTGGCTGTGCGGCGCGTGCCTGGGAGCGACGACGATGTCGCTGCACCACAAGCTGTGCCACGTGCTGGGAGGCGCACTCGACCTGCCCACGCCGAGACCCACACCGTCGTGCTGCCGCACGTGCTGGCCTACAACGCCGTGGCCGTCCCGGCCGCGCTCGAGGCGATCGCGCGGGCGGTGGGCGACGAGAATCCGGCGCTCGCGCTGCAGCAGCTGGCCTCCGGGCTCGGCGCACCCCGATCGCTGGGCGAGCTCGGGATGCGCGAGCGCGACGTCGCGACCGTGGTCGAGCAGGCAGTCACCAGCCCCTACGCCAACCCGCGGCAGGTCACCGAGCCAGGCCTGCGCACCCTGCTGGAAGCGGCACTGACTGGCGATCCAGCCCGCGACTGAGTGATGCGGACGTCGCTCTCGCCGCCGCTCCCCGCTCGGTTCTGCGATTGCATGCCGCCAGGCATGCGGCTGGTGCATCTCGCGTGGCCGTTGCAGTAAAGCAGCGAGGTCCCGGCCGTCCACCTGGAGCCAACTGATCAACTTGGTGAGCGTCACGCCCCTGGCTGACCCTTGTTCACAACCTGTCGAGGGCCATGTCGAGAAGAGGCGCGCTTACGGCCAGCAACCGCACCACACGCGCAGAGCCGATCACCGACAACACGCTGCTGCGCATCGCCGTCGATCTGCTGCTCGACCGCGGCGACCAGCTGGCCGGCAACACGGAGGAAGAACTACAGAACTCCGTGACGTACCCCAAGTAGGTGGTGCAGTAAGCACGTCACTACGCTGGAGCATCCCGTCCCATGCCCCCCGCGCCGGGGGGCCTCACTCCGGTGGTGCGGGCACGAGCACGACCCACACCGGGCCGGACGCGAAGGGCAGCGGCGACCCGTCGGGACGGTTGAACGTGGTCGGGGTGTGCGGTGCCGGGCGCGACCAGGTGCCCTGGACGGCGTGCCCGTTGCGCAGCACCACCGCCTCGCCGCCGCCGACGGTGCGGGCGAACGACGACGTCGTACCCGTCGCATCCGCGATGTCGGTGGGTCGGGCCTCGACCCGCTGCAGCACCACCGTCGCGGCGCCGGGACGGTCGCCTTTCGCCGCGGTCAGCGGTGTCCCGTCCATGGTGAACACCCAGCGCCGCTGCGCCGGCGCCCATTCGATGCCGATCTGCGTGCTGGCATAGCTCACGGAGGTGGCCTCGACCGGTTGCCCCCCTTTGGGGGTGGGGCCGAACTCGAAGCCGATGTCGACGGGCGGCGCGCCCGCGGGCGCGAGCCGGCGGGCGTTGGCGTAGAGGTTGTGCGGCGCGGAGTGCGGCCCCTGCCGGGAGTAGGCATCGGGGCGCGGGGGCGCCGAGACGTCCACCGCCGCGGACTGGTCAATCAGCGGTCGCAGCTGGGGCGCCTGGCCGGAGAACGCGAGCGCGGGCCTGCCGAAGTTCGCCACCAGCTGCAGGTCGGTCCTGCGGATGCTGCGGACCGGGCCGACCACGGGCGGCACCTGGGACTGGTAGACGGCCGCCAACCGGCTGACTCCGCCCTCGACGGGTTCGACGTAGACGAGATCGGCCGCCATCAGCCCCGTCTGGGGTCGGGCGGACCCGACGTTGTCGATCTTCACGATGAGCACCGGTGCGGCCAGGTCGGTCGGCAGGCCGGTCAACGGCGACACCGGTGGGGGTGCTGGCGGTGGGCTCGGCGGGGCTGCCGTGCATCCCGCGAGCAGCAACGCGAGCACAGCGACGACGGCGCTGCGGCATCGGCTCATGCAGTCCATAGTGACGCAACGTCGTTACTGCATTACTTTCGGCGTCGGTTCCGCTGCGCGCCGATCAGCTCCGTAGACTCTGTGACTTCCTGACGGACTTCCCCCTCGACGTGATGGGCGGGCCTCGCCACGGGGGGGATGGGGACGGGGCCCGCAGTCCGGCAGCTTTCCGCAGCTGGCCACTGGTGGGCAACCGTGCTGAGTGGTTGTCAGGTCAGCCATGCGGCGAGGGTGTAGGTGGGGTGGCGGTCGAGGTTGGCCCGGGCGTGGTCGTAGCGGCGGGTGGTGCGTGGGTCGGCGTGGCCGGCCATGTCTTGCACGTCGCGTAAGCGCGGCACCGGCGTCCAGGGCGAGGGTGATGGCGGTGTGGCGCAGGCTGTGTGGCGCAGGCTGTGTGGCGCAGGCTGTGTGGCGCAGGCTGTGTGGCGACAGGGCGGTCCAGCCGGGGATGCCGGCCGCCTTGGCCAGCCGGCGGGGGCGCCACAGCGCGGCCTGGTCGAGCCGTCGGCCGCGGGTGGTGGCCAGCAGCGGCCCGGTCAGCGCCGCGGGGTCGACGCCAGCGGTCTGGGCGCGGGCGGTGAGGTAGGCGTCGAGGACGGCGGTGGTGGCCGGGGCCAATGGCACCGTGGCGCGGGTGCCGCCCTTGCGGGTCAGAGTCAGAGTGCGGTGGCCGCGGTCGTGGCCCAGGTCGGCCAGGTCGGCGCCGGCGAGCTCGTCGACGCGCAGCCCGTTGTGAAGCAGCAGCCGCACCGCAGCCGCGGTCCGCAGCCGGTGTGGGCCGGCATCCTGGTCGGCGGCCGCGAGCAGCGCGCGGGCCTGGCCGCGGGTCAGCCCGACCGTGGCTGTGTGATCGGGGTCGACCCGGGGCCGGCGCACCCCGGTCACCGGGTTGCTGGCGGTGAGGCCGTGCTCGGCGCAGTGGCGGTAGAAGGAGCTCAGGGCCGACAGTCGGCGGGTGATGCTCGCCGGGGCGGCGCCGGCGTCGGCCAGCGCCCGGGCATACAGGTCGACGTGGGCCCGGGTCGCGGCGAGCACGTCGACGTCACGGTCGGCCAGCCACTCGAGCCAGCCAGCCAGATCCCGCCCGTAGGCGATCCGGGTACGCGCCGACCGGTGCGAGGCCAGCCACGCGGCGGCCAGCAGCTGCTCCCGCGCCGGCGCCGGCCAGCATGGGGACGACACCGACCGGCAGCGGCTGCCAGTCGGGGCCAGGGATGAAGTCCATCGGCTGCGGATCGCCTACGCGCGCTTTGCGGGTGGGCTTGGCCGCGCCCTCGGGCTTCTCGGAGTCCGGGGCCTGCCCCTGGCTGGACGTGCCGGCGGTTGCCGGCTCGGCATCGGCCCGCGCGGCCTCCACGCTGCGCTGTAGCGCGGCGAGCAGGTTGGTCATGCTGTCCCCGTCCGCGTCGCTGGGGGTGCCGGCCACCGGGCCCGGCCTGGTGTCCCCGTTGGACCGCTTCAGCGTGATCAGATCCGCGACGGCGTCGCGGTACTCGTCGTGGAACTGCGCGGGCACGAAGTCCGCGGCCAGGCTCTCGATCAACGACGCCGCCATGCCAGCTCTTGGGGCCGCAGGTCCACCTCGGTGTCGAGGGACATCGAAGTCGGGCTCGCGCAGCTCATCGGGCCACAGCATCGTCTGGAGCACGATCGCCTTGCGCACGACCCCAAGCCCGGCCATCACCTGCTGCGGTGACTCTCCCATGGTCAGCATGACGGCGGCTGTCCCCGCCCGCCACCCCTTGCCGAATGTCCGGAGTAGATTCCCGACGTCCCACCTCTCCCAGTGGTGTCCCCTGGACCCGTCCCAACGGCGCCGAGGAGTCTGCGGTTGACTGCTATCGAACAAGCGCGCCGCGTCGCACTGCACCGTCGCGCGCTGCGCCTGGAGTACTTCACCGTCAGCTGGAATGTGATCGAGGCGGGCGTGGCCATCACCGCCGGTGTGATAGCCGCATCGGTGGCCCTCGTCGGATTCGGCGTCGACTCCGGGATCGAAGTCATCAGCGCCGTCGGGCTGTTGTGGCGGCTGCGCGCCGCCGGGCCCAATGCCGAGGTGGGGGAGGAGACCGCGGCCGAGAAACGCGCCCTCTACGTCGTCGCGGCGACGTTCTTCCTGCTCGCCGCCTACATCACCTACGACGCGGTCGGCGCCCTTGTCCGGCGCGAGGAACCCCTGACCTCGCCGGTCGGGTTGGTCCTGGCCGGATTGTCGCTGGCGATCATGCCGGTGTTGGCCTACGCCAAACAGCGGACCGGGCACGAGATGGGCAGCCGGGCCCTGGTCGCCGACGCCAAAGAGACCTGGGTCTGCTCCTACCTCTCCCTCGCGCTGCTGATCGGCGTCGGGCTCTACGCCCTCGCCGGCTGGTGGTGGGCCGACCCCATTGCCGCCCTCGCGATGCTCCCGGTCATCATCTGGCAAGGCTGGGAAACACTCGCCGAGGCCCACGAGACCGACGACGACTAGAGCCCGGGATGCACCGCGCAGGTTCCTCCCACCCGGTCGTTGATCTTCGGGTGGTGGCGGTGCTGGCCTTCGCCGCGGCCGACGTCCAGGTCACGCCCACCGGGATGAGTCGCGCGGCGCACGAGGGGGCCCGCCCGCGGGTGCAGCGAGTCACCACCGGGCCGGCCGGTGCGCGATCTCCACCCACCCCGGGTCGCGGACACCGGGTCGGTACGGCGCGTCGCAGCGTTTGGCCACCACGCCCGCCAGCCGCTGACGCCGGGTGGCGGACAGCAGTACGGGGCCGTCGTCGTACACCGGGGAGAGCGTGATGCCGTCCGCACCGTCCAACGCGAGCCGTTCCAGGGTGGACCGGCGCTGCGCCAGCGACCGGTACAGCAGCGGCACCCCGTAGAGCCGCAGGATGTCGAAGACCATCAGCACGGCGGAGCGCCGGCCGCTCCCGCGGAGCCGATCGGTGAGCGCGGCGCGGGACGGCACGCCGCCGTCGAGCACGATCACCTGCCCGTCGAGCAGGCCGTCACCGAGCCGGCCGGCCAGACCGCCGAACTCGGGGAAGACCGCCGTCACGTCCTGCCCGGCGCTGGAGGTGAGCCGCAGGACGCCGCCGGTGGCCTCCACGAGCACCCGCAGGCCGGTCCACCGCACCTCGTAACGCCACTGCGGGCCCTCCAGAAGCCGCCCAGGGGTGGCGGACATCGGCTGCATCGGACCATCCTGGACGACAGGACCGGAGGGTAAGCTGGTGCAACGCGCGGAAAGGAGGTCACGGATGCGCTCGATCTGGAACGGTGCGGTGACCTTCGGCCTGGTCAGCGTTGCCGTGCGGGTGTACACGGCGACGACCAACCACGACATCCGGTTTCGCCAGGTGCACGGGGCCGACGGCGGCCGGATCCGCTACAAGCGTTTCTGCGAGGTGTGCGGCGACGAGGTCGCGCACGCGGACATCGTCAAGGGCTACGAGACCGACGACGGTGAGCTGGTCACACTCGACGACGACGACATGGCCACCCTGCCGACCTCGACGGGTCGCGAGATCGAGGTCGTGGAGTTCGTCCCCGCCGAGCAGGTGGACCCGCTGCTGCTGGACCGTAGCTACTTCCTCGAGCCCGACCCCAAGGCGACCAAGCCGTACGCGCTGCTGCGCGAGGCGCTGCGCGAGGCCGACCGGATGGCGGTCGCGACGGTGGCGCTGCGGCAGCGCCAAACCCTGGCGTTGCTGCGGGTGCGGGGCGCGGCCATCGTGATGCAGACGATGTTGTGGCCGGACGAGGTCCGCGAGCCGGACTTCGAGACGTCGCGGACCGAGGCGCAGCTGCGCCCGCAGGAGCTGGCGATGGCCGCATCGCTCGTCGACACCATGGCCGCCGAATTCGACCCGACCCAGTTCGACGACGAGTACCGCAAGGCCGTCGAGAACCTGATCGACTACAAGCGACAGCACGGCGGCGCCCGCCCAGTGCCCGCCGCGGCCGAGCGCGGCGGCGAGGAGATCACCGACCTGCTCACCGCGCTGCAGCGCAGCGTCGAGGAGGCGTCCGGGCGCAAGGTGCCGGCGCAGCGCACGCCACCTGCCACGCCGAAGGGGCGGTCGCCGTCGCCCCGCAAACCGGCCAAGCCGGACGGCACGCCACCGGCGGCCCGCACGACCAAGCCCGCGGCCCGCAAGCCGCGCGCACGCAAGCCCGACGAGTCAGACGCCCCGGTCCGCAAGGCCGGCGGGCAGTCCCGCCGCGGGCCCTGACGGGGCGCCGCCGCGGCGGGGAACCCGCAGGGTGACCGTGATGCCCGTGCCGGGGGCCGCGCGCACCATCAGGCCGTGGCCGAACGTCCGCCGCAGCCGGCGGTCGAGCTCGTCCACTGCCGCGCCGGGGACGTTCCCGGTCCGTCGTCCTCGACGCTGATCACGCAGTCACCGCCCTCCGCGCAGGCGAGGACGGTGACCGTGCCGCCGAGCGCCGCGTCCTCGATTCCGTTGACGGCGTTCTCGACCAGCACCTGCACCGCCAGGGACGGCAGGGCGACGGGCAGCACGTCGGGCGCCACCCGGATCCGTGCCTGGATCCGCTCCCCGAAGCGGGCCTGCTGCAGCCGCAGGTAGCGCTCGACGGTGTCCACCTCGTCGGCGAGCGTGGTCCCGGCGCCGGCGCCGCGCTGGGAGGACCGCAGGAAGTGCGCGAAGTCGATCAGCATTTCCCTGGCGCGGGCCGGGTCGGTGCGCACGAGCGCGGCGATGGCGCTCACCGCGTTGTAGAGGAAGTGCTGGCCGGGAAGCACCACGGGCGCCTTCACCGCCGCGGGGTGCTTGCCCGGGCGCAGGCCGCGCCACGCGGGGTTGCCGAGACGCCCCTCGGCGGTCCACTGCCGGTAGGACACCTCGCCCAGCAGTCTCGGGGCCACCCACCCTGCCGGCCCTGGCGCCTCGTCGACGAACGGGCTCGTGCGCTGCTCGACTCCGGCCAGCGCCTTCAGCAGTGCCCGGCGCGCAGCGCGGCGGAAGCCGGTGCCGACGCGGCCGGCGTAGCGTAGGCCCCGCTCGGTGGGAACCCCCACAAGCAACGAACCGAAGCCGCCCGCACCGGGTGTCCACCCGCCGACGACCACCTCCTGGGTGTGCCGCAGCGCGGTCTCCACCCAGCTCCGGGAGCGGCGGCCCGGCTGGTAGGTGGAGTCGGCGCGCTTGGCGATCACCCCGTGCAGGCCGTACTCGGCCGCGGTATCGAGCACGGCCTGCCCGTCGATCTCGGTGAAGTACGGGGGCAGCACCACGGGCCCGCCGGCGAGACCGAGGTCCCCCAGCAGCGTGCGGCGCTGCCGGTAGGTCAGCTGCAGGGTCGAGCGGTCGTCGAGACGCAGGATGTCGAAGACGTAGAAGGCCACGGAAACCCGCCGTAGCAGCCCTTCCGAGGGCCGGGCCACATTCATCCGGCGGTACAGGCGCGCAAGGCTGGGCCTGCCGCAGGCGTCGAGCGCCACGAGCTTGCCGTCGAGCAGCATCCCGCGGCGCCCGCGGATCACGTCGAGCTCCGGGTAGCCGCTGATGACGTCCCGATCCTCACCGCTGATCAGCCGCACCCGGCCGGCCCCACGTCGGCCATGGCCCGGATTGCCGTCCCAGGTGAACTCGAACGCCCACTGTGGGCCGGCCGGAACGGGTCCCGCACTGGCCAGCATGGGGCGCAACACGTCCGTGGATACGCTCGCCATGGTTTCCCCGCATCAGCCCCGCACGATCAGCATCGGCCCGTACGAGCAGGCCCTCACCGACGCCAGCGCCCGCCAAGCCGACCCCGCCTGGGTCGCCGACTACCGCGGCACCCGCCCCAAGGTCGAGCGCAAGCTCGGCCACCTCATGCGCCGCCGCCACGGCGGACGACGAGCCCGAGTCCGTGGCACCGCCCGCGTCGACGCCGACTTCCGGCTGCTGGCGGCCGCGGCGTTGGGGGCGTGAGAAGGAGGCATGCTGGACATGTGACTGAGATGCAGGTCGCCGCGGTAGGGATGTCCGCGGCAGGCCAACCAGTGCTGCTACTCCAGGACGCCACGACCAGGCGCTACCTGCCAATCTGGATCGGCACAGCCGAGGCCGGGGCCATCGCCCTCGCCTCCCAAGGGGTGCTCACCGAACGGCCGCTCACCCACACACTGATCATCGATGTCGCCCAAGCCTTGGGCCACCGCCTGCGCCAGGTGCTGATCACCGGGCTGCAGGAGGGGATCTTCCTCGCCGAGTTGGTCTTCACCGACGGCACCCGGGTCTCCGCCCGGCCCAGCGACGCCGTTGCACTGGCCGTGCGCGCCGGCGCGGCGATCCACGCCGATGATGACCTGCTCGCCGAGGCCGCAGTACCCGCCGATCAGGTCCAGATCCCGGGCGACGACACTGCGGAGCAGGACACCGCGGCGCAGGTTGAACAGTTTCGTACCTTGCTCGACCAGGCCCGCCCCGAAGACTTCGGCCAGCAGCCCGGCGACCCGGACAGCGACACCGGCAACTGAGTACCGAGCGACGAGGTCGCACCCACTTTCCAGCCTGCAGGCCGAACGTACGGCCCGCTCGCCGCCGGAGTCGGCTGCTGCTTGCCGCGGAACGGCCCCCGCTCGTCGACGTTGCGGCTCGCTGCGGCTATGCCCCGGTTGGGGACGGCGATTGTCTGCGGGACAGCGGCCGGCTCGACGGCCCCGCCGACGCGTCCGCTGAAGAGTGCTGGGGTCAAGGCGCGGGGGCGTGTGCGCTCACTCCTCGTGGGTCTGCGGCGGCAGCGCGGCGACGATCGGATGGTCATAGTCGATCTTGCCTACCTTCGCCGCGCCGCCCGGCGAGCCGATCTCGGAGAAGAACTCGACGTTGGCCGTGTAGTAGTCCTTCCACTGCTCCGGGACATCATCCTCGTAGGAGATGGCCTCCACCGGACAGACCGGCTCACACGCACCGCAGTCGATGCACTCGTCTGGGTGGATGTAGAGCATCCGGCCGCCCTCGTAGATGCAGTCCACCGGGCATTCCTCGATACAGGTCTTGTCGAGTACATCCACGCACGGCTCGGCGATCACGTAGGTCACGGCGATCCTGCTTCCTTCCCTCGCGTTGAGGCAGCCACGGTCATAGTCCCGCTGTAGCCCCCTGACACCCACCGTACGAACCCAGCAGGTGCGCCTTCTGGCCCCGCGGCGGGGACGGGCTGGTCTGGGGTCTTCGACCTCGACGAGGGGTTCACCATGGTGATCGGCACGAACCAGGCCGCGATCCTCTACGAGATCGGCGTCGTCGACGGCGATCTCGCGCCCGTTGTTGTCCACGCCATGAAAGCCCGCGACAAGTTCCTTGAGGTGATGACCATGCCACGCCTAGTTCAAGACATTCTCGACCACGCCGACGAGGCTCGCCCAGCGCTTCGAGGACTACGAGCCGGCAGCCGACGACGAGGGTGACCCGGCGGTCTTCACTGCACTTCGCGACGCTGTCGTCTCGAGATCGGACGCCGAACGGTTGATCAAAACCGCCGTCGACGACGCCCGCAGACGCGGCTATTCTTGGGCCTTCATCGGTTCCCTGCTCGGCACCTCGGGCGAGGCCGCTCGTCAGCGCTACGCGGAAACAGGCAAGAGGCGTAGACACCCCGGCTGCTGCGCTGAACGACCCGTCCACTACGACAAAGTTGCTCTTTGGGACGAGTCTGTGCGGCCAGTCCGGTGAAGCGTGGCCCGTCGAATCGGCGGACGGTTGGTCGTGATCGTCAGCGCGCTGACGTACCGCCAGCATCGTTATCGCCGAGCGCGCCAGCGCGTCGTGCACCGAGCGGTCCAGCACACCGGCCACGTCGAGGTCCTGGACGGCCTCGATCAGGGCCCCGACCGTGATCGACGTCGGTTCCTGGTCGGTCGTGACGAGCCCCACCGCGGGTCGGGGTCGGTGTTCGGCGAGTGGGATCGCGCGCATCCCGGCAGGGATGTCGAACGCGTGTTGCCACGTGTGGGCGATGATGCTCGACCAGCGGCGGGTCGCGACGTGAGCGTAGAGCGCGGCCACGGTCGGTCTCGACCACGGGCATGAGCCGCGCACCGGCGGCCGCCAGGTCGCCTCCAGGATCCGCCGGTTCTGCTCGCGGCCCGCCACCATGCCGCCGCGGGCCTCGTGCGCGGCCTCCTCGGCGGGCATCGTGGTTCCGGACGGTGCCGCCTGCTGCTCGAGCTCGCTCTGCGTGGGATCTTTCTGCGTGGGCTCTTTCCGGGCGGACTCGCTCTGCTCGTCAGCCATGGCTCACTGCTTCCGTGCTTCGACGACCTCGGAGCGACCGCTGCCCGATGGCCCGGCGGGTGCGTGCTCGCCATGAGGCTACGCGCGATCAACCCTCCGTTGGGCGGTCCCGACGCAGCAGGTCGAGGGCGGTGTCGAGCTTGCCGTCGACGCCAGTCAAGCGGTCCTCGACCTGGTCGAGCCGACTGCCCTGCCGCAGCTGGGCGGCCTGGACCTTCTTCACCCCGGCGGTGAGCGCACCGAGCAGCCCATAGATCGACTGTACGTCGTTGTCGAGGTGGCGGACCGTGCGCTCGATCTCCCGGCGACGTCGTCCTGCCGGCCGCCCAGCCAGCTCCGGGAGTAGTGGTCGTGCTCAGAACGGGGGTTCGCGCCGAACAAGGACTGCTCTCCGTGACCGGAGGGTCACTGTTGTCCCTGACTGGCGGTGGCGAGGTCGTGGGCTCGGCGGCCGCGGCGCACGATGGCGAGGGGATGGGTGTTGGGGTTGGTGAATCCATCGTGGTATCGGGCCCGCAGGTCAGCGGCTAACGCCGCGGCCACAGGGTACACGCTGGGTTCGTCACAGAGATCCAGCAAGATCGCCAGCGCGGCGAGCTCGCCGGCGCTGACCGCGACCCTTACTGCCGGTTCGGTCTCGGTGGCCAGGTGCCGGATTGCCAGCTCGCGCGCCTCGTCGGCCTTGGCGTGCCGCGCGCGGGCGTGGGTGAGCAGCTCGGGTTCGTTGTTCACTCGGTTCTCTCCTCCTCCAGCTACGTTGCGGCCCTCGTCCTCGTCATCGCCCACAGCTCAGAACGCCCGCGAGCGGGGGGACGTGGGGGCGCTGTCGGCCCCCGCTCCTCGGTCGGAGCCCGGTGCTCTCCACTCAACGATCCCTTGTCGGGAAACCATCGAGCGGGGACGGCGTGACACCACCGACCGCTTGAGTGGTCAGCCTTGGCTCGGGAGTGCTCAGTCTCTCCAGGGATGTGGATGCGGTCGGGTCGGGGACCAGGACGACTGGGCAGCGGGCGTGGTGCACGCAGCGCAGTGCGACCGACCCGGCCACCGCCCCGGCCAGCGCGCCACGCCCTCCGTTGCCGACGACCAACAACTCGGGATCGTGGGCGGCCTCCAGCAGCACGGTAGCGGCGTCACCCTCCCCCGACGTGGCGATCCACGAGCTGCTCGGGGCCGGCAGCGAGGCCTGTCATGGCTGCGCTCAACCAGTGCTGGGCCTCGGCCCGCAGCTCCGCGTCGGTGACCAGAGCGGTGGTGACCAGTGCACCGGCGCGAGCTCGGAACCCGCGCCCACCGGGGCCGGTGGCACCCAGGCGGCCACCGCGTGGACCCGCGCCCCAGTGCGCCGGGCCTGCTCGACGGCCCAGTGCGCCGGGCCTGCTCGACGGCCCAGTGCAAGGCGATGTGGGACTGCGGTGAACCGTCCACCCCCACCACCATCCGCGCCGCGGCGCGGCGGTCTCGGGACCTTGCGTGGCCCGTGGTCGGCCGGCATTCGAGACCATCGGCGCCAGGTCCGAGTCGAGACATCGTCTTACGCTGCGCTACCCGGCGCGCTGCGCCGCCAACCAGAAGCCCACAGGTCACCGCAGCGACGTCCGTCCGGTTTAGGCCCGGCCACCCGCGGGTACGGCGGATAGGTAACTGACCATCACGGAGGGAGGTTCATCCTGTGGTTCCCGACCGTGCCACGGTGCCGCCCGAGCCGGAACCGCCAGACCCAGACCCAGGCCCAGGCCCTGGCCCGTTGCCGCCGGCCCCGGACCCATTGCCCCCAGTGCCCGATCCGTTTCCCGAGCCCGAGCCGCAACCCCTCTAACCGGCCCGGAACTCCTGAGCGCGGCGCTGACCGCAAACTGGGATGATCTGCCGGAGCGGCCAAACCGCCACCTGTGGGGCTTGGAGCGGGCTGGGAGCGGGTGGCGGTCACTGTGCTACTTCGTAGCGGTGTCACCCAAAGGAGCTGCACTTGTCCGAAACCGC
Organism: Pseudonocardiaceae bacterium; assembly: GCA_009379815.1. Classification (GTDB taxonomy): domain Bacteria; phylum Actinomycetota; class Actinomycetes; order Mycobacteriales; family Pseudonocardiaceae; genus WHSY01. The sequence continues at coordinate 25,100 of WHSY01000058.1, forward strand.
GCGCCGTTCCACCTGCGACCCGGACGTTTGCGCCACGCTGCCGGTCATGACAGGACACCGCTACGGCTACGCCCGGGTCTCCACCCGCAGCCAGTCACCCGAGACCCAGCTTGAGGCGCTGCACACCGCCGGGTGTGTGCGTCTTCACCGACCACGCCAGCGGCACCCGCGCCGACCGGCCCGCCCTGGGCCAGCTACGCGAGGTGCTGCTGCCCGGCGACACTCTGGTGGTGTGCAAGCTCGACCGGCTCGGCCGCGGCAGCCTGCACCTGACCGAGACCGTCACCGACCTGGCCCGCCAGGGCATCGGCTGTTCTACGCCGCCTACGGGCAAGACGGCGGGACCCAGATGGGCCAACTGACCGCCGGTTCACTGTGGCAGCGGCTCGGCGCGGTCACCCGCGGCGACGCCCACCAGGTCAGCGACGACCTGTGGTACCTCGGGATCGGACCCATCGCCGCCGATCTGGTCCTCGACGAACTGGCCGGCTACGCCCCGCAGCGCTGACGCTGCCGTGCGGGTAACAGCCGAGCCGACGGCCGAGCTGGCGTTGCCAACCGCGCCAACCGTGCCGAACCCGTCCCGAACCGTCGGCACCCAGCCAGGGAGGTGGCCCTGCTGACCTTCTTCCTTACCCGGGGCCCGGCAACCGGGAGAAGTTACCCGTCGGTGCTGGCCGTACCGGGAAGACCCCGACGGCGGGCGTGGGTGGCCAGCTGGGCGAGCAGGCCAGGGTCATCGGGTCGGGGCCGTTCGGGGGGCTCCTGGTGCCCGCTGCGGTCGCCGAAGGGCGGTCGCTGGCGCGCCGGTTGGGGATCGGTAAGGACGCCGTGGCCCGCATCTGGTCCGATCACAACCTCAAGCCGTGGAAGGTCGACACGTTCAAGATCTCGAATGATCCGCGGTTCGAGGACAAGCTGGTCGACGTGGTCGGCCTGTACATGGATCCCCCGCAGCGGGCGGTGGTGTTCAGCTTCGATGAGAAGACCAGAAGACCCAGTGCCAGGCCCTGGACCGCACCCAGCCGAGCCTGCCGATGCGACCCGGGCGGGCCGGCACGATGACCCATGACTACAAGCGCAACGGCACCACCGACCTGTTCGCGGCGCTGAATGTCGCCACCGGCGAGGTCCTTACCCAGTGCCAGAAAGGGCATACCGCCGCCGACGTGCTGCGGTTCTTCAAACAGATCGATGCCCGCGTGGACCGCGAACTCGACGTGCACGTCGTGCTCGACAACCTCTCCGCGCACAAGGCCCCGGAGATCACCACCTGGCTGGCCCATCCCCGCCGCAAGCGCTGGCACCCGCACTTCACCCCGACGTCGAGCTCGTGGCTGAACGAGCACCCTCAGCAGTGAAGTCCGCAATAACCACCGCGCGCGGCACACTGAAAGCAAGCCCACGTCCACGAAGAGAACCAGGCAGGAAGGACGGTGTGTGTGGCCGACGACGTGTTCGTGCTGGGCCTTGACAACCACAACCACAAGCTGCTCAAGGACCTCCCGGACGCCAGCCAGTACCGCTTCCACCCGCTGCTGACCATCGAGGAGCTGCAGTACGGCGAACAGATCCCGCTGCGCGAGCTGCTGGAGAAGGCGCAGACGCAGCTGGAGAACTTCGACGGCAGCGTCGATGCGATCATCGGCTTCTGGGACTTCCCGGTCAGCACGATGGTGCCGATCCTGTGTCGCCGCCTCGGGGGATTGACCTGCGCGAGCCTGGACGCGGTCGTCAAGTGCGAACACAAGTACTGGAGCCGCCTCGAGCAGCAGCAGGTCATCGACGAGTACCCGGCCTTCGGGCTCGTCGACCCGGCGCGCGACATCGACCCGCCCGAGGGCGTGAACTACCCGCTGTGGGTCAAGCCGGTGAAGTCGTCCTCGTCGGCGCTGGCCTTCGGAGTCTCGAACACCGGGGAGTTCCGCGACGCGCTGGAACAGATCCGCCCGCGCATCGGCCGTATCGGGGCCCCGTTCGAGGTCGTGCTCGAGCACCTGGACCTGCCCGACCTGATCGCCGAGATCGGCGGACAGGCCTGTGTCGCAGAGGAGTCGGTCAGCGGCCGGCAACTGACCATCGAGGGCTACCGCTACCACGGCCAGACCACCATCTACGGCGTCGTCGAGTCGATCACATACCCCGACAGCCCCAGCTTCCTGCGCTTCCAGTACCCCGCGTCGGTGCCCGACCAGGTTTGTGACCGAATGGCCGATGTGGCGGCCCGTGTCCTCGAGCAGGTCGAGCTGAACAACACCACGTTCAACATCGAGTTCTTCTGGGACGAGGCCAGCGACACGCTCCGGGTGCTGGAGGTCAACCCGCGGCACTCCCAGTCGCATGCCGAGCTGTTCGAGCAGGTCGACGGTGCACCCAACCACCAGGGCATGCTGCGGCTGGCGCTGGGCCGCGACCCCGACATGCCGCGCCGGGCGGGTCCGTACCCGTTGTCGGCCAAGTGGTTCCTGCGGCACTGGAACGACGGGGTGGTCCGCCGCGAGCCCACCGACGATGAGGTCACCGCCCTGGAACGCGAACTCGACGGAGTCACCATCGACCTCCTCGCCCACCAGGGCGACCGCCTGTCGGCGCTCACAAGCCAGGACAGCTACAGCTACAAGATCGCCAACATCTACACCGCCGCCGGCAACGAGCAGCAACTGACCGCAAAATTCGAGCGATGCGCCCAGACTCTCTCGTTCGAGTTCGACCAGTCACCATCAAGCCGAATGCATTCGCGCGTGCGGCCTCGAAGACAGCGGCGACCCCCGCAAGAGGAACCCTGACCGGGACCGCATCACGTTAGGTGCTGTCGGCCAACAGAGATCCCACGTGGCCAGCACCCAGCACGGATGCCGTACGACGGGTGCTGGCCGCCTCACAGCCTGGCGTCGCAGCGGTCGCGCCGCTAGAAAACGGGTCACGAGAACATTGCAGATTGACATTGGATTGTCGCGGATCCGACGTGGTGAGCTGAGCTTGAAAGTGTCCTGGACGCGAACCCGCATACCTCACAGTGGCAGGACCAAGCCGTATCATGAGACGTTCCTGATCGATGGTCGACCCTGACTCCGACACGACCTCCTACTTGGGAGCCACGGGCCCGTTCGATCTTGCTACCCGAAGGCGCGCTGATAGCCGGACGGTCGGGCCGGTGCGGCCGCAGGACCAGCTCCCGACGTTCGCGCGGGGTCCGGTGTTCGCGATCGCGGCTGCGATGGGGCTGGTACTGCTTGCGTTTAGCGGCAGGTACGGCTATTTCAGCGATGAGTTGTACTTCTTGGCCGCCGGGCAGCATCTGGCCTGGGGATATGCGGACCAGCCGTGGTTGGTGCCGCTGCTCGCGCGGGTTACCGACGAAGTCACCGGCGGTTCGCTGGTCGGGTTGCGGCTGCCGGCGACCATCGTGACTATCTCCGGCGTCGTGGTGACGGCACTGATCGCCCGAGAGCTTGGCGGGCAGCGAGGGGCGCAGGTCATGGCAGCGGGAGCCTCCGCGGCCTCGCCTTACCTGCTGGCTACCGGACATTTGTTGGCGACCTCGACTCTCGATCCGTTCGGATGGACGGTGATCATCTGGCTGGTGGTGCGGTGGGTGCGTACTCGTGAGCAGGACCGGCCCGATGACCGGCTGCTACTTCTTTCCGGGGTGGTCACGGCCCTGACGCTGCAGGTGAAGTTCTTAATCCCCGCGTTCTGGCTGGCGCTGGGTGTCAGCGTGCTGGTCTTCGGTCCCCGCGAGCTGCTGCGCCGGCCGATGCTATGGGTGGGCGCTGCCCTCGCGGGTGTCGTCACGCTGCCGACGTTGGTGTGGCAGGCACGCAATCACTGGCCGTATCTGCAGATGACCGGGGCAGTGTCCCATGAGATGGCCCACGTCGGGGGCCGCCTGGCATTCCTCCCGCTGGCGGGCCTGGGCGCGGGCCTGCTCGTCGGGGTGGTGCTGGGCTGTTACGGCCTGTGGCGGCTGTTGCGTTCCCCGCAGCTTCGACCGTACCGGTTCCTCGGAGCCACGGCGCTCGGCGTCACCGCGATCATGCTCGTCGCCAACGGCCGGCCCTACTACGTGGCCGGACTCTATGGGCTGTTGTGGGCAGTGGCCGCCGTGGAGCTGCAACGACACCGGGCGGCGAGCTGGTGGCGCTGGGTTCGCACCTGGCCGGTCTATGCACTGTCCGCGCTGCTAGCGGTGAACGTATTGCCGTGGCAGCCGGTGTCTTGGCATGCTGGCCAGCCCACACAGCCCGTCAACTTCCACCTCAACGAGATCGGCTGGCCGCAGCTGGCCGGCACCGTCGCCGACATCCACCATGGTCTGCCGCCGGCGGCGCAGCGCGATGCAATAGTGGTCAGCGAGTCCTACGGGGCAGCCGCCGCCATCGACCGGTTCGGCCCGCAGCGCGGCGCGCCCGACGCCTACAGCCCCAGCCGAGGCTACTGGTACTTCGGCGCACCACCGGCTGACACCAGCACCATCATCTATGTCGGCGCCAGCGCCGAGTCGCTGCGCCCCCACTTCGCCACAGTCCGCCAGGCCGGCCAGGTGGACAACGGGCTCAACATAAACAACGCCCTGCAAGGCGCACCGATCTGGGTCTGCCAGGGCCCCCGACAGCCGTGGTCACAACTTTGGCCACAACTACGAGCCATCTCGCAGTCAAGCACCGGCGCATGACACGATGGCGCGCTCCACTGCCCGCTGCTGGTAATCGGGGGCTATGAGCCCCCGATTACCCCCGGTCCGGGAGCTCGGCGAACGGTGCAACGGCGGCGAGAACGACTCGGGCGTTGAGTGCTCGTCCGACTGGCCACGGGAGTGCCGCAGTGCACGACCCTGGTCTGCGCCGGCACCGTCGTCGGGAGCACCGGCTCCACTAAACCACCGAGTGCAGCTTCGGCGAAGAGTGCGCCAGCCGCGTCGCGTATCGGGGGCGGACACTAGAACCTTGCCCCTAGGGAAAGGTCAACTGTGCTGGCCCGGCATTCACCCGACCCAGGGAGCGGGTGGCCTTCATCGAGGGCCCGACGATCGCGACCGGCACCGGGCGTGTGCCCTGCAGGGGGGTGTTGGGGGCTCGCCGTGGGGAACTGAGCTCGTCGGGGCTGGGCTTGGCTGGCGGGTCGTCGGCCCGGGAGGAGGAGGCCGGCACCGGGTGTGATGCCGGACCCCCAACCGCCGGCACGGATCAGGTGGTGGCCATGGCCCGGCACTGCTCGGCCGCGGCCCGGCAGGCTCGGGCGCAGGCCTGGCAGCTCTCGGCGTCGTGGCGTACGAACACCTGTTCGCAGCCGGCCGCGGTCAGGGCGTCGTGCTGGGCCTCGGGGT